>CAYTSY010000104.1:0-11945 GCA_964440555.1 uncultured Desulfobacteraceae bacterium
ATAAACCACGAAGAGCACGAAGTACACGAAGATGAAAATATTATATATTCTTATATCCTTTCGTACTCTTCGCGTCTTTCGTGGTAAAAATCAGATTTTTTACTATACCGTCAATATTATCTAGTATAGTTTTTTCCGTTTGACGAGATTGATGGCCCGCTCATAGTCCAAACTTTTTTTAAATAAAACGCCCATAAACGGGATCTCCCCGTTTTCAAGCTGCTTGGGCTTGAAATCCTTATCCGCATTGAGCGCCCTGATCCAGTTGATCAGTTCGCGGGTGGCCGGCTTTTTTTCAATGGAATCGAGGTTTCGTAAATCATAAAAGACCGAAATGGCGCTTTCCATGAGATCGTTTTCTATTTCCGGAAAATGAACCTTGAGAATTTTGCGCATCATTTTGGGATCCGGGAAAGCAATGTGGTGGAAATTGCAACGGCCCAAAAACGGATCCGACAAATCCTTCTTGGCATTCGACGTAATGATGAACACCGGGCGGTGCTTCGTCCGGATGGTTTTGTCGATTTCGATGATGTCGAACTCCATCTGATCCAGCACATCAAGCATGTCGTCCTGAAAATCGGTATCCGCCTTGTCGATTTCATCGATCAGCAATACGGTTCGTTCGTCCGCCGTAAAGGCCTGCCCGATTTTCCCCATCTTGATATACTCTTCGATATTGCTCACGACCCTCTTGGAATCCCCGAAGCGGCTGTCGTTTAACCGCGTCAGGGTGTCATATTGATACAGGGTTTCCACCAGTTTCATGCTGGATTTGACATTTAATGTAATCAGCGGCATCCCCAGGTTTTCCGCGATGGCATGGGCCAGCATGGTTTTTCCGGTTCCGGGTTCGCCCTTAAGCAGCAGCGGCATCTCCAGCGCCATGGAAATGTTTATTATTTTGGCAAGCTCATCATCCAAAACATACCGCCTGGCGCCGACAAATTTCTGAAAATTTCCGTTTTGCGACATAAAAAACCTCTTTAAATTAAAATTAGGTGTGAGTTCACTGTGACCAATGATCCATACGATTAACCCGTTGCCCGGCTTCTCAGGGTTTCGGAAACCGACCGCGCCAGTTCAAGCGCCTTTAACGCCTGCTTGGGCTGCAATGAGCCGGTCCCGCAACTCGGCGTAATGAAGGAGCGGGAAAAAATAACCGTTCTGTCGATTCCCAACCGCTCAAGGGCTTTGACCTGATCATCCCATTTCTTAACCAGAGACGCGGTGGTTTCGACTTCGAGTGCCTCGGCAGGGGCGGTGGGCACGATTCCCCAGGCGATCATCTTGCCGCTGCCGATAAATGTTTTAATATGATCCGGATAAAGAACAAACCGGTCAAAATAGGAATAGGCATCAAAATTGACGATATCCACCGAAGATTCCAAGATAATGGACCAATCCGTATTGGCACAGACGTGAATGCCCGCCAGTCCTCCGGCCGCATGAACCGCCCCGATCACTTCCTCCAGGCATGCCGTGACATCGGCTTTGGAGATGCTGGTGAATTCCGATGAGCCGTATCCGGCAAGTGCGGGCTCGTCGATGAAAATGACCACCGGAACCTTAAAGCGGGAAAGCGTTTTAACCTGGAAGGCCGCTTTCAGGCTGATCAATTTTACGGCCGCGTCGCGCAACTGGTCATTATAAAAAATGGCTTTTTGCTGTTGATCCTTTACCTGGGTTGCAAACGTAATCGGCCCTGTCACCTGGCCCTTTACGGCAACCGGCGATTTATCCCGGCTGCGCAAGTAATCGACAAATTCGAAAAACCCCCGGGCCGCGTCGGCAGTCAGCGCAAACCGGGAGAGGTCCAGACTTGCACCGCTTTCTGTAACGGCAAGGTACTCGGCATAAAAATCAAACAAAGACTCGCCGAAGCCATCGCTTTCCGTATCGACGAACGGCCCCCGGGCGCCGTCGGAAAGTCCGGGTAAACCGGGTAAAAACTGGCGGATCATGCCTTCCGCCGGATTAGCCGGCAACTGAACCCACAGGGGAATTTCAGGGCTGTATTGCGCAACCAGACCGATCGCCTCCCG
Source organism: uncultured Desulfobacteraceae bacterium (assembly GCA_964440555.1). Lineage (GTDB taxonomy): Bacteria > Desulfobacterota > Desulfobacteria > Desulfobacterales > UBA5616 > CAYTSY01. The sequence continues at coordinate 2,046 of CAYTSY010000104.1, forward strand.
ATGGTCTTTCAAAGGGAGGCTGCCGATGAGTACCACACGACAGTCCGCTGTAAACCGGGTGTTCATTTCGTCGATACCTTTCATCAGGCAGAAGACCGAAGGCTAAAGGTAAGCCATCTTGCAATCCCCGAAGCCCTTCCCCCTGCCCGCCTGCCCGTGCTGTTTATGATAAAGATTATAAAAATGGATGCTTAGCATGAATATAGCGGAGATACAATTAAATTATCATTCATTGGATTCGATGATCCGGCGCTCACAACTTTTTGATCGATGGTAATGATTTGACACCCTTTCGGACCAATGGTATACGGAGAAGTGCTTTTCACCGGGAGAGCACAAGGAAATCTCAGAGAACAAAAGGAATTTTTGTGGCGGATATAATACCCATTGATGAAAAAATTGCGAGCCTGAAAAACAAAAAAACCGCATCAGCCAGAAAGCGCAAAATTCAAGCGGTTCAAAATGTTTTCAGGTGTGTCCGCTGCGCATTTAAATGTGAAAAATGCGGCGCCGGGATCGAACCCAAAAATCCGGGCAGTCCAAAGGAACCGGCCCCGCCCAGGGTGCCGTATAATTTTTGCGAGGGCTGCCGGGAAGACTATGTGGATTACATCGGCTATCTCAAAGGAAAGGCAACTCCTGAAAATTATTGGCACAATCACCAGTGGGCCGAGCTCTGGAAGCGGTGGATCGATTATCAAAGTGCATTGGACGGTTACTTAAAATCAAAAGAATTCAAGGCGTTGCTCATGGAAACACGGGAACCGACGCCGGATGAGGAGGGTTGAATGTTTGGAATCGGAATGCCTGAACTGCTTATCATTCTGGTGATTATCCTGATCATATTCGGCGCCGGAAAACTTCCGGAAATCGGCGCCGGCATGGGCAAGGCCATTAAAAACTTCAAAAAGGCAACCTCGGATGCCGATAAAAAAGAACCGGAAAAAATAGAAAAAGAGAAAACCGATTAATTGCGCATGGATCAAATTTTCCCGCCTCTCCTTTTTATTTCCTCCACGAGAACCAGTTCCCCGAGTTCGCCGGGACGGCACATGACCGCCCTGCCCCGGTTGATTTTGGCAATGGCGTGGGTAAATTCAATCAGCACGGGGTTGTCGTCGAGCATGAACATCTCAATATTCATGCCCTTGGCCGTAACCTTGCGGACTTCCGCCAGCGTGGCCTTACAGGCGTTGGGGCTCAAACCGAACATGGCGTCAGGCAATTCCACGTACAGTCGTTGCTCGTCGTAATAAGCCGTGGGCTGGCCGTCGGTGATCACGATCACCCGGTTGTTCCGGTTGCCGCTTTTGTGGATGAGCTGCATGGCCAGACGGAGCCCGCCTTGAAGATTGGTATAAGGCCTGTTGGCATCCCATACGGAAAGGGCCAGCGCGTTTCCCTTGAGCTCCCGGGCTTCCGTGGAAAATCCCACCACATGGAACTTGTCTTTGGGGAATCGGGTGCGGACATAGTGATCCAGGGCGAGCGCCACTTTTTTCCCGGCCTCAAAGCGTCCGTCCCAGGACATGGACCAGGACAGATCCAGCAAAATCACGGTGGTGGAGGTAATGCGCTTTTCCCGTTCCCGAATATAAAAATCTTCCGGGAAAAGGTTCATCTCTCCATCTGCAAGCAGGTTTTTGGATACAGCCGTAAGGACGGTTCGGGTGATGTCGATGTCAAGCCGATCCCCGTAAGTATAAGGCCGTGAAGAGTCGGGCTCGATTTCCCCGGATTGCGGGGCATTGCCGAACTGTCCCCCCTGCCGGTCTTTTTTCACATGGTGAAGCATTTTTCCGAAGGCCGATTCCCCCAGCGCCCGCATTCCCCTGGGCGTCATGGAAAACCCGGTTTTCCGGTTGAAATCCGCCACCCCTTTTTCAGAAATGATCTCCGGAAGCTGAAGCAGAATATTAATGGATTTTTCAGCGTTGTCGCCCAGGATCTGCTGGAGGTTTTGGATGTCGATTTCGGACAACCGGCCGCTTAATAGCTGTCTCTGAAGCTTTTCAATGGATTTGAACCGCCGCATAAGCGCCACGGCCTGGTCGAAATTCAAGGCCTGCGCTCCGGTGAACTGATGCGCATATTGACTGTAAAATTCATACAGGTCGAAGATGTCTTTTTCGCGGCTTTTCCAGTGGTCGAATAAATTTTTACTGTCCGGGCTTTCAAAATCAAAGCCCTCCAGATCCTTAAGTTTTTCCACCAGGCCCGGGGCAAGCATCTCATAGGCCGGCGGAGGCGGCATCCTTTTGGCCATGCGGGCCATGGCCTCATTGGCCAGCAGCGCCTTCATATCCCCGACAGGCTGGTCAAAAGCCTTTTCGAGGGTATATTGCGAAAACAGGCTGTTTTTTTGCTCTTCCAGCTCAGCAGCCATTTCGGAGAGGCCCATCACCCGGAAATTCATTCCCGCCAGGGGAAAACCGTTCCAGAACATCTCCGCCAGCGCCAGATTGGGAGCCATGCCCTTTAAGATATTGTCCAGAAATTTATCGACAATCTCTTTTTTGTCCAGGCTGAAAGAAGACTGTGAACCATCCCATTTTTTGTACGCATAAAATTTCATTTGTACAAAAATCCTTTTGTTGAAATTTCCCGGTTCAGCTTATTGGACAAATGAAGCCCCTCGAGGATAAATTCAATGCCCGAAGCGGCCAGTGCCGGATTGTCCGGATCAACCAGGGTGGCGACAGCGTCTTTGAGCCCGTCGATCACATGATAGCCGTCCATGTACTCTGCGGATGGCTGGCTGTCCGATATTTCGGCCGACATCCCGTTTTGAAAACAATGGATAATGGATGTAAGATCATCCACGCTGAAATATTGATCAAATACGATTTTCACCGACCGCCTGGCCAGGTTTTCCAGGACGCCGGGCTCGTTTCCTTCGGCTGCATCGTATTCCATTTCCAGTTTTCCGATGATGGCGGGAAATGTCGATTCCAGATCCGTAATCCGGGGAACCGCCAGATTTTCTCCCGCCATGAGGCATCTCTTCACGGCGTTTCCCATGATGGCTTCATGGCTGCGGATCGAAACCCGGCAGCTCACGCCGGAATGCTGGTTGATCTCCGTGCTTGTTCTTGCCTGAAACGTTATTTCCGCCAGAATTTCCCTGATAAATTCCGGCACGGAAATTTCAACGCCATCTACTTCAGGTTTTTGGACTTCCTGTTCCATGATCTGAATTTCGTGGCGTCGGGTTTTGGGGTAATGGGTTCGGATCTGTACATCAAACCGGTCCTTCAACGGCGTGATGATTCGTCCCCGGTTGGTGTAATCCTCGGGGTTGGCGGTGGCGACGATAAGAATATCCAAAGGCAGCCGAACGGGAAATCCTTTGATCTGAAAATCATTTTCTTCCATGATGTTGAAAAAGGCCACCTGAATTTTTTCGGCGAGATCCGGCAATTCGTTAATGGCAAAAATGCCCCGGTGGGCTCTGGGCACCAGCCCGAAATGAATGGCGGACTCGTCGTCCAGGGCCTTGCCCCGCGCGATTTTTATGGGATCGACATCGCCGATAAGATCCGCCGTACTGACGTCGGATGTTGCCAGTTTTTCAATCAACCGCCGGTCCCGGGGGATATAGGCGATGGGAAGGTCATCACCCATTTCATCCGCCAGTATCCGGCATTGCATGCAAATCGGATCAAAGGGGTTGTCGTGGATCGGACATCCCGCGATGGCGGGCATTTCCTCATCCAGAAAATGGATCATGTTTCTGATGATCCGGCTTTTCCCCTGCCCCCTTTCGCCGAGCAAGATGATGTTGTGCCCGCATAATACCGCGTTGACGAGTCCCGGCAAAACCGTATCGTCATACCCGATGATGTCGGGGAAAAGATTTTCTTTATCCCGCATTTTACGGATTAAATTGGCCCGCATCTCCTCCCTGACGGCAGGCAGGCGGCTGACGCTTTTTTTCAACTCCCGGAGTGTTTTTGGATAAAGGTCTGACATATCGGCTCCTGTGCAGGGACTACCGGCCCTGGATCGGCATGGTTTCAAAATAATTTTCGTCCAGTTCCCACGCCATGGTGGGCAAAGAATGCATTTCCGGCGGTGTAAACCGGAAAACGATATATAAAAAATCCATTACAATTCGATACGTCGCTCCCCACAACAGGTCTGATCCGGCTTTGGATCCGGTTTCAGATTGGTGGAGATAGCCGGCATGGGAAAGCGGCATGCCGGTATCCGGCATTTTGTCTTTTCCGGCCAGGCGCATCTGAAAAACAGCGTAATTATCCGGGTCAAGCAAATTACGAAACGGGATATAAACGATTTTCTCAACCTCCCAGTTGTGCAGGAACCGGTTTTGTTTGGGAATCCATCCGACCATGGGAAATATGAAACGGTCCCGTATCACCAGCCGTTGCGGGTGAAGGGTCCCTAAAAATTTTACGCGCAAGGGGTTGATCCGCATTTCTTCAAAACTTTCCCGAAGGCAGGCGGCATAGAGTAAGGCAAGATCTTGCGCCTGCTTCGGCGCCTGTTTCCGGCACTTTCGCCAGAAAGACCACCGCGTCAGCGGCGAAAATGGAAACGTCAGAAGCTTAGCGAAAAATTGATCCATGCGCGGAGAAACCCCCCCTCCGGGGCAACACAGGTCGCCGGCCTGGCGAACCTTTTTGGACCGCTTATTCAGGATCAGACACAAGTCCTCCGGTGTTTCACTGTTGTCGCAGCGGGGGCCCACCGGAAAAAGCACTGCCGATTGATTGAGCACGCTGTAACCGTTTTGAGGAAATATTTCCTTTTGCAGCCTGTTATTGTGCAACAATTGCTCGATCTTTTGGATCAGAATCGAATGATTTTCATGTAATCGCATGACAGGTAATTGGTTTTATTTTTGCTAAATTCTGTTTGCCATCTGTTTCGGTTGTATCATAATATAATGTTATGAAACAGTTTGAATGCAAGGTCAAGCGCTCATATCGGTTTTTTGAAAGGGCAGGTGGACAGTCTGAAGGGGAGAACGACTGCACATAACTATTTTTCAGTTGGGTTGAAAACTGACTTTCGGTTGATTCTCGCAGGGTTGACGATATCGGCCATATGCCATATTCTTATCGTCATGATCCTTGTTTGTTCACCGGGTTATTCACCGGCCCGTCAATTAATGCCGGTTCCAATCAAGGTGAATCTTGTGTCAAGTCCGCTCGCTTATGGCCCTTATCCGAAAAAAGAAATATCAGGAGAAAAAGGTGTCGCAAAACCTGTTCCGCGGAGACCTGAAGTTGAGGATTTGAAAACAACTCCGGATATTAAGCCAGCCGAAATCATAAAACCTGCCGCTAAAATTCCGTATAAAAAGAAGCCGTTTAAACCAGCCAAAGTCATTAAAAAAACCCCCAAAGAAAAAGAAAAAAAAATTGAGGACGGCCGGGCGGACTCTCTCTCAACAGCCATTGAGCCCGGGGATAGAAAACCCGGTCAGAATCAATCCGATGGAAAACAAAGCCAGGGCCAGGCATCAGATGGCACGAAAATATCCGGTGGCGGCCATCCCGATGGGTCGCAGGTCTATGAAACCGGTGACATTGACCACCCGCTGACGGTTTTAACCCAGGTCCAGCCGATTTACCCCATGCGTGCCAGGCGGATGGGCATTGAAGGTTGGGTGGAAGTAAAACTATTGGTTTCCGAAGAGGGGTTTGTTAAAAACATTGAAATTATCCAGGCCAAGCCCGAGGGTATTTTTGAAAAAAGCATCATGCAAAGCCTGTTTTCATGGAAATTTTCACCTGGCACCATTGACGGTGTTGCCGTAAAAACATATGCCACTACTAAAATCCGGTTTAATCTGGAAAATGACTAAGTACACAAGGGCATAAATACTGCGACAAATGTTGTTTGAACTTGCCCTTCGTGAGCTTCGTGAGCTTCGTGGTTGAATTCATTGGGTTTAAATTACCACGAAGGACACGAAGAGCACGAAGAAAATACGTCAATGAATTTATGCCCCGGAGCACTAAGGCTTTGATGCCAAATCCCGGATAACAGCATCCCATCGATCCACCATACGGGCAATAGTTTCTTTGACGGACGGAATATCCCTGATCAACCCTGCAGATGCGCCGCAGTAGGCTTCTCCGTTTTCGAGGTCTCCTTCAAGACCTGCTTTCCTTGAAGCGGCATGGCCAAGAAAGTTCTTTAATTCCTCCACCGAAGCGCCGGCCTCCTCCAATGCCGCAAGAGATTGCGCAAACAGCGTGTTTTTCAGGCTTCGGCTGGGAATCAGCCGGCGAAGGGAAATTGTCGTTTCTGCGTCTTTTGCCTCAAGAATGGCCTTTTTATAGGCAGGATGCGCAATGCACTCCCGGGTCATCAGAAATCGGGTGCCCATTTGAATGCCTTGGGCCCCGAGAGCCATCGCCGCCACAGCGCCCCTGGCATCCACAATGCCTCCGGCGGCGATTACAGGCAGTGCAACGGCATCGGCAACCAGCGGAACCAGCGAAAACAACGGCGTTTCATCGAGGCCGTTTCGTGCCCCGGCCTCCACGCCCGCTGCAATCACCGCATCAACTCCCGCGGACTGCGCTTTGATGGCCTGCCGCACGCTGCTCACCACATGCAACACCCTTGCCCCGGCGCTTTTCAACAACGCCGTGTACATGCCCGGATCACCTGCCGCCGTTACAACAACAGGGGCATGCTCCGTCAGCACGAGATCAATCAGCAGCCCGAGGTCTCGCAAATCCAAAGGAAGGTTCACACCGAAAGGGTTTACGGTGAGCTCCCGAATCCGGTTGATTTGAAGCGCCAGGTTTTCTACTGCATCGCCGTGCGGTCTGGCTCCGGCCAGCGGACTGATGACGCCCAGGCCGCCGGCATTTGAAACCGCCGCAGCCAGACCGGCATCCGCCAACCAGAGCATTCCTCCCTGCAATATGGGGTATTGTATCCCCAGCAGGTCACAGATAAAGGTTTTTTTCACAAAGGCAAATCAATCGGATGAAGGCGTTTTTTTCGGCTGTTGGATCTCCATCTCTTTGCCGCAGCACACCGGATTGAGGTCCGCGGCCTTTGTGCAAAGGATCTGGGTGCCGCAGGCTTCACAGGTATATCTTTTTCCCAGTTGACTCATCGTATTTCCTCCTTAAAAAGCATACAGTTCGGGCAAGCATACGCTACGGGCTCCTTTGGCGGATGCCGCAGCGTCACTCCGGCTGTTTTTTAAAATTGTTTTTAAGTGATATCGGTTTAAATCCCTTATTTTTTAATTACCATGGGCTGGCCGCAGCATGTGAGCTGGCCTTCGCCTCCCTTGGTGACCAAATAGGTTGCCCCGCATTTCTCGCAAACATATCTTTTACCGGTTTCATTGGCCATTTACAACGTCCCTCCTGATTATTTCCTGAATTGAATTCCTTTTTGAAAAGCGCTGTATCATTTTCATTTTTTGTTGTCAATTTTAAAGCGAAGATTCAATATCCGGCACTGAAGCGGCCGGGCCGGGGATTTGTATGGATTTACGATTTTGGGTTGAAATTTTGAAACAAATGGAATAAGCCCTTTTGAACGGGATTAAAGCAGCAAAATCCGCCGTTTCGCGTGTATATATAAATGGTGTGCGAAGAAAACCGTTTTTCTTTGCATTTTAAACGTAAATAAAAATGTCAGAGGTATGGAAAGGAGAAGTATATGAACGATGTTGGAATCACCGCTTTTGGCGGTTATATTCCGCGACTGCGGATGAGCCGGAAAAGCATTGTCCAGGCAAATATCTGGGTGGACCCGAGCCTTATGGCGCATGCCAAGTCCGAACGGTCCATGTGCGATTATGACGAAGACACCATCACCATGGCGGTTGAGGCCGGCCGGGATTGTTTAAAGGGAATGGATCAAAACAGCATCAACTCGGTTTTTTTGGCTTCCACCACCCTGCCCTTTGACGATCGGCAAAATTCTACGTTGGTTGCCGAGGCTCTGGGCTTGAAGGAAAATATCACCTCCTTGGATGTTTCCCACTCGCAACGAGCGGCAACCTCCGGGCTGGTCGCCGCTTTACGGGCAATGTCCGGCCAGGATGACCTGACCACCCTTTTTCTGGCTTCCGAACAACGTCTCACCAAATGCGCCACACCCAAGGAACTGCTTTACGGCGACGGCGCCGCGGCCATTATTCTGGGCAAGAATAAACCCATTGCCAAATTTTTGGGATCCGATTCCTTCAGTGTGGATTTTGTCGACCATTTCCGAGCAAAAGGCGTGCGATTTGATTATGAATGGGAAGAGCGGTGGATCCGTGAAGAAGGCTATTTTAAAATCGTACCCAAAGCAATTGCCGGCGTGTTGAAAAAAGCCGGCGTGGTCCCTGCAAGTATCGACCATTTCATTCTCCCCTGCGTGACTAAGGGCGTGCGCGAAAACGTCGCGAAAAAAATGGGCATTCGCCCTGAAGCAATTCGGGATAATCTGACGGCCGGATGCGGTGAAACCGGTGCGGCCCACGCCATTCTCATGCTGGTGGATGCGCTCCAGGATGCCAAGCCGGGCGAAAAAATATTGGTCGTGGGCTTTGGCCAGGGCGCGGATGCCCTGTTGTTTGAGGCTACCGAAAATATCGGATCTCTCTCCCCGAGGAAGGGAGTTAAAGGTTCCCTGGTTAACGGCATACTGGAAACCAACTATCAGAAATTTTTGTCATTTCGGGATCTGGTGCCCATTGAATGGGGAATGAGGGCAGAGTCCGGCGCCAGAAAAACGCGAATGACGGCCATGTACCGGGACCGCAAGATGCTCAATTCGCTTTTCGGCGGAAAATGCACAAAATGCAACACCATCCAGTTCCCGAAAGCTCATATCTGCGTGAATCCGGAGTGCCGGGCCGTGGACAGCATGGAAGATTATTCTCTGGCGGGGAGTAAATCAAAAATCGCTTCCTATACGGTTGACTGGCTGGCCTATACACCGAATCCGCCCTTGCTGTTCGGCATGATCGAGTTTGAAGAAGGCGCCAAGTTCATGATGCAGTTCACCGGCTGCAAACCCGAAGAAGTGGAAGTCGGGGTTCCCATGGAAATGGTATATCGCATCAAAACCGATGACAAGCAGTTGAATTTCAGGAATTATTTCTGGAAGGCGACGCCGGTCGTCAACAATTAAATAAAGGAGGCATCATATGGCAAGCGGCATTAAAGATAAAGTAGCCATTCTCGGAATGGGCTGCGCCAAGTTCGGAGAAAGATATGACTGCGGCGTTGAGGACATCGTCAACGAAGCGTTCCAGGAATGCATCAAAGACGCCGGAATCGGCACCAACGACATCCAGGCGGCGTGGTACGGCAATCAGTATCTGACGGAGAGCACGGGCCTGTCGGCCACGCCCCTGGCCGTCATGCTCCGCTTGAACAACATTCCCACCACGCGCGTGGAAAACATGTGCTGCACCGGAACAGAGGCGTTCCGCGGCGCGGTTTATGCAGTGGCCAGCGGCGCAGTGGATATCGCGCTGGCCCAGGGTGTTGAAAAATTAAAAGACAGCGGTTACGGCGGACTCCCCGGCGCCACCGCAGGCACCAAGGACGACCTGTGGTGGCCGTCCATGTCCGCGCCGGGCGCGTTTGCCCAACTGGCCAGCGCCTACCGGGCCAAGCATAAGGTATCCAAGGAAGACCTGAAACGGGCCATCGGCCATGTTTCATGGAAGAGCCACAGGAACGGGGTAAAAAACCCTAAAGCCCATCTGCGGCGGGAAGTCTCCATGGAGCAGATCCTGGCAGCCCCCATGATCGCGGAACCCCTGGGATTGTTCGACTGCTGCGGCGTAAGCGACGGATCGGCCTGCGCCATCGTCACGACTCCGGAAATCGCGAAAAGTCTGGGAAAAACCGATCTGGTTTCGGTCAAGGCCCTGCAACTGGCCAACAGCAACGGTCA
>CAYTSY010000105.1:0-11575 GCA_964440555.1 uncultured Desulfobacteraceae bacterium
TTTATATTCGCATTGCCCGCATTTTCCTTTTAACAGATCAAAATTCCTTAAGGTTTGAAAAACATCGGACCGGCGCCAGATGTCAGTAAAAGAAGACTGCGCGACATCCCCGCAGTTGACGTCGAGAAAACCGCAGGGCTGGACAATCCCCTGATGCGAAATAAAACAAAATCCGGTTCCGCCTAAACACCCCCGGGTTACGGCGTCCAGCCCGTGAGAATCGAATGTGACGCTTTTCCCATCGATTTTTGCCCGCTGCCGAAGTATTCGGTAATAGTGGGGCGCACAGGTGGCTTTCAACTGAAGCGGTGTTTTGTCCCGTTGATCGTAAAACCAGTTCAGGGTCTCTTCATATTCCCGGGCGGAGATTTCCTGGTCAACGATATATTTCCCGCGCCCCGTGGGAACAAGCAGGAAAATATGATGGGCAACGGCGCCCAGTTGGACTGCCAGCCTCTGTATTTCGTCGATTTGTTTTAAATTGCTTTTGGTAATGGTTGTATTGATCTGAAATTCAATGCCGGCCGCCCTGGCCAGATCAATGCCGCTGAGAGCTCCTTCAAATGCGCCGTTGACGCCCCTGAATGCGTCGTGTGATTCACGGTCCGCCCCGTCCAGACTGATGCTGATCCGTTTTATTCCGCTCTTCACCATCTTTGCGGCGGCTTTTTCGGTGATCAGGGTGCCGTTGGGCGCCATCACCATGCGAAGCCCTTTGCCGGTACCATATTGTGCGATTTCAAAAATATCAGGGCGCAGCAACGGTTCGCCGCCTGTCAGGATAACAATGGGATTGCCCACAGCGGCGATCTGGTCTAAAAGCGCAAACGCCGCGGACGTATCCAATTCGCCGGCAAAAGGGCCGCGATCGGCACTGGCCCGGCAATGAACACAGTTTAAGTTGCAATTGCGCGTGGTCTCCCAGGCAACAAGCCGAAGTTCCGGAAAAGGGCGGTCAATGTGTCCGTGAGCCGGTTTCTTACCGGCATATAACGTGGCTTCCTGATTCATATTGTATTTTTGCGGATCAGTTTTGCCGCTTCTACGGCAAAATAGGTGATGATCATATCGGCGCCGGCGCGTTTGATGGCGGTCAGGGTTTCCATCATGACCCGGGTTCCGTCAATCCATCCCATTTTCTCAGCAGCCTTGATCATGGCATATTCTCCGCTTACATTGTAGGCCGCAACCGGAAGATCGATTTCGGTGCGGATCCTGAAAATAACGTCCAGATAAGGCAATGCAGGCTTGACCATGATGATGTCCGCTCCCTCTTCCACATCCATCATCGCTTCCCGGATGGCCTCCTTGGCATTTGCCGGATCCATCTGATAGGTTCTCCGGTCGCCGAATTGCTGCGCTGATCCTGCCGCTTCCCGAAAGGGGCCGTAAAAGGCGGAGCAATATTTTGCGGCATAAGACATGATGGGAACCTGACTGAAATCATTTTCATCCAGTACGCCCCGGATTTCGGCCACGCGGCCGTCCATCATGTCGGATGGGGCCACCATATCCGCACCTGCTTTTGCGTGAGACAGGGCGGTTTTGGCCAGCAGGTCCAGCGATGCGTCGTTGTCGATGATGTTTTTATCCACAAAGCCGCAGTGGCCGTGATCCGTGTATTGACAGAGACACACATCCGTAATGACGGCGATGTCGGGAACTTTGGACTTGATAGTGTTGACCGCCCGTTGGACGATGCCGTTTTTATCATAGGCTGACGTTGCCAGCGGGTCCTTTCGATCCGGTATGCCGAAAAGAATGACCGCTGGGATGCCCAGATCATAGGCTTCTTTGGCGGCTCCGGAAATTTGATCGATGGACAGGTGATAATGCCCGGGAAGGGAGGCAATCGGTTTCTTGATATTTTTTCCGTTCACGGCGAAAAGCGGCAGAATCAGGTTATCCGTCAAAAGGTGGGTCTCCCTGATCATTTTGCGCAGGGCCTCGGTTTGGCGCATGCGTCTGGGTCTGTAGTCCGGAAAAAGCATTTGTTCTCCTTTTTATTTTGCGATCTCCTGGTCCGTCAAATAGCAGGCCGGATCAGGCGCCCATATATCTCCGGTTGTCGCCTCTGCCCGAACCCGAAAATTTCCCCCGCAGCCACCCAGCCACCGGCACCCGGCGCCTCTGCCCGTCACGTATCGTATTTTTTCTTTTAACTGTTTCATCAGGGGTTCGGATTCATCTGTCCAGATTTCAGAAAAGGGCCTTTGTTTTACATTGCCGAAACTGTGATGGCGCCAGAATTGATCCGCATAAACTTCACCGTCCCAGCTCACGCACCCGATCCCTCTTCCTGAGCTGTTACCCTCATTCATTTTTAACAGCTCCAGAACTTCTTCAGCCCGTTTTGGATTTTCCCTGCACAGCCGCAGATACACATACGGGCCATCGGCATGGTTATCCACGGTTAAAATTTCCTTGGGATCATTTTCATCATGGAGCTTTCGGGTAAGGTCCATGATGAGATCTACGGCCTTTCTTGCGGCCTCGTGCGTTAAGTCGTCTTTAACAAGTGTTGATCCTCGTCCTGCATAGACCAGATGATAAAAGCAGGCCCGTGGGATGTTCATTTCCTTTAACAGTTCAAATATCTTTGGAATTTCATAAACATTGAATGTGTTGACGGTAAAGCGCAACCCCACTTTTATGCCCGCGTCCCGGCAATTTTTAATGCCGTTCAAGGCTGACTGAAACGCCCCTTTAACGCCCCTGAAGCGGTCGTTGATTTCTTCCATGCCGTCTATGCTGATGCCGACGTAGGACAATCCAATGTCTTTTAAAACCTGTGCCGTTGACGGGGTGATCAAGGTGCCATTCGTTGAGATCACGGCCCGCATGCCCTTATTCACCGCATACCCGGCGAGCTCGGGAAGGTCTTTTCGAATTAAAGGCTCTCCTCCGGAAAACAGAATGACCGGAACACCGAAGCCGGCCAGATCGTCGATCAGCCGCCGGCCGTCCTCTGTGGAAAGCTCGCCGGCAAAAGAGTGATCCTTTGCCTGGGCGTAACAGTGAATGCATTTCAAATTGCAGCGGCGGGTGATGTTCCACACCACCACCGGGCGCTTATCGCTTGAAAATTGAAGCAGATGGGATGGCAACCGGGATGAATGCCTACCGTATCGGAGAGCGTCGGACGGCTCCACTGTCCCACAGTAAAGTTTTGAGATTCCAATCATTTTAGAACGATTGCCTTTCCACGGGGCCGGCCCGGTCGGCGTTTAAGTTTTCCTTGATCATCCGGCTGATAAAAAATTCCGGGTCGCACATGCCGGAGCGGGTGATAAAAAACCTCGTTTTTTTTGTTTTTTCCTTCACAAGCCGAAGCCCAAGCTCAAAATCCGTGACGATTTGCTGATAAACGTCTTCAGGTGTTCTGGATTTTATTACCAGTTGCTCGATGAGAAAATCAATGGCATCTTCTTCAAACACAATATTAATATCATAGGTCTGGTAAAAATGTGGTTCAATTTCTTTTATATTGTCATAAACGCTTTTGACGTGCCGGACGGCATCCTCAATGGCCATCACCTTTTTGGAATAACAGTCGGCGATCGCCTCCATCCGGCCGGAGGTTAAGCAAAATTTGAATTTCGCTTCGAGTTTTTTTAAATTGGCGCTGAGGTAGCCGATTGTCGCTTCGGATTCCTTTAAACAGAGCGCGTTAAAAATTTCTTTTCGGGAAAAGTCTTGTGCCGGGTCAAAAAGAGTCAGGTAGGCCTTTTCCGGGTCTTCGATGACTTCCAAAGTTACCGGAAATTCTTTGATGTCGGTTGACGGCAGTTTTGTTTCAAACAGCAAAAGGGCCTTTTCCACAGCGCTGACAAGTCCTCTGGCGCCGGTATTTTCTTCGTAGGCCTGTCCGGCAAGCCTGTCGATCGCCTTGTCGTCAAATTTAATGTTGATTCCATATGCGGCAAAATCGAGCTTTTTCCCCAGAATAATGGGATTGTCCGGACTTTTCAAAATATCGTACAAATCATTTTGCGTCAGTCTTTCGAAAACAGCCCGAACAGGCAAACGCCCGACGAATTCGGATTCAAAGCCGAACTCCATGAGATCTTCGGATTTCACGTGCTTTAAAATATCATCCGGATTTTGTGAAACTTTGATGTTGGCGCCAAATCCGATCACTTGTTCGGTCATGCGTTTTTTGATGATCCGGTTCAAATCGCCGAACGCCCCGCTGACGATAAAAAGGATATACTTTGTGTTGATGGTCTGCTTGTCGCGGTCTCCGGTTTTTCGATACCGCTCCAGTTCCTGTATCATGGAGATGGGGTCATGGGGCACCTTTAAATCCACTTCTGTTTCTTCCAGCGGCTTGAGCAATGCCCTTTGAACCCCCGTTCGCGAAACATCGGCGCCGATCAGGTTGTGGCTGGATGCGATTTTATCAATCTCATCGATATAAATAATGCCGTATTGCGCCGATTCAATATCGCCTCCGGCTTCCCGGACCAGGTCCCGGACCAGGTCTTCAACGTCGCCGCCGACATAGCCGGTTTCCGAGAATTTGGTTGCATCTCCCTTGACAAACGGCACCCCGATTTTTTTGGCGATCAGTTTGACCAGATAGGTTTTGCCTACCCCCGTCGGACCGATCATCAGAACATTGTTTTTGATGTTCCCGACCATTGCCTCTTCAATGGCGCCGGCATGCTTTATCCGGTTGAAATGGGTGCAGATCTTTGTAGCCAAAATGGCTTTGGCCTTATCCTGTTTGACCATAAACCGGTCAAGGTGGTCGATAAGGTCTTCCGGCTTTAAATCAAAATTTATCTTTTGACCAATTGCTTTAAGTTTATCTTGTTCTTTAAAACCGTTTTCCTTGGGGTGGGTCATTGGCCCGGCGGCGTTGACGGTGGTGCCGAATTTTTTTGATAAAAAATCCCCCAGTTCCCTTTCGAGTTCCTTCAGATTTGGCAGTTTTTCATCATATGTTTTCATAATCGGCAATTATAAACATGGATTCTTGAAAATGCAAGTTCACAGCGACATCGCCTGCCTGCCATATATCGCAAGAATTTTATTCCTACGGCCGTCAAAGCTCCATTAAAATGCCGCCTCCGACATTGATGGCCTGACCGGTGATATAGGAGGACTGGTTTGAAATCAGGTATGCGGCCAGATCGGCAACTTCTTCAATGGTGCCGATCCGTTTTAAAGGAACCATATTTTTCAACTGTTCTTCAGCCTCTTCCATGGATGTACCGAACACGACGGCTTTTAAAGCGATGTTGCCGACCTGCAGGTCAGTCATGATCAATCCCGGACAAATGGCATTGACGCGGATTCCCTTTTCGGCGAGCTCCAGGGCCATGACCTTGGTGATCATGATGACGCCGGCCTTTGAAACCGAATAGGCCCCGTTCAGCTTGGCAGGGGTTTTGCCGGCTCTCGAAGCCACATTGACAATAGCGCACGGAGGCTGCGTCATCAGGGCGACAGCAGCCTTGGAAACCCGAAAAATCCCGTGAAGGTTGACATCGATGGTTTTCATCCAGGCGTCTTCATCATAGAGGTGCGTCATTTGAGGC
This sequence comes from uncultured Desulfobacteraceae bacterium, assembly GCA_964440555.1. GTDB lineage: Bacteria > Desulfobacterota > Desulfobacteria > Desulfobacterales > UBA5616 > CAYTSY01. Next base: position 5,547 of record CAYTSY010000105.1, read on the forward strand.
GCACCGATGGCCGTTCCCGCGTTGTTGAACAAAAAATTCAGTGATCCGAACGTGTCCTTAATTGTTTTCATGGCCTGATTGATGGATTCTGTTTTCGTGACATCCATTTCAAGGGCCAGGGCTTCAACGCCATACGTTTGCTTTAACTCTGAGGCGATTGCACAAAGCTCACCCATGGAACCGAATTGAATCGGCGCGTTTTCAACAAGCGGCGCACCGATATCGCAAATAATGACGTGGGCCCCGCAGGAAGCCATTTTGCGGGCCAAACCAAAACCGATTCCCGTGTGTTTTCCGGCTCCGGTGATCAATGCGGTCTTGCCTTTGAAATCTTCGGCCATTAGAATCTCCTTTGCATGTATTATTTTGTCTGCCCAGCATAATCAGACAAAGTCCTTGCCAAATAAAAACCGAAAGGATATTTCCCTTTAAAAAAGCATCATAAGCAACTCGCCGCCTTTAATCAAGAACGAGTATAGACATAATGCGGCGGCTATCACATCCTGGGAGGTTCTTATGAAAGTTGCACTCAGCATTGCCGGTTCGGATTCATCCGGAGGCGCCGGCATTCAGGCGGATATCAAAACTTTTCAGGCCCACGGCGTATTCGGCATGACCGCCGTTACCGCAGTTACGGTTCAAAATACGCAAAAAGTTTACGACATCCAGGAATTGCGCCCCCAGATCGTTTATGACCAGATTTGCTGCCTGTTTGACGATATCACCATTGACGCCGTTAAAATCGGGATGGTCGCAAGCGTGGAACTCATTTGCGCCATTGCCGACGCGCTGCCGGCTGTTTCTTCGCCGCCGGTAATACTGGATCCGGTCATGATTTCCAAAAGCGGGTATGCGTTGTTAAAAAAAGACGCGCAAACCGCCCTGGTCAGACATCTTTTCCCCCTTGCCGAAGTCGTGACGCCCAATATACATGAAGCAGAAGCCTTGATCGGAAAAAAAGTCGGCACTGTTGATGAGATGATGGATGCGGCAAAAGAAATCGTTCGTCTGGGTGCCAAAAAAGTGGTGATCAAGGGGGGACATTTAGGAGGAGATGACGCCACCGACATTGCGTATGACGGTTCGGCCTTTGAAGAACTGACGGAACCACGGATCAGCACAAAAAATACCCATGGGACCGGCTGTGCATTTTCTTCCGCAATTACGGCAAATATCGCCATGGGAAAGGATTTTTTTGAAGCCGTCCGCCTTGCCAAGATCTACATCGCCGGGGCCATTGCCAATTCCCTGTCTATCGGCCACGGCCACGGCCCCACGAACCATTTTTTTGATCTGTATGCCCGCGCCGGGCTTGACTGCTGTTTATGAATTTACACATAATTTTAAAAATAAGGAGACGCTGAACATGGCCGGAAACAACGCATCATACCAGAAATATTTTACCAAAGAGCATGACATGCTGCGAAAAGCGGTAAGGGAGTTTGTAAAAAAGGAGATTACGCCCTATGTGGATGAATGGGAAGAGGCTGGCGAAACCCCCATGGAACTGTATCGGAAAGCAGGGGAGCTTGGATGTGTGGGCATCAATTATCCTGTGGAGTACGGCGGCGTGGAAGGGGATGTTTTTGACGGCATCGTGGTGAATGAGGAGCTTTGCAGGTGTGGTTCCATCGGCATCCCCGCAAGTCTTGGCACTCACGGCATTGCCCTGCCCCCTATTATCGCTCATGGAACCCCCGAGCAAAAAGAAAAATTTGTAAGACCGGTTATCGAGGGAAAGAAAAAGGCTGCGCTGGGCGTCACCGAACCCAGCGGGGGATCCGACGTCGCCCACCTGAAAACAACGGCGGTGAGAAAAGGGGATCACTATGTGGTTAACGGCAGTAAAACGTTCATCACGACCGGCATCTATGCAAGTCAGTTTACCTGTGCCGTCCGAACGGGAACCGAAGGGGCCCACGGGATCAGCCTGCTGATTATTGAAAAGGATTCACCGGGCTTTTCGGTTTCCAAAAAACTCAAAAAAATGGGGTGGTGGGCTTCAGATACCGCTGAACTCTTTTTTGACGACTGCATTGTTCCGGTGGAAAACCTCATCGGAGAAGAAAACAAAGGGTTTTATTATCAGATGGAAAACTTCCAGCACGAACGGCTGGGCATGGCCGTACAAACGAATATGATATCGACGATATGCCTGGAGGAATGTCTGAAATATGTCAGGGAAAGAGAAGCTTTCGGGAAACCCCTGTCCGGATTTCAGGTCACCCGGCATAAACTGGCCGACATGGCCACACTTATTGAGGCAAGCCGTGAATTCACTTACCGGGTGGCGGCAAAAATCAATGCCGGAGAAAACCAGGTCAAGGAAGTGTCTATGGCCAAAAACTTTGCCTGCAAGGTGAGCAACCAGGCCACGTTTGACGCTACTCAGATTTTCGGCGGATACGGGTTTATGCGCGGATATGTGGTGGAAAGACTCTACCGGGACAACCGGGTCATGTCCATCGGCGGTGGAACCAACGAAATCATGAATGAAATCATCTCAAAAATCATTTTGAACGAGAGCAAGTTTTAAAAAAAGTTTTAAGTTTTAAGTTTTAAGTTTTGAGTTGAGAGTTGACAGTTGATGTTCTTATTCGGGTATGATTTTTCAACTTTCAACTTTCAACTTTCAACCCATTTGTTTCCAGGTAACCCGCATAGCCTTTTATGCTGTTTGTGATGAAATAGGTTTCCCGTTGTTTTTCCCCGTCAGTGAGCAGATCGAAGTCCTTTAAGAAAGGGTCTTCCGTTTTTAAGCGTTCAATGCAAAGAGAAAAAAAATCTTCGCTTTCGCGACGTCTGATTTCATCCTGAATAATGTCTTTCCATAAAATGAGCTGATTTTTGTGGGCACTCAGCCATGTTACAGCATTATTTTCCATTCCATGATGACCAAAACAAATTTTTTCAGGGGCATATCCCATGAGCAGATCAATGCTTTCAAGCGATGTTTCCAGAAAAAATTTGGGTGGCGTTGCAGGGCGCAGATATTGCCGCCCATCAGGGAGCGCGAGGTGAACGCCGCAAGTTTCTCCGGCGAACAGGTATCCGGGAGTCCAAAAGCTCACATGATGCGGCGCATGGCCGGGGGTCATGACCGGGACAACCGCTTCATGAACAAAATCCTGGGCATCCACCAGAAGCGTTTCATCCGTTGCGGCAATCGGACCATACGCCCGTGCCATGTCGCCCAGTGTTTTTAATGACCCTGCCCACAGCCGTGAAGGATCAACCAGGTGAGTAATAGCGGTTTTGTGGCAGATAACCGGTGTCTTGGGAAAAAATCGGGAGACATCCCCGGCGCCGCCGGCATGATCGATATGGATGTGGGTGATGAAAATATAATCCAGATTTCTCACGCAAAGTTCATCCAAAGCGTCTTTCAACTGATTCACGGTTGCTGATGGTCCTACATCGACGATATACGTGGGGGTTCCGGTTTTCACCCATACCCCGATAAAATTATCAAATCCCGCCATGGGGGGAACCAGGCAAACTAAAAAAAGATTGTCTGATATTTTTTCAATTTTGGCTTTTGTCATGATTTTTACGCAAAAAAATAGCCCTTTCAAAATAGAAGGGCGTTAAAATCACCATCAGCGGATATCCATGGCGATTTCCAGCTTTTCGATCTCCCGGCGGATCGCCTGCTTTTCCTCTTCGGCAACGTCATTTTCATGCAAGCGCCGTTTCAGTGCGAGAAGCATCATCTCCTCCCGATATTCGACGCATGTATATTGGTTTGCTTTACCCATTATTGAATCGGAGACGCTCTTCATATAAAATTTACAACCGGCCGGCTTCTTTCATCGCGTCTTTAAAGACGCGGTAAGAAAAGTCGTGGTCGGCAATGCCGCGCTTTAAAATTTTTTCGATATCTGAAATATTTTTGGTGTTGATAATCATGTTGACGCTTTTGCTAAATGCCATCATGTTGTCCATCGTACGAAAACGGTCGCTGATCATGACGACCAAAATATAGCGCCGGACAGCCATGGATTGGCGTTCAAGGTAGGACAAGACGGCATTTTCGTCCGGATTGGGGGCATCGAAGTTTTCGTTGACCAGAATCAGATCATAGTTATGGTATCGCATTTTGGTCAACGCATCCCGGATATTCTCCGAATTTGTGGTATGATATTCCATCAACTCCAGAGTTTCTTTCAACATTTTTTGAATGGCCGGATCTGACTCGCAAATAAGCGCGGTCTTTCCTTCCTCTTCGATAAAGTCAAAAGGTTTTTCAGAGGCGTCATAGGTATCAAAACCGTTATCCCCATAAACCGCGGAACCCCTGACGTCCAGGTCTAAAGGCTCGGAACCCGCAGACGCCGCGGGAATGGATATTTTATTTTTGCATTTCGGGCAGTTGAGAACAGCCGTTTTCCCTTTGGGGATTTTGTCATCGGCAATCTTGAATTTACTTTGGCATTGTTCGCAGATTATATCCATTTGTTTCACCATGCCTGTCTGAAGAGTGGTTTATTCCAAACAACGGCGACTGCGGCGTAATCCTTTTGCTTCATATCTGTTTTTTTGAATATGACTTGTCATAGTTGCTGTCGATTTCGAGCTGCTCGATATCCGTCGTGGCTTCTCCCCGGGCGCTTTTAACCGAGTCGATGCCCCGGCCCACGACGCCTTTGCGGGATGAGTACGCCAGAGCTGTTTCCTGGGTGATCAGACCCTGCTCATATAATTTGACGATATAATCGTCGAACGTCGTCATGCCAAAGGCTGTTCCCGCCTGCATAATTTCGTAGAACGTCTTTCCTTCGGATTCGCCGTTTAAAATAGTGTCCTGCACTCTTAAATTGCTTCCGAGGATCTCAAAAGAGGCCACCCGCCCTCCGCCGACTTTGGGCAGGAGTCGTTGGCAGACGATCCATCGAACCGTATCCGACAGGCGTATTCGGACCTGGTTTTCTTCTTCGGTGCTGAACATGCCCAGAATCCGGTTAACGGTGGATCCCGCATCAACGGTATGCAGGGTGGACAGGACAAGGTGGCCTGTTTCAGCAGCGCTCAAACCGATTTCCACGGTTTCCCGGTCACGCATTTCACCGACCAGGATGACTTTGGGCGCCTGGCGCAGGGCCGCGCGAAGGCCGCTGGCAAATGCGTCGAAATCAATCCCCAGTTCACGCTGGTTGAACGTGGATTTTTTGTGGGGGTGCTGATATTCGACAGGGTCTTCCAGTGTTACGATATGAACGGATTTGTATTCATTGATTTCATTAAGTACGGCAGCCAGGGAGGTGGTTTTACCGGATCCGGTGGCGCCGGTTACCAGAACGATCCCATTTTTTTCCTGGGCGATTTTATACATCGCCTGGGGAAGGTTCATTTCTTTGATCGTGGGGATTTTGGATTCCAGTTTTCTTAATACGATTGAATAATTGCCGGTTCTGGAAAATACATTAACCCTGAATCGCGCCTTTCCGGGCAGAGAATAGGATAAATCGCAGGATCCGCGATTCAACAAGTCCCGGGTTAACCGATGATCCCGGTTGATCAGGTTCAATGCAAAAACTTCCGCCTGAAAAGGGGTCAGGGATTTAATTTCAGGTTTTAAATCAACCGGGGAAAGTTCCCCCGAGCTCTCAACCTGAAAAGGCTTTCCGACGGTGATGTTCAAATCCGAGACATTGGTATGGGCGTCCAGCATTTTTGTCAGAATATGGTCAATTTCCTGCTTTTTCACGGCGATGTCCCCTTTCCCCGGCTATGCCTCGGTAAAATCGGAAGGCGGCGTTTTGATCAGCGGCCTGAAAAGTGATTTGTCGTTGGCCTTTTGGTAGGCGTCATCTGCGCTGATCATCCCTTTATTGTAGAGGACCATGATCGCGTCATCAAGCAATTGCATGCCGTAACGCTTCCCGGTTTGAATCATGGAAGGGATTTGATGGGTTTTCGACTCGCGGATCAAATTTCGCACGGCGGAATTTGCAATCAAAATTTCCAGCGCGGCCACCCGTCCTTTTTTGTCGATCCGCTTAAACAGAACCTGGGCGATAACCGCCCGG
>CAYTSY010000106.1:0-11479 GCA_964440555.1 uncultured Desulfobacteraceae bacterium
CGGGCATCGCGAAGAATATTGCGAATGCTGTCAAAAAAATCAGTGTTTAAATCATTGGCTATAATCATCTCGGATACCCACCCCCTTCAGAAAAATATGATCCATGTCTACGAAGGCCCGAAGAACACGCATGGGCGAATGCCACAATGGGGCGTATGCCATAATAATGGGGCGTATGCCATACGCCCCTACACCGTCCGGAAAACAATTTGCCGGGCCTTGTCGCGGCCCTGGTTACGGGCCTCAAAGGTCTGGACCGCGTTGGCCTTTAGCTGATCGTTTCCCTTAAATGCCTGATCCAGACAAATGAATTGAATGGGTTCGGCTTCGGCCACCGCATCAATCAATTCCCGGGTGATGTCGTTTTCCAGGCAGATCAACAGAGCGCCATCTGAAATGGAGTAAACGGTTTTTCCAGGTAGGGGCGTATCGCATACGCCCTTTTGCGTGTCGCCTACGCCCTTTTGCGTATCGCCTACGCCCGGCCCAACCAGTTGTTTTTTCACCACCTTTTCCGTGGGCTTGAATCCGGCTTTCAACAGAAGCTCATACAGAACATCTTCCTGGGTGGCGCTGGGATTGATATGATCAATGTGGAGTTCAAGTTGTTTGGCCAGCTTTTCTTCCGATACATCCGGATTGGAGCCGTCCCAGAGTTTGAAATTGGATTTATCGAGTTTGAAGACTTTAAAGCCCAGATCGAGTTTGGGCAGTTCTTCTGCCATTCCTGGTAACTTGCCGGCGTTTTCCTTTGCTTTGACGGTTTGTTCGTATTCAATTTTTTTGATGACTCGGCGGATGCGTTCCTTTCCGATGTCAGCGATGGTTTTGTACCCTACTAAGGCTTCGCTGTCTTCGTCGCATGGTTCAGGGAGTTGAACCATGATAAATTTGCGGTTGCCCCCGACCTCTATGTTTTGGCTGAAAACAGCATGAGCGGTTGTGCAAGACCCAGCGAAGAAATCGAGAATGATATCTGAGTTCCTGGCAATAGGTTGTAATAATTTTTTTGCAACTTCAACAACTTTTGGATTATCAAAAGTAATTCCTAAAGATTTGAATAAATCGTCATCACTTCCTCCAAAATAGAGCAATGAAGGAACATTTTCTTCAAGATTTTCCTTTAATAAATATTTCCGATTGGGTTGTGTTTTTTCATCGATACCAAAAAGAATTAAACCTTCTTTTTGTAATTTATTCATAGTAGTAGAGGGGTTCCGCCAACCTCTCTCAGGAACAGGACATTTCTTTCCAGTTATTGGGTGTATTAATGGAAGAAAGTAATCATTTGGAGCTTTTTCTTTATTTGGCCAAGCCATTGATACGGGGCGATAAATTTCTCCCTTATCATCTATAAGCGAGTATGCCTTCTCGCCACCTGAAAAATCTTGATTTCGAAGCCATTCTTTATATTCATTTCTAACTAAATCTGTAAAACCACTGTGATTTCTGATTAATTGTTCAACTTTTTGTAGCATTTTTTTTGCGTTAGACTTAGGACGCATAAATAAACATTTATCGTTAAAAACATCTTTATTCTTAGCAAAAAGAATAATTTGTTCATGTTGATATGATATTCCTTTAGCGTCCCCTTTAGGGTTACGCTTATCCCAAATAATTGTTCCAAGATTATTTTCTTCCCCAAATATTTCACAAAGCAATTTATCAAGGTTTGCATATTCGTGTTCGTCAATATGAATAACAATCACCCCATCTTCTCTTAACAGATTCCGTGCCAGATACAGCCTCGGATACATCATGTTCAGCCATTTGGTATGGAACCGGCCTTCATTGGGCGTATTGGTGGAGAACTTCTTACCTTCGTCATCCGTCAGTCCGGCATAGGCCAGGTAGGTATCCAGGGATTCGGCGTAATTGTCCGGATAAATAAACTCCTTGCCGGTATTGTACGGAGGATCGATATAAATCATCTTAACCTTGCCGTAATAGGACTTTTGCAGAAGCTTGAGCACCTCCAGGTTGTCGCCTTCAATAAAAAGGTTTTCCGTGGCGTCAAAATTGACGGATTCTTCACGGCAGGGTTTGAGTGTGCCGATGGACGGCTGTTGAATCAGTTTCATGCAGTCTTTTTTGCCTGGCCAGTCCATGCCGTAGCGTTCCCGCCGTCCTTCAAATAAATCGGTGAAAGCCCCTAATTCAGCTTTGAGTTTTTCAAAATCAATGGATTCCACCAGCTCGCCTTTGTCATTTCTGGTTTCCGCAAAGACCGATGGAAACAGTTGTTTCAGCTTTGCCCGGTTCTCCGCGCTGACATCCATTGATCGCAAGTCCATTTTTTCCGGTTTGTCATTCATGTGTAAATCCCCATCATGATCATTATTGTAAAATTCCGTGGGCGTATGCCATACGTGGGCGTATGCCATACGCCCCTACGGAAATACACACCCCAATATCGTACGGGCGAATGGCATTCGCCCTTTTCCCGGCGCATTGCCTTCATCCGCGTATTGCCTCATCGGGCGTATGCCATACGCCCCTACGGGTGTGCGCTGTGGCAATTTAATGAATCCAATTCCCATTGGGCGGGATTGTTGTGAATATATTCACGGATGCGGGCCATGTCCGCGTCATCACGGATAACGTGTTCCCAATAATTGCGCTGCCAAACCGTCATCGCCGGATTGTTCCGGATTTCGCGGATGCGCCGGGTGGCTGCGGATTTAAATCCCCGCACCATTGCGCCGATGGTTTTGGATGGCGACACAAAACCGGGTTTCGACGATACCCCATTTTGTTTCGTACGGGCGTATGGCAATACGCCCAACTCGTATGGCAATACGCCCTTGCCGGTCGTGCAGCCGACGCCATTCATCGGGCGTATGCCATTCGTGGGGCGTATGCCATTCGTGGGGCGTATGCCATACGCCCCTACGGGGTTGGCCCCGGTAATCCACACAATACCATGAATATGATTCGGCATGATGACAAATTCATCGAGCCGGATTTCACTACGGATTTTTTCCGTGTTCAACCATTCTTCACGAACAATCCTGCCGGCATCGTTTAATACCATTCCGGTCAAACCGGTTTTGTCCGCCGCCAGGATATCGCCGAACCAATATGCCTTATCGCTGGTGCAAATGGTGATACAATACGCACCGGATTTTGAATAATCATAACCCTTTAATCGAATCGACCGGCGGTGATGGCTATTGGCGTCTATGGGTAATCCTTTCGTAGGGGCGAATGGCATTCGCCCTTCGTATGGCATTCGCTCCTCTTCAAACCAGCTTCCACCCGATGGTGAATAATGTCTCTTCCGTTATTTCCTGTCGAAGGCGGGCTTCCACCTGGTCAATCAGGGTGTCTTTATGGCGTTCGATTTCTCTCGCGGCCTCGTCATATTGCCGCCACGCATCATCGCGTCTTTTATCAAGGGTGCGGATCTTCTTTTGAATGTCTATCTTCTCCGGCAGGTTTGGCGCAATGCGCGCCTGTTTCTTGAGTTCAATGATCTGATCATCATAATCCTTTAAAGTTGTTTTAAGCGACATTCGCCTGTCTTCTGCCCACCGGTTAAGCTTGTCCATTTCCTCCTCAAAAAAAACCGTATTACGGACTGAAATATCATTTAATATATGATTTTTGCGGCGGGTATAAGCCTTCTGAATCCCGTTTTCCGAAATCCGGCCGGACGTGTTGATCCGGGCCGGAAGGTTAAACAGCCTACGGGACTGATCCGTATCCAATTCCTTTCCGTTTTTTGTTACTGCGACGGTAATAACGTAATCTTCAGTATCCAGCGCTTTCACCGTTAACAGGCAGGCGGTTAACGTGCCGGATTGACCAATGAGCGGGTCAAGGATGGATATCTTAACGCCGGATTCCGAATATTGAAACATCAATTCAGCGCTCGGCAGATTAATGGTCGATGCCTTAGATAATATCCATTGGGCCAGCGGATGTTGAAGGCGAAAATGATGCCCGATTTCATCTTGGCGTTTCAATGTATAGGACCCAATGGGTATTTCGGGCTGGGGAGCGCGATGCAGGCGAAAGGTCAAAGCGTGATCGTTAAAGGTGGCATGATCGTTTAAAATATGGCGGGAGATATCCCACAGCAACGCCTCATATCGATTTAAGGATGCGGTGGTTTCTTTCTTATATACATTTAATTTTTCGGCGACTTCCGTGTCAAAGTATTCAAGAAGTTTTTGCCGGGTGAAACGCATGTTTTCATTGATTTCAACGGTTAATTCTTTTTGAAGAGCATCAAATGATGCCTGAATTTCTTCCAGGGTCCGGCAGGTTTGATAAATTTCAGCGATCCGCTTTTCAAAGTCTACGCCTGATTCAATGCTCCCCAGGACTTCATCGCTTGCGCCAAAAACGCCGCTGAAAAGATGAAATTTTTCAGATAGCAGTTCATAAACCCTTTGATCCGCAGCGTTATTTTTATTTAAGAAATTAACCACCACCACATCATATTTTTGACCATACCGGTGACATCGGCCAATGCGCTGCTCAATGCGTTGAGGGTTCCAGGGGAGGTCGTAATTGACCACCAAGGAGCAGAATTGAAGGTTAATCCCTTCTGCCGCAGCTTCAGTGGCAATCATGATCTTTGCTTCTTCCCGGAAATAATCAACGAGCGCGGCGCGGATATCGGCAGTTCGGGAGCCGGTTATTCTGTCTGTACCCTCAAAGCGGGTTTTCCATTTCGCATAAATTTCGCGGGATTGATCGTCGCTATTGGAACCGTTAAACAGGACAATATCGTTTTCATATCCGTTTTCTGACAGCAGTTTGAGCAGATAGTTTTGGGTCCGTCGGGATTCGGTAAAAATGATCGCTTTTTCCGCTCCGCCCACTCCTCTTGCCATTTCAAACCCGATTCGCAAGGCCTGAAGAAGAGAGACCCCCTTGGCGTTTTGGGTGATTTCCATTGCCAGGTCAAAAAAATGCCGGAGGTCATCAATTTCATTTTTGATAATTTCGCGATTTTCTGAGGAAAGGGGCTCAGGCTGATTTTCATCAGCCTCAAATTCATCCGCCAATTCATCATAGGCTTCGAAATCTTCTTCCAGTTCCTCTTCAATGTGAGATTGTGCTTCATCTTCCTTCAGGCGTCTTTCAAGTTTAGTAGCAAGCGCATCCAAGGCACCGGCAATCGCAAATGTTGATGAAGCCATCAGCTTTCGCAATACCAGTGTCATAAGAGATCGTTGGCTGGATGGAAGCGCCTGGAGATAGGGTCGTCGAAGATAATCCGACACCATGTCATACAGGATTTCCTCTTCTTTTGACGTAATGAATTCCTGCGTGTAGGCTTTCCGTTCGGTAAAGCTGATGTATTCAAGTACCTGACGCCGTAATGTGCGCTTGCATATGGGCTTTAAACGCTGTTTCAGGTCATCAAAATATTCATCTGATGAAAGACGGCTGAACTGGTTGCGAAAACTTTTCAAATCCCCAAAAGCATGTTCATCGATGAAGCTGACCAGACCGTAAAGTTCAAGAAGCGAATTTTGCAGGGGAGTTGCTGTTAACAGGAGTTTGGGAATATTCTTTAATGCCTGTTTCAGCTCACGGGCGATCTTGTTGCCGGTCTTGTAAACATTTCTGAGCCGGTGAGCCTCATCAATAACAACCAGATCCCATTTGATTGCACGGATAAACTCGGATTTGTTGCGGGCAAAATTATAAGAGCAAATAACGATGTCCGAATTATCAAACGGATTGCGTTTCCCGTCTTTTATTGCCCGGTTAAAAGTTCGTGCTTCATGTATCTGAGCCGGTAAATAAAATTTTTCCAAAAGCTCCTGATGCCATTGCTTTCTGAGTCCTGCCGGAAGGATAATTAAAATTTTGCGTTTTCGTTCCGCCCACTTCTGAGACAGGACAATTCCCGCTTCTATGGTTTTGCCCAACCCGACTTCATCGGCGAATATGACACCTTTTGATAAAGGGGATCGAAAGGTAAAAAGAGCCGCGTCAACCTGATGAGGGTTCAGATCAACCTGGGAGTCCATCAGGGCGGGCGTAAATCTCTCCACACTCCCAGCCGGACAGCGCCGAATCAACTCATGGGCATATAGTTTTGCGTGATAATCGGTGATCATTTGATAATTGTTACGGCCTTTAATGCAAAAAGAATTGAAATCGTACAAATTGACCCGCAGAGCTGTTTTCTGTTCTTCATGTGCCGAGGTATGGTCCAGATCATATCGCTGCCTGTAACCGCGCAACGTTTGTCCTGACTCTCACTACTGAAAACGAAATCCGGAACCAACGAGTCGCTTGTTAAGAAATCAGATTTCAAGACGGAAGTACTTTTCATTATTTTTCACTTTTCCGATCTAATAGGAGAATTTTTTTCTTGACAAGCGGAGGCCATATAGAGGTTAGGATTCACACTGTCCGCAATCCTATCCTATCCGCCTCAAAGCGGCTGCACCGCATGGAGGCTCGACCCACCCTGATGAAAAACCAGGGAAAGGAAGCCACACGTGATCGGTAGGGCAACCCCATAGCCAAGGATTCCGATTCGCTGAACGGCCATATTCCCCACAATCGGTCCAATACCACCGAGCAAGCACAGTACGCCCGTAGCGACGAGGGCCCAGCGTGCACGGGCGCGACGCCCGGATCCGGCAAACACAGGAGCCGCAAAGACAAGAGCTAGTCCGAAGAAAACATCCCAGGCGAGGAGTTCCACTGCGTATAGGGTGGATGGCCATTCCAAAGTGGTGAAGTCCGTCTGACGCCCTGCGGTAAGCGCCACGAAATGTACGCCGCTTGTCAAGCCAGCCATAATAGCCCCAAACGCTAGAGCTAGTACCCCAAACACCTTACGCTCTGGGCTCGCAAGGCCATATACTGCGGCCATTAAGATAACAACAAGCAGCGCGGAAACCAAGGTAATGGCCTCCATCACGGCCAGAGTCGGGTCAATGATCGGTTTGTCGAGGCCGGCTTGCGCGATTCCGAACCCCACCACAACAGCGTAGGTCACTCCAACAAGAACAAGCCCTACAGAGGACAGAAAACCCAGTCGTTGTGTATTGTCCATTTTGAAATTCCCCCGTCCGGCGACGCCCGGCATAAGGCGCGGCGGCTTTTTGCCGTCGCTCTTAATGCCGTTGTTGTGTGTTCATTTCAATACAAAAGCAAGTTCTATCTCATGAATAATGCTTTGATCTTTTCCGGAGAATAGATTTTATTAAATTCACCCTGCATCATTCGATACTCTTCTGAAGACTGTAATAAATTCACATCATTGGTGATGGTCTTTTCGACCTGATCAAACAATTTGCTTACCTCTGGTATGCCGGAGATGTTATTTTCAAATATTTCAAATATCTTTCTGATTAAATTGAAGTACTTGTCGATTAGAAAAACCTGGCTTTCGGCAAAATTTATATGTATCTTAGCGCGATCCTCAATTTGTTTCTTTCTATCTTCAACTTTAGCAACCACTATTTTTAAACATTCTATTTTGAGATTTACAAACGCGCTTTTATATTGGTATTCCTGCTTTTCAGGCCCATTTGCATTTCCGAATTTCAATAATTTCTTCCCTTTATCGCTGCCTAAGAGATTTATTGCCTTTTCGAAGGAATTACATTCGAGGTTATGCAAAAATTGGTTTCTCAATTCCATCAGAAAAAGGAGTCTCTGATGTTCTTCACTGTCTAAAATGTCCAAATCAAATAATAAATCTATCTTATTTTTAAAAGCGAGGTTCCCACTTTTGTTTGAAATGGCATTTCTCTTTTGTTTTTCGATCACAAGAAGCACAACTATAAGTTCGTTGACAGCGTTCTCTAAAATCAAAGAAGCTTCTAATATTTCAGATCTCAATTCGAGATTCATGTTGATATCTTTTTCCATTTTGTACTACACATAACCAGCGTAACCGGCGCGCGGCCAAGGGACTTCGAAAAAACGCTACCACGTGTCCCCGCGCGTCCGGTTGACGCATTCGTTCGGCCCTCTAATAGATGTTCAAATCTCTGAACGAGACCTCACCCTCTATGGGCGGCCACTCTTGCGAGTAGAATTTATAGTATAGCTTGTACGCCCTGGGCTTGAGGTTGCCGTGTACCTTCCTATGAGTTGCGTCATCAAAAACATACTCCAATTGCGCAGTAGCTCTACTCCCAATCGCCTTTATGGTTTTTTGCGGCCAAAGTCTCTTTTCGACGAACAGAGATAGCTCTTCATACACAACCCCGTCTATCTCCTCCTCGTCGCCTCTTTCGAAGCCCTGTAGTTCCGAAATCCTTATGTCTTTTGGCCAGAGAAGAGATATGTTGAAGAAATCCTGATCTCTTGGGCCTTTCCATTTTACCGCTAAGTTCAAGCTGTATGTGTGTAGTTTGGCTGAAATTTCGTGTTTATCGAAGCCGACTTTGATATCTGCAAGCGATCCGGCAACCACCTCTGGAATTGGACTCATTATGGGATTAATCGAGGTAGGCTCGGCCGCATCTATCGACAATGCGAGCACTGCCTCCACATGTCGCTGGTACACGGCGGGTTCTTCGCTTTTGATCCGAAGCACGGCGGACAGATCAGAAATCAGTTGATGGAGCTGAGCACGGTTTGCAGAACTTAGAGCATTCAAGCTTGCAAGCGGACCTTCTAAGATGCTTGGGCCTGTTCCCGGTGCCAACAAAGGGAACAGTGGTCGTTTAGCGCCCCAGCGCGCACCTAACTCGAACGCCACGTATAAAGAGCGCAAGCTACTTGCAGAAATAACACCCACGAAGGTGGTAGCTTCATGAACTTCTAGCCTCAGTTGTTCTGCAGTATCGGCTCCAGCAGGGAGCCGATAGCCGTCAACCGACGTGCACCTAATCTGAGACGCAGGCAGGGCAAGGGCTGTACGCAGCAGTTCTACCAGTCTTTCGACCAAATCACGATCGGCTGCGCTGTGGCTGATGAACAGCCTAATTGGTGAGGTCATCATACCGTCTGTTTTACTCCTTTCCTCGGACTTCAGACGTTCTAAATACTCGCGCCCCTGTAGTGTGATTTTTGTGGACATGTAGGCATCCCCGTCAAATGAAGACGTGTCAATAGCCTTCAGATAGCCAGCCTCCACCAACTCACGAACAATATCGAGTGGCAACCCCGTTTTCTCGTCGACCATATCGGGGAGGCCTTTGTTCGCCGCCAATTCGAGCATCTTTAGATGTTCGTCCATCATGAGTTCATCCCTTCACGTCTCTTGCCGAACGACCAAGCTCACTGGCGGGGATGGAGCGCAGCGGAATCCCCGTCCAGTGCAGCGCCTTGATGTTCGGCGTTCATGGTCATTCTCCTTACAAATTCTGAAACTTCCAAATGCATTTGGAGGGCCTCCACCCTGTCCGGCTCCCCAAGATCATGGACTGCCTTATTGCGCAGCTGTACTGCTCGCCGCAGCTTCTTCTGGTCATCGGCAGACATCTTTTCAGCTTTGGTGAGCATTTCAACCATGCGCCCCATCGTCAAGCCGCGAGCAAAGGAATCGCGAAGTTTGACGTCAACCAAGTCCGCATTAACGAGAACATACTTGAGCGTCTGCTCCAAAAGCACACCAAGTATTGCGACCCCTGCACGCACAGATCCGCTTTCAATTAGTAAACGAGCCTCATCAAGTCGGTCCGTGCCAAGAGCCAGCATAATCGATCGCACCAAGTCAGTCTGCGCACGGTTCAGATTCATGAGCTGTAAATCGTACTGAATTACCCGGTACTGCCGAATATCAAAGGGTACGTCGTCCATGTCCTGTGCAAGAAGGATGCAGGGCTTCCCCAAGGTTTGGGCAATGCCCAGTTCATACAGAACGTTTGGGTTCCGTCCTGTTAGATCGGCAATACACAAACGTGACTGCTGGATCGCCGACCGAATTTGCTCCATGATAGAACCAGGAGCATACATCTCGTCGGCTCGCATCACCTCTAAACCAGCCTGTCGGACAGCAGGAGCTATGACGGCACGATATACATCGTCAAACGGCTTTGAGAAAGGCATTAAGACAAAGCATAGATTCGACGAACTCGCCAGGAGTGTAGACGCATCCGGAGCGCGACTCGTCTCTTCAAGCTTCACTTGCGAAATATCCTCGAACACCTCCGGCTTGGCAGCCCGAATCTTCACGCCCGCTCTTGTGTCTAGCTCCTCCTGAATGTCTCTGAAGAACTCGGCCAGCATGGTGCCATGTGTTTCACCACGGCGTAGCTTGAGGTTTATTACATGAAGATGTTCGTCCAACATCTTTTCGATGCTCTTTTCCGATTGATTGAACTGAATGATGTACGACATTCTCTGAAACTTACCAAGACGTGAACGGACAACTTCACGAATATGAGTAAAATCCGGGTCAGTGAGGCTGTAGCCCAGGAACAGGGCTGTTCTGGTAATGAGCATTGCCGATAAGTGTGTTGAAATGACCGGGTACCGATCCAGGAAACGGTCATAGTCGTCCTGTGTTACAACCACGTGTTCTTCGTGCCGCAAATCGCCATGCATCTTGACGATGTTTGTGCTCAACGGCCCGCCGTGAAACGGAATCTGGAGTTCGCCTACAAGAGATCGATAGGGCTTGCGTAAGAGGCTGTTGGCCGATTCAAGCAGGAGGTCAAAATTCGTGGTGTATATCGTGTCAAAAGGAAGCCCGGCGAAAGCGCTGTGTGCTTCGCCTGGCTCGATGGTATCGGAATGGAGAGCGTCACGGATCGCCTCAATCAGTTGGACACGACCAAAACGACGTTCATATGCTGAGGCAACAGCAGGGCCTGCTTGTTTCGGAGATACACCAGCACCACGAGCGAGCACTTCGGTAAGCCCTTGCCAGTCCGGAATTTTCGCGTCACCAGGAAGTTTCGCATTTAAGGAGAACCCAGCACCTACGAATGGTAGGCACTTTCCGGCTGCGATGTCATCAAGCAATGGTTGTGGAATTTCTTTCATCTCTCTTTTCGCCGGCAGTTTGGTTAGATGGAATATTTTCCATCTATTGCGTATATAACGGAAAATTTTCCATCTATTGCGCTATTAAAGTGGCAAACATGGAAAAATTCATATCGTTTTTTCCATGTTTGCATGTCAATATCCAATATGATGGAAAACAAAAATAAACCCAAATTCAAACCCGATCCAAAATTAAAACTGATGGACTAAATCCGCCAGGTGTTGCGATACCATCATTATGCCTATCGCACCGAACAAACCTACTGTGGCTGGATCATACGGTTTATCAGGGTTCATGTCGGCAAAACCCCATTTACCCGTTTCCTCAGTTTCCCGGAACATTTAAAATTCACGACCTTCCTGGCCCGCAACATCATCTGTTCATCTGTTTCAGGATTCCTGCCCCGGCGTTCATCCTTTTGACGCACAATGAATTTCCCGAACCCTGAGAACAAAACATCCTCGTCCTTTTCAAGGGCGCTTGTGATCAACTCTATGATCGTTTCCAACAATCCGACAGCTTTTTGTTTCGAACAATCCAAGTCGTCTTGAATTC
>CAYTSY010000107.1:0-8260 GCA_964440555.1 uncultured Desulfobacteraceae bacterium
CCAATAAAATACTACAAATCATGAATTCTGAGACGGCTAAAAACAAATGCGGTTTACCCTGGGGACGAAAATATGTCATACTATATAAAAATTGCTTGCCAAGAAAAAATGACGCCGGTATGGTCATCGTAAAATAAAAATTAAAATTTTCTGCCGGAACAAGTTTTTCGCTGTCGTGATTCCTTGACGGCGACGCATCTTGCGCTTATCGCTTAAAAAAATATGAACCCACTGCTTAAAGAAGCACTATTTAAAGCCGCACGCCGGGAGCCCTTTGCCGTGGCTATGGGCATCTCCCTTTTAGCCGTTGATGAGGGATATGCCATGGTTGAAATGCCCTATGAACCGGATAAGATGAACAACCTGTTTTCCAGGGCTCATGGCGGCGCTATTTTTTCCCTGATTGATGAAGCCTTTCAAATTGCCTGCCAAACCCATGGGTCAATTGCCGTAGCGTTGAATGTAAACGTGACCTATATCTCAAGCCCGAACGAAACCACGTGTTTACGCGCCGTTGCGACAGAAATCAGCAAAACCCGAAAAACGGCGAGTTACGACATTCGGGTCTTTGATTCGACGGATCGTCTCATCGCTACCTGCCAGGCACTATCCTACCGAACCGGAAAACCGCTTCCGTTTTTGGACACGGAAATAGTGTAAGCTGACCAAGGTCTACCATTTTCGGGATGAATACGGTTAGTATACGCCTAAATGAATGAGAGTTTCGAAAACCCCCATCTGTTTTGCCTTGATTCTTAAAAATTCAGATATGGTCGGGTGATACGGGGTAATCTGGAGGGTCATTTGGGCTTCTTTGGGAGTAAGATTCCGTTTGGAGGCGTTGCAGGTTCTGCAGCTTGCAACGCAATTTTCAAAAGAAGACGTTCCCCCTCTGCTTTTGGGGATGATGTGGTCAATGGTCAAGGATTTCTTATAACTCCCGCAATATGCACATTTTGAATTATCCCGTGAAATGATATTTTTTTTATTAAAAGGAATTTTTACCTTGTACAGAGTTTTAACAAGCTTCACAAGCTTCATCACAGAGGGCAATTTCAAAACATGATCCTGGCTGCTTTTAATAATTTTATCAGAGTAATACAGTACCTTGACTTTTTCCTTTGCAACCAGCCGCATGGCTCTTTTCCAGTCAACCAGATTTAAAAACGAGTAGTCGGCATTCAACAAAACGCAGTGAGTCATATGATCAGACCGAAACGTTTTATTTTAAAAAGCTCCTCGGTTTGAATCTGTTTTCGATAGCGTATTTGCTTTTGTTTTTCAATCTAATTTGCAACCTATCCATAAAAAGAATTCCCTCTGGTTTACTTTCAGAGGGAATTCTCTTTGTTGGTGCGAAAAGATGTTACAATCCTACCCTGTGTCCGGATGGAGACTAAAGGCCCAGCGCCCGGGCGACTTTTTCAAGGTGATAATCGCTGTCGCCTAAAAATGTTTCTGCGGCTTTTGCCCTTCGGTAGTATAAATGAAGATCCATTTCTTCACAAAAGCCGATAGCGCCATGTATCTGTTGCGCTAAAATGGTTACCCGCTGCCCGGCGCTTCCGGTCCAGGCTTTGGCCATAGAGGCTGTAGAGGCCGCATCCATACCTTCGGCTATTTCCCAGGCAGCTTTATATGTGATAAATCTGGCCCCGTCCACATCCATCACCATGTTGGCGCAGTGATGCTGTACGGCCTGAAAACTCCCTATGGGGCGGTCGAACTGTTTCCGACTTTTGGCATATGCCACGGTCAGGTCGAAAGCCGTCTGAATGCACCCCAATACTTCCGCGCATTTGGCCACAACGGCCCGGTTTTGTAATATTTCCAGTAGATCCCATGCCTTTCCGGGCGTCCCCAGTATATTTTTTCCGCTAACGGTGACATTGTCAAAAACCACTTCGCATTGTTTGTCAAGTGCCAATGTCTGCAAGGCTGTGCAGGAGATTCCGGGAGTTTTCCCATCCGCCATAAAAAGCGTCAGTCCCTCCCTGTCTCCCGGGACTCCGCTTGTCCTGGCTGCGCACAAAACATAATCGGCGGCCTGGGCGTTTTCAACAAAAAGTTTGACGCCGTTCAAAACCCATGAATCTCCCTTGGGATGGGCCTTAAGGCCGATCCTGCTGGCATCGTAATACATGCCGGGTTCCGTCATGGCAAAGGCAAAAACCAATTTGCCGTCTGCGATTTTGGGCAAAATTTCTTTCTTTTGTTCTTCATTTCCGCCAATAAGAACGGCCAATCCGCCCATCACAACCGTCGAGAAGAACGGGCCGGGGCAATTCACCTCTCCCATGGATTCCAAAAGGATTGCCAAGTCAATAAAATTTCCGCCGATTCCGCCGAATTTTTCAGGAATCATTACGCCCATCCACCCAAGTTCCGCCATCTTTTTCCACATTTCTTTGGGGTAGCCTCTTTCATCATCCTTCATTGTCCGCAGCAGTGATGTCGGGCATTCCTTTTTCAGGAATTCCTTGGCGGATTGTTTTAATATTTTTTGCTCTTTCGTAAGATCGAGATCCATTTTACTACTCCTTTATGTGTTGGTTCTTCAGCCTGGAATGAATTACTTTCTCGGCAAACCCAAGCCTCTCATCGCAATAATGTTGCGCATGATTTCAGATGACCCGGCGCCGATTGTCGCCGATATGCAGTCCAAGTATCCCCGGGGCGCCATGCCCCGGAAAGGCGCCCATTTGGAATTCATCATCAGCAATCCATAAGGACCCAATATGTCGGTAGCGGCATTGGCGAGCAGCCGGCTTATTTCCGTACAAATCAGTTTCAACGCGGAGGCCTCCACGCTGGTGCTTTCTCCTTTGTCCAGCTTTTCCGCAGTTCTCCAGAAAAACATATAGGCGATTTCAAGCTTTGTGGAAATCAACGCCAGTTGTTTTTTGACAGATGCCTGACCGGCAAGTGGGCTCCCATCCCTTTCCGATTGTTTTACGTAACCAATAAATTCTTCCAGAATCCGCTTAAATCCACCGATGCCGACCATCAGCCTTTCAAAATCCAGCGCAAGCATCAGATAATAAAACCCCATGTTCTTTTCACCGATCAGGTTTTTTTTCGGTACCCGCACATTGTCAAAAAACACCTCGTTAAACGAATGTACCCCCACAATGTTGGTAAGCGGCCGAATCGAAACGCCGGGGCTTTTATTGTCAACGATCAAAAAGCTGATGCCCTTGTGTTTGGCTGCATCCGGGTCAGTCCGGACAACCATCCACGCATAATCAGCGATATGAGCGATGGTGCTCCAGATTTTTTGTCCGTTTACGACATAATCATCTCCGTCCTCTACCGCCGAAGTTTGAATGCTTGCCAAATCACTTCCGGAATCCGGCTCGCTATACCCCAGCCACATTTCGATTTCAGCGTTTGCAATTCTGGGGATCCACTCCTTTTTATTGGCTTCCGTCCCGAAATGCAAAATGCTGGGGCCGGCAATGCCGGTCGCGATTCCCATACCGGGCGCACGGTAATAACTCACCCGCTCATCAAAAATGGCCTGCTCCATGTAAGAAAATTGTTTCCCGCCATATTCTTTTGGCCACGAAATCGTCAGCCATCCTTTTTCCACAAGCTTTTTTCTGAACCGAAAAGCAGTTTCCAGCAGGGTCGCGTCTTCCCTTATTTCCATTGATCCATATCCACCGGGCCAATGGGTTGACTTTTGAGGCCAGTCCGGAGGCAGTTGTGTTCTTAAGAATTCCTCAACCTCGGCTCTGAAAGCGTTTTCCTTTTCACTGAACTGGAACTCCATAGCGTATCCTTTCAAAATAAGGTTTTAGTGAGTGTCCATTTCCGGATGGGCACTGAGTCGCTGCCTGTTTTATTTATCGGAACGGTTTTGTCTGGAATCGACAAGGTGGCCGGCGACTATTTCCGGGGTAGTCCCAACCCTCTCATGGCAATAATATTGCGCTGCACTTCCGAAGTACCGCCGCCGACATTCATAGAGGGAGCATGGAGAAATTGGCGGACAAACGCGCCGTTAAACGGCGCCAGCTTCGAACCCCGGTCCAACTGGCCCCAGGGGCCCAGTATATCCATCGCGGCATTGGCTGTCCGGCCAAGCAGTTCGCTGGCAAAAACCTTGGCGGTCGAGGCTTCGTAATTAGGGACGCCCCCTTTTTCCTGAACCGATGTGACGCGATAACAGATCAGTCTTAAAATTTCGGCATCCAGAGCGATTTTAGCCAGTTTTTTTCGGACATCCGGGTATTCAGAGAGCCGCTTGCCGTCCTTCGAGTTGGTTTTACAAAAATTCACCAGTTCCTCGACCATTCGTTTAAGCGTGGCGGGCATGCCCACACCGGAGCGCTCATGATCCAGGGCCATGGCCAATTGGTACCAGCCCATGTCTTTTTGCCCAACCAAGTTTTTCTTGGAAATCCGCACATTGTCAAAAAAAACTTCATTGAATGAATGAAAACCCAGAATATTAATCAAGGGTCTGATGGTAATGCCAGGGGTTTTCATATCCACAATGAACATGCTGACCCCTTTGTGTTTGGGCGCATCCGGATTGGTGCGGGCGACCAGCCAGCAGTAATCGGCGCGATGCGCCACCGTGGTCCAGATTTTCTGGCCGTTGATGATAAAGGCATCTTCGTCTTCGTCTTCTTCGGCTGTTGTGATCACGGAGGCCAGGTCCGAACCCGCGCCCGGCTCGCTGTATCCCAGACAAAAGACCACCTCGCCCTTTGCCGCTTTGGGGAGTATTTCGTTTTTTTGCTCATCGCTGCCGAAAACCATTATTGTCGGGCAGACCCAGCCGATGGTGATCATCGTTTCAATTCCTGAGGGGGTTCCCACACGCGACATTTCCTCATCCAGAATAAGCTGATAAATATGAGATTTCTCCAACCCGCCGTATTTTTTGGGCCAGGTCAGGGCTAACCAGCCCTTTTGCCCCAGTTTCCGAAACCAGGCTGCCGTGAGTTCCCATGATTCGTCAGTTTCCTCCCAAGTGCCGTAGCCCAGTTCTTTCCATCTTTTCGGCACCTCTTTTTCAAGAAATCCCCGAACTTCCATGCGAAACGCATCCTGCTCAGGTGTAAATCCAAAATTCATTATTCATTTCCCCTTCCAGTTGGGTTTTCGCTTTTGGGCGAATGCCGTTGGGCCTTCGATCATATCTTCGGAGTGCATCATCCGGATGGTTCCGGGGAATTGGGCCCCGATTGCTTTGTCCAGCGGCAAATCCGCTCCTTTGATCACAGCTTCCTTGGACGCGCGGACAGAAAGCGGAGCGCCCAGCATGATTTCTCCCGCCCATTTTTCAGCCGTTTCCATCAGGTGATTCGACGGAACCACTTCATTGACAACGCCATACGCCATGGCCTGCGCGGCGGTTATTCTTTTTGCCCCGAGAATCATGCCCATGGCGGCATGGTAGGGAATCTGACGCGACAGACGATGAACGCCGCCGGCCAAAGCCATGAGGCCCACACGCGGTTCAGGCAGGCCGAACGCAGCCGTTTCCGAAGCAATAATGATGTCGCATGCCAGGGCTATTTCAAATCCTCCGCCCAAAGCCATGCCGTTTACCGCGGCGATCATGGGTTTAAAACAATCATAGCGCTCCGTGATTCCGCCAAACCCGTATTTTAATTTTGCAGTCAATTCCGGCATTCTGGCAAAATTTTGAGCGTGGAATTTCAAATCATTTCCCACACAAAATCCACGATCTCCAGCGCCGGTGACAATACACACCCAGGCATTGGGGTCCTGATTGAAATCGTCAAATGCTTTTTCAAGTTCAAGCCCGGTAATCGGGCTTACGGCGTTCATCACATCCGGCCGGTTGATGGTGACGATGGTCAAATGATCTTTTTTTTGAACGATGATGTCATTAAATTCCATATCTTCCTCCTTGATTGATTGTTGGGGATCCATCCGGTCACATGCGTCTTAAAACCTGATGCCGGATATAAACCTGAACAGAAGTTTCCATCTTTTGATGGAAAATAACCGTCTGCCCGCCCTTTGCTAACTGATTATTGCCGTAAATCGTGAATCGTGACGAAGTGATTTCAGCATGTTACTTGTCACGATTTACGATTTACGCGTTACGACTCAAAAAAAGTATCCTATTTGACCGGTCTGAAGTACGGTAAGTTAATTTCCGCAGTAAGCGGCTCAAAGATTACTTCAACCGGCAGGTTGAGTTTCATGTCTTCAGGTTTGGCCTCCCGCATATTGGACAAAAAACGCGGTCCTTCCTCAAGTTCCACAATCACAAGTATATAGGGCAGTTCTTTCTCAAACGCGGGATGAAATGTCCGATGAACAGCCGTATAGGTATGGACCTTTCCCTTTCCACTGGCCTTGACCCATTGGCCCGGTTTTCTCGACCCGCACTCGGGACAGATGTTCGCCGTGATGGAAACCGGATTTCTGAAAAACCCGCAGTCCGCACATTTTACCAGCATGAATTCCTTGTTTTTGGCCGCATCCCAGAAGGGTTTGGTTTCAGGTGTGATGCCGGGCTCAGGCTTTGGAAATGCATTTGTCATGATCGATCACCTCCGTAAAATTAAAGTTGAATGAAATGCGATAAACCCGCCCTGATTGGTAACAAGTCCGATTTGCGCATCTTTTACCTGGCGTTCGCCGCAGTCGCCTCTTAACTGGCTGACCACTTCTGGAATTCCGGTCCACCCCTGAAGGTAGGATTCGGAAAGCATTCCGCCGGATGTATTGGTGGGGAATTCACCGTCCAGCCCCAGTCTTCCGTTTTCCACAAACGCACCGCCTTCTCCCCGTTCACAGAACCCCATCTCTTCAAGCTGGGTGATGATGTTATGGGTCGTGGCATCGTATAGCCCGAGCACATCGATGTCCTTGTGCTGAATGCCGGCGGTTCTGAAAGCATGTGCCCCGGAGACCCGGGCCCCGGTATCCACCAGGGTATTTCTTTCCACCAGATCCATTTTGACATGTCCCTGACCAAAGCCCATAATGTAAACCGGGCGTTGCGGACAATCCTTTGCGCGGTCCGATGACGTGATCACGGCAGCCCGTCCACCGTCGGAAACCAGACAGCAGTCAAACAAACGCAACGGTTCCGCCACCATCCGTGAATTCTGGTGATCTTCCAGGGTCATGGGCCGTCCGTACATTTGCGCTTTTGGATTTAAATTGGCGTGTTTTCTGAACGTTACCGCCACTTCTCCGAGCTGTTCGCTTTTGGTGCCGTAAAGCAGCTTATGCCGCATGGCCGCCATGCCGATTCCGTGCATGGCGCCGTGAAGGCCATAGGCCATTCCCGGCCCTGCGCTGCTTCTGTAGGGCACCGCGGGTGCAGTGGCTGATTTCTCAACAAACGCACACAACACATTTTTACAGATTCCATTTTGAATGGCCCACTGAGCAAGTTGAATCTGACACCCGGGTGAAGCACCCATGGAATCGTAAGCAGCGGAAAGTGAAAGTTCCGGGATGCCTAAATCCATTTGGAGGGACCAGTGTTGCGTCATCGGGTCCGTCCAGCACAATTCCACCAGAATGCCGTCGATGTCGTGGGGTTTCATGCCCGCATCGGCGATGGCGTTTGTACTGGCCTCAAGAAAAAGTTCCCGAACCGTCCAGTCGGGACATTTTCCCTGAGGAGTAAAGCCCAGGCCGACAATTGCACATTCCTTTTGACTCATAAAAACCTCCTCACTTGATTGATTTAAAATAGTTGATTTTATTCAACCTCTATGTTGACTTTATTTCGTCTCTCGTACTATCCTGCCACAAATATCCATCTTCCAAGAACCTGTCACATAAGAAGAAGCCAACGAATGAATTCATTAAAAGGCGACCTTGCAAAAGGCAAAACCCCGGATCAGTCGCTGACAACCCTGTCGAGCGTCATGCTTCCTTCCCATGCCAATCCCAGCGGAATTTTTGTTCATGGCGGCGAAATCATGAAACTGATGGACAACGCCGCCGGCGTCGCCGCCGTCCGCCACGCCAGATCTCCGGTTGTGACGCTGAGGGCTGAAGGCATCAACTTCCATCACCCGATCCGCGTCGGAAATTACGTCTCTGTCACAGCAAAACTGACCTATACCGGGACATCGTCCATGGAAGTTCAGGTCAAAGTGGACGCTGAAGATCTTCTGACGTCGAAGCGATGGGAGGCGCTCACCGCCTATTTCGTTTTTGTCGCACTGGACAAAAACCAAAAACCAATCGCTGTCCCGCCCCTGATCGTTTCCACGGAAGAAGAGCGTCGGCTGTATTCTGCGGGCGA
>CAYTSY010000107.1:8270-11295 GCA_964440555.1 uncultured Desulfobacteraceae bacterium
ACTCTGCGCCATGGACTGATGGCTATTTTACCGGTTTCTCAGCAAGCCATTTCATAACAATTTCGTGTATGGCATGATCCGGATTGATCTCTTCCTGATAAACCCTTTCAACCATCCGGTCAATATCATCTATTTTATTGAAATCATTCCAAAATGCTTTTGAAAAGGCATTTTCCACCCTGTTTTTCAAATCCAATGCGATTTTATCTTTTATTTCCTGGCTGATTGTACGCTCCGCATGGATCTGATCGTCAAAATTCATTGTAACCCGGTATTCATCGGTTTCCGTCAAGGAAATGGCCGCATGGGGATATTGCTTTCGAAATACATGCAACATCGCCATATTTTCTTTCATCACGGATGCGGCAAAGCATTTATAGCCGTTTTCTCTTGCAATGCTTTCCAATTTTTCAAGCATTCGGGACGCGATGCCCATGCCCTGAAATTCTTCGCTCACCACGAAGGCAATCTCGGCCGTTTCATTTTCACCCTGAGCGTACGAGCCAATGGCTTTGATTTCTTTGTGGCCCCCTACTTTTGCCAATCCGATCAGGGACATATTCTTTCGATAATCCACCTTGGCCCACTCCATCTGGACGACTTCATGGGAAAACAGCTTCATATCATAAAAAAACCTCAGATAAATCGTGTTTTCCTGGAGGGAATAAAAAAAATTCCTGAAAGCAAATTCATCCGAAGGCAGCAGCGGCCTGACCTCCAAGGTTTTTCCGTTTTTCAGGGAAATCGTACTTTTATATTTTTCGATGAACAAAAGATCTTCCTGAACAGGGGGAAGCTGGTCCGCAAAAATGTACCGCCTGTTTTTGGCGGAATTGATCAGCTCGGCGCGAAAGTCCGGGTGAGCAATTTGCGCCAGTTCCATAACCCGTTGATAAATTCCCTTGCCCTGAAGTGCCGCAATCCCATATTCGGTTACGACAAAATCGACATCCCCCCGGGTTGTGGCCACACCCGCGCCCTCGCTTAAAGACGGTACAATTCGGGAAACCGTTCCGTTTTTAGCGGTAGAAGGCAGGGCAATGATGGAAATTCCCCCTTTGGACATGGAACAACCCCGTAAAAAATCAACCTGATCGCCGATCCCGCTGTAAAACAGAGAACCCATGGAATCCGAACAGACCTGCCCCGTCAGATCAACCTCCAGAGCGGAACTGATGGAAATCATATTATCATTCCGGGCAATTTGAATCGGGTCGTTGACGAAATCCGAGGAGCGGAAATAAAACATGGGGTTGCGATCGACGTATTCATAAATTTTCTCACTCCCCATGCACAGGGAAGCCACGACCATGCCGGGAAGTAGCGTTTTTTTTCGATTATTGATGACGCCTTTTTTAAACAGCGGCAGGAAGGAGTCGGTGATCATCTGGGTATGGACGCCCAGATCTTTCTTTTCATCCAGGTAACGTAAAATGGACAACGGAAGAAACCCAAAACCGATTTGAAGCGTGGACCCATCATCCACGAGCTGGGATACATAATGACCGATTCTTTCCGTTACCTCTTTTTCCCTGCTCCTTCCGGTGCGAAGGGTCTCTACCAGATGTTCTTCATGCCATACCAGATAATCGATTTCATCAACATGAACATAGGTGGCGCCGAAGGTCCGGGGCATTTTCGGGTTTACCTGGGCGATCACCATTTTTGCATTTTCCATTCCCGAGCGGGTGATATCCACAGAAATGCCCAGGCTGCAATAACCGAATTCATCCGGCGGGCTGACCTGGATCAGCGCCACATCAAGGCCGATTTGCCGGGTGGCAAAGAGCGTCGGAATTTTTGATATATAGGCGGGAATATAGTCGATCTTGCCCTGAAAGGCCGCCTCACGCATATTGCTGCTGATAAAAAAAAGTTTTAAGGAGAACCGATTTAAAAAATCTTCATCATCGATGTAATCGGCCAGAGTCCACGACAGCATCTGATATATCATGATATCGTAGAGGTCTTTGTTGTCGATCATGGCTTTGATCAGGCAGGACGGTTCCCCGGCGCCCGTACCGATGAATACGCGGCTTCCCCTCTTTATCTTTGATACGGCTTCCCGGGCATCAACCAGTTTGTCACGGCAATAAGACTTGAAATCCATCGCTGCCCCTTTTTGTCCAATATCATTTTAACCCAAAACTCAACACCCAACACTCATAACTGATCTTTTATAACCGCCTTTTCCCAGGCAAAACAGGCCGCGCCCAGCGCGCCGATGATCTGAGGATTTTCAGAGATATGGGCGGGCAGACCGACTTTCGCTTCAACCCGCTTCACGACTCCGATATTTTTTCCGATGCCGCCGGAGATGACAAAATCGGCTTCAATTCCCACCCGTTTTAACAACCCATAAACCCGGTCCGCAATTGACGCATGAAGACCGCCCAAAATTTCAGCCTTGCTGACGCCGCGGCGCAAATGCCGGGCCACTTCAGATCGTGCAAAAACAACACATACATTGCTGATCTTAAGGTCTTCATCGGCTTCAAGGGACAGGGGGCCGATTTCCTCGAGGGGGACTTTCAACATCTGGGCCATAATCTCAAGGAAGCGCCCCGTGCCTGCCGCACATTTATCGTTCATGGCAAACCCGATATGCCGGCCCTTTTCGTCAATACGAATAGCCTTGCAATCCTGCCCGCCCATATCCAATATCGTCCGGGCATCCGGGAAGACCGCATGAACGCCCTTGGCATGGCAGGCGATTTCGGTGATGATTTCATTTGCCGCAGGCACATTGATCCGGCCATACCCCGTGGCCACAATGTATTTCAAATCAGTCATTGAAAGTCCGCATTTGGCCAGAACGCCTTTCATGGCTTCATCTGCGGTTGCGCGGCTTTGGGGGCCGGTTTCAATCATATGCGATGCAACGATGTTTTTTCCATTTAATACAACGGTCTTGGTTGCAGCCGATCCAATATCGATGCCCGCTACGTACATGCTGTCCAATCCTTTTTATATCGTTAATCGTAAATCGTAAATCGTGACAAGGCGGTTTTGTATATCTTTGCTT
>CAYTSY010000108.1:0-11223 GCA_964440555.1 uncultured Desulfobacteraceae bacterium
GGGAGAGTCGAGAGCGGCTTATGGTGAAAGATTGCTCCAAGCCTTATCCAGCGAACTGACTGCCGAGTTTGGGAAAGGATTTTCCTATGCCAACCTTCGCAATTTCAGACAATTTTACCTGACTTGGCCTGACTTTGAAAAATGCTACACACTGTGCAGCAAATTGAATTGGAGCCATAACCGGTTGATTATGCGGGTAGGTGATGAAGCGGCGCGTGAGTATTACATGAGGGAGGCCACGGAACAAGGCTGGACGGTACGAGAGCTGGAACGTCAAATCCGAACAGCGACCTTTCAGCGGCTGCTTTCAACCCCCAAGGGGTTTTCGCCCAAAACGCTGCCCGCTCAAAAATCCGAAATACATGATTTTATCAAAGACCCCTATGTGCTGGAATTTCTCGGAACGCCGGAAAGTGAAAAAGAACATGAAACCCAACTTGAAGCCGCGATCATCAGCAAGCTGCGGGACTTTCTGCTGGAACTGGGCAGAGGTTTTTCTTTTGTGGGCCGGCAGTTTCGCATCAGCACCGAAACCACTCATTTTTATGTTGATCTGGTATTTTACAACTACCTGCTCAAATGCTTTGTATTGATCGATCTGAAAACCGATAAGCTCGCCCATCAGGATATTGGACAGATGGACATGTATGTACGCTTGTTTGACGAACTGAAGCGGGGTCATGATGACAACCCCACCCTGGGCATCATTCTCTGTGCCGACAAAGATGAAACCATGGTCAGGTATTCCGTCCTGAAGGACAGTGAACAGCTTTTTGCCTCTAAATATTTGCGAATTTTGCCCACGGAACAGCAATTGCAGCGGGAACTTGAAGCCCGGCATATTCTTGCACCGTTAACGCAGCAAGCGGAAAACGGGAATACGAACGACATGAATAAAGGGAAACGGGAATGAAACTCAAGTTTGACGCCACGCTTGAATATCAACATGACGCTACTGCCGCTGTGGTTGATTTGTTTGAAGGGATGCCGTCCAGGCAAAGCACCTTTGAGCTGAGTGCCATATCTCAGGGGCAGATGCATCTGTTTACGGAACTCGGCGTTGGCAACCTGTTGACGGTTGATGGCGATCAATTGCTGAAAAATCTTCATGTTGTTCAAGAGCGGAACAATATTGCCAAGTCCCGCTCCCTGATTGAAAAAGGCGATGCATATCCGTTTCCCAATTTTTCTGTTGAAATGGAGACCGGCACCGGCAAGACCTATGTGTATTTGAGAACCCTTTTTGAGCTTAACCGTAAATACGGTTTTAATAAATTCATTATCGTGGTGCCGTCCGTGGCCATCCGGGAAGGGGTATTGTCCTCTATAAATCTGATGGGGGAGCATTTCAAAGGGCTATACGACAATGTTGCCTTTGATCATTTTGTTTACAACTCAAAAGACTTGAGCAAAGTGCGTCAGTTTGCCGTGAGCAATGAAATTCAGATCATGATTATCAATATCCAGGCGTTTCAGAAGGATGCGGGGGATATTGAAGATTATTCCAAACTGACTGAAGAACAACGAAAGAGACTCAATATCATTCATCAGGAACAGGATAAAATGTCCGGTCGAAGGCCGATAGAATATGTGAAGGCAACAAATCCCATTGTTATTATTGATGAGCCTCAGAGTGTGGACAATACCCCAAAATCGCAAAAGGCCGTCAAAACTTAAATCCGCTCTTATGCCTTCGGTATTCAGCCACACATATCAATCCTTACAATCTGCTTTACAACCTCGATCCCATTCGGGCCTATGACATGCGGCTGGTCAAACAGATTGAAGCGGCATCCATTCAATCTCAGGAAAATTTCAATCGGGTGTTTATGCGGCTCGACAGCATCGGGTATGCCAAAAACGCCAAAATTCCCCATGCAAAAGCAACGATTCACGAAGATACCAAAACCGGGCCAAAAGAGAAGAAAATAACGCTAAAACAAGGCACGGATATCAGCCAGCAGACAAATCGGCCCGGATATGACGGGTATATCGTCACCAATATCTGCGCTGAACCAGGACTTGAACATGTGGAATTCGCCAACGGCAAGATACTTGAGGTTCGCCAGGAAGAAGGCGGGATGGGGGATCAGGTTTTAAAGGAACAGGTATGTCAGGCTGTGGAAGAGCATTTTAAAAAGGAAAAAAAATATAAGGACAAAGGCATTAAGGTTTTATCCCTTTTTTTCATCGATAGGGTGGCCAATTACCGCTGGTATGATGAAGACGGGATTCCGCAAAAAGGGAAAATTGCAAAATGGTTTGAGGAGGCATTTCGGGAAATATCAGAAAAATCATTATACAAAGGCGTGCTCCCGTTTTCCGTTGATGAGGTGCACGACGGCTATTTCTCCGTAGATAAAAAAGCCGGGAAAATCGTGAATTTGAAAGATACCGGGGGTGCGACAAAGGCGGATGAGGAAACCTATGAATTGATCATGCGGGATAAGGAGCGGCTGTTATCCATGGAGGTGCCCCTGCGATTTATTTTCAGCCATTCGGCATTAAAGGAAGGATGGGACAATCCGAATGTTTTCCAGATTTGCTCCCTCCGGGAAATGGGCGCCGAACGGGAACGCCGTCAAACGCTTGGGCGCGGCTTGCGGTTGCCGGTGAACCAGGACGGCGAGCGGGTGTTTGATGAGAACATCAACAAACTCACGGTGATTGCCAGTGAGTCATTTGAAGAATACGCACGCGGCTTGCAGGAGGATATCGAAAATGACTGCCAGATGAAGTTCGGGCGCATTGAAAAAATCGTTTTTGCCAAACTGGTGGATGATAAATCCGGCGCTGAAATCGGTCAGGAAACATCCGGCCGCATTTGGAATGCATTAAAGGAAAAAGGGTATGTAAACGATCTTGGAGACATTACCGACAAATTCAATCCGGCAAAAGAAGGGTTTAGGCTGGAACTTCCCCCTGAATTTGAACCCATGCGCCCGGCCATTATTGATGAGATGAAACGATATATTTTCAAAAACCGCATTGTAAATGCCAGAGAGCGAAAAACGCTCAAATACAACAAGCGTATTGAACTCAATGAAGATTTCAAGGCGCTCTGGGACAAAATTAACAAAAAGACACGATACAGTGTTGAATTTGACACAAGCGACCTTATTTACCGCGCCGTTGAAAAGATTAAAAAAATGGAGGCGATACAATCGGTAAAAATTTTCATCAATAAAACGCAAATGGATATCACCCATGGGGGGATTGAAGAAGAACGTGTTCTTTTCAGCAAAACCGTCACCGCCAAGACCCATCGCTACCTGCCGGATATTCTGGCTTTTTTGCAGCGTGAAACAGAACTGACGCGGGTGACGCTCGTAGAAATCCTGAAACAGTCCGGTCGATTAAAGGAGTTTACGGTAAATCCGCAGGCATTTATGACGGAAACCGCCAAACTCATCAACCGATCCCTTCATGAAATGGTGGTTGATGGCATCAAGTATGAGCAGATCAAGGGCCAATATTACGAAATGCGCCTTTTCGAGGAACCGGAAATAGAGGAATACTTAAACCGTCTGTATGTGATCCGGAGCAGAGATAACCGCACGCCATATGATTACATCCTCTATGAATCTGAGATAGAAAGGGATATAGCGGAGAAACTGGATGCCAGTGAAAACGTCAAATTTTTCTGCAAATTGCCCCGATGGTTTGCCATTCCCACACCCCTTGGCACGTATAATCCGGATTGGGCGATTGCAACTGAAAATGGGGCAAAGCTGTATCTGGTGCGTGAAACCAAAAGCACCTATGATACTGCCAAACGAAGAGATACTGAAAACAAGAAAATTGAGTGTGGTCAGGCCCATTTTGATGCTTTAGGGGTTAACTTCAAGGTTGCGACCAACATTTATGAGGTGCTGGAAAAGTAAAAAATATTGAGTTGAATAAAGTTGATATTTCCCCTTTAACAAAAATGCAAGGCAATTTTCCTTTTGCGCAACAATGGAAAAACGCTCTTCGTTATATGAATAAGGAGGAAGGATTCTATCCATCCTGCGGATCGCAACCTAATCCTTGAGAGGAGTGGAAATGATGGCTTCAACACGGCGTCAATGGATGTTGTGGAATGGGATTTCCTGCCGTACTGTTTTTATGACTTTATCCCTTGCACTTTTCCTTACAGTATTTATCGAAATTGCCTTCGCGGGGGCCGTTCCGGACACAGGACTGACGAAATGCTATCATGAGGATGGAACCGAGATCCCGTGCCCTTCACCCGGAGAACCCTTTTATGGTCAGGATGGCAATTACTCCATTAACCCGTCATCGTACACTAAGCTGGATGAAAACGGCAATGAACTGCCCAGCGATGCAACCGTCTGGGCGATCATTCGGGATAATAACACCGGATTGCTCTGGGAGGCGAAGAAAAACTATAATAATGTGGCCGATTATAGTAATTCCCATGATGCGGACAACGTATACACCTGGTACGACAGCAATCCGTCCACCAACGGCGGAGTTGCCGGCACGCCCGGAAATGGAACCGATACCGACGATTTTATTCATCTATTGAATTTCGCCGGTTTTGGAGGATTTTCGGATTGGCGGTTGCCGACTTTGAAGGAACTCCGATCCATCGCAGTTTACAGTAGAAGCGGACCGGCCATAACAAAAGCTATTTTCCCTTACACAGATGACACTGACTGGTCGTCTGATTCCTGGGTCGAAGCTCCCGTCCAGGTATGGTGCATGAACTTTTGGGACGGTCGCGCCCATTACTCAAATTTTAAAAACAGCAACCGATATGTCCAGGCCGTCAGAGGCGGAGTGTCTGGGGGTTTTAATAATTTCGTGGTCAACGGGGATGGAACGATAACAGACCCAACCACCGGCCTCATGTGGCAGCAAGCTTCAGCGTCTGGAACTTACACATGGGCTCAGGGACTCTCATACTGTGAAAATTTGTCCCTTGGTGGATATTCAGACTGGAGGATGCCTACCATTAAGGAGCTGGCTTCCATTGTAGACCTGTCAAAAAGTAGCCCAGCCGTCAATCCTGAATTTTTTCCTGATACCCAGCCATCCAATTACTGGTCGTCCACCACATCCATCGACGACCCTTACCGTGCCTGTTATTTATACTTCAAAAACGGCGGAGATGGCGGATA
The DNA here is from genome assembly GCA_964440555.1 of uncultured Desulfobacteraceae bacterium. Taxonomy (GTDB): domain Bacteria; phylum Desulfobacterota; class Desulfobacteria; order Desulfobacterales; family UBA5616; genus CAYTSY01. Next base: position 5,127 of record CAYTSY010000108.1, read on the forward strand.
TATCAAATATAGCTCCTATAGTGTCCGCGCAGTTCGCGGCGGGCAGCTTCGAATAATGGGCCGGATAGTCATTTCATCGCCAATACAAGCCTCCCAATGGCGCACCGACGATGAAATGCAGATTACCTGGAGTACCCGGGATCTTGGCGGAGATGTAATCATTTCATTATCCCTGGACGGTGGGAAAACCTTTGAATCGGATATCGCCCAAACCGAAAATGACGGATCCTTTGTCTGGACCGTAACAGGCCTTGGATCGGTGAATTGCGCCCTGAAAGTGACACCCCTGGCCGCACCAGGACGGTTAGCAACACTGAGTCTTTTTGCGATTGACGCCTGCCCGGACGACCCGGATAAAATCAACCCGGGAGTCTGCGGGTGCGGTATGCCGGAAACAGACGGCGATCTTGACGGAACGCCCGACTGCATGGATGAATGCGACAGCGATCCGAACAAGACGACAGCCGGAGTCTGTGGATGTGGTGTGGCCGATTCAGACGCCGATGGAGACAGGATATTGGATTGTAAGGATAATTTCCCCAATGATCCGATCATCCCCGGCGATCTGGATAACGATGGCGATGTTGATTTGGTGGATGCGATTTTAGCACTCAAAGCTATGGCGGACATGAATTCAGCAGATATCCATGCCGAAGCGGAAATAAACGGCGACGACAAAATTGGAATCGAAGAGGCCATTTATATTTTGCAAAAGGTTGCAGGGTTAAGATAAACGGCAGAATGGTCATATGGCACTGATAAAAATAATCTCAGGTGGTCAAACCGGCGCCTCCAGTGATATCAGAGCGTATAGATTGGCCATGCCTTCCCGGAATTTACCCGATACTAATCGCATAGAGTCAATGCAGAACATATCGCTGCCTTTTGCCGGACAATGGCGCTTATATAAGATTCAAAAAACGGCGGTTGAGGAAGGCCAATTTTCTTCTTTAACCGCCGTTTTATTTTGTCATCATCTAATTGCCGACTAAGCGCTCAATAAACAGCATTTTCACAGGCTAAAAATATCGTGTCATGATTTCGTCCAAATACCTTGGAAGGCCTCATCATGATAAGAAAACACGGGAATCCCAATTGTCGGGGAACACGAAGGTTCAAGGAAAAACAGATATAGAGAGGCAGGAGAGCGAGCGTTCTTTAAAAAATATTACCGTCTGAAACGATTTCCGAAACACCATTTCCAACTACCGGAATAACATTATGAATACTCCCCCACCATCATCCGCAATTCCTTCCTCATCCTACCCCTCACTGTTTCCGGTCCCTCCACGATCGCATCACTTCCAAATTGCAAAACCCATGGAATAAATTCATCCACATTTGCCAGTTCAACCTCCATGGCAAACCACCCATCCTTCACCGGTGAAAATTTCTGACTCGAATGCCATTTCCAGGTCGTCAGATATTCCCATAAAATTTCCTTGAACCGAATCTTGATTTTTTCAGGTATATCATCGGTCGTTTTAAAAATTCCAAACGACCCATCGGTAATTTCATCCGGATTATATTTGGCAGGATATTTGAAAGTTTCATCCCGGGCCACCGCTTCATTTATCCGATCGATCATAAACGTTCTGGTTTCCCCATATCCTTCAACATAAGCATGGAGATATAAAGAATCCCGGTGAAGCAACAGGGTATAGGGATGGATAATATGATATTTTTCCTTCCCGGAACCATGGGAATAATGAAGGATCTGGATTTTGGTCTGATGAATCAATCCTTTTAAAATTGCTGCAAGTACGTCATTCTGTCCGGAATAATCCTTCCTTCCGAATCCCGTGAATCTGATTTTCCGGTTGAATTGCTGAAGTCTGATTTTTTCTGTGGGTTTCAATGAACCGGTCAACATTTCCAGAGCATGTTTTACCCCACTTTCAAGAACCGCTCCTTTCATGGATTTCAACAATGCCATAGCAACATATACTGATACGCTCTGAAAATCCTTCGCGCTCATAATTTCCGACTGATCCCTTATAATGTTTTCTTCAGTGACAGGTGCCTGGGATGCAGTGCCGCGCACTACGTTTTGTGGCGATATTCCATTGACATACAAGCGTGGCTTCCTTATACTCACTTCCAATGAAAGTAAGTTTTTATCAAAAAATTACTTTTCGGAAGGTGCAGTATGATTATAGGGCATTATGGAGTAGGCTACGCTCTTAAAAGGTTCGATCGCAAAATATCTTTGGGGTGGCTGGTTTTATCGGTACATTTAATCGACATCATCCATCATACCCTGTCGTTGCTTGGTGTTGAAAAGTATCGCATAACACAGGGATTCACGCAGGTAGTTCCCGTGGATATATATTTTTATCCATATTCCCATAGTTTGCCGATGGCTTTCTTCTGGGCAGGACTGGCCTTCCTTGTGTTTTATTTTCTGCCGGTTCAACATGCAACATCGAGACTGCGTATGGCCACCATCCTGGCCGTGGGCACATTTTCCCATTTTGCCGTGGATATCCTGATGCACGTTGCCGATCTGCCGATCTGGTGGGATGGATATAAAATCGGTCTCGGGCTCTGGCAATACCGCTGGCCGGCGCTTCTGCTGGAAATCGGAGTACTGTTTAGCGGATTATGGATCTATATGCGGAGTACTGCATCCAAGCCTGGCGGAATTATCACGCGGTTCTTCTCGCGATGGGGTCAGACGATTTTATGTTTGTTGATTAGCGTTATATTCATCGCTTCAGTGTATACGCCGCTGCCATCCGACACGAACGTATTGAGTGCGCAATTACTGGTCACGTATGCGGTGATCACAGGACTTGCCTTCTGGCTGGATGGCATGAGAATAGGAATAGACGATTCGCATCACTAAGCGCTATCCTGATCAAAAAGCTGGGCAATACCTGCATTTATAATATTGATGCATCAGGGTATTTTCTACATGCAAGATTTGACACTGGAACCACTCAAAAAAGGAAATTTAAATTATGAAAAAATCACTTGGACCGCAGACTATGGCCTATCCTGCACCAGTCTGGTGCATAGGCACTTATGGCGATAACAACCGTCCCAATGTCATGACCGCCGCTTGGGGTGGTATTTGCTGCTCCAAGCCGCCATGTATTTCCGTGTCGCTAAGAAAAGCGACCTACACATACGGCAACATCATTGAGAGGAAGGCTTTCACGGTAAACATCCCTTCTGAAAATTATGCAAAAGAGGCCGATTATTTTGGGATGGTGTCCGGCAGGGATGTGGACAAGCTTGAAAAGGTTGGCCTAACCCCGATAAAAAGCGATGTGGTGGATGCCCCTTATGTTAAAGAGTTTCCGCTTGTCCTGGAATGTAAATTGATTCATTACCACGAAATCGGCCTTCACACGTATTTTGTCGGTGAAGTCATTGACATAAAAGCAGATGAAGAGGTGTTGAAGGACGGGCGTCCCGATTTGGAAAAAATCAGGCCCCTCATCTTTGGACCAGAAATTCGAACCTACCATGGCATCGGCAGGCTTATCGGCCATGCATTTGATTTAGGGAAAGCCTATTTGCAGCTTCGGCAATAAACAAAAAGAAGTATCTCCAACCCTTTTTTTTGAAAAATCAAACTTTCCCCACAAGATTTGTAGGGTTTCCCCGACAGACAAACTAAAATTTAATAGGAGGATCTGAAAAAATTGGACTTAGAGCAAGTAAAAACAATTTTGGGCGATCGTTTCAGTTTCACAGCGGACGACACGCATGAGGTTCTCAAAACCTTACGCCTGCCTGAATCTGCAAAAGTTTAAAAGGCGTTTCAGGCATAAAAAAGAAAGAGGAAAAACCATGGGGAAACCTTTTGAAAGAACTATGGCGCTGGTCACCGATATTCTGAAGCCGCGGATCCACTTCTTAAGTGCCATAAGCGATGCCGATACCCGTTTGGTGGTTTTAGCGATTGAAGATCTTATCGCCAGGGTGGAGCATATCGCCGAAGCCATGAACAGCACCAGGCATAAAGTGGCGCTGTTCGAATTCGGATTGACCCCGCAGATTTTTTACGCCTTTGATTGTGTGCCGCTTTGTCTGGAAACGTATCCCGGATTTTTTACGGCGAATATGAAAAACGTATTTTGTGATTTTATAGAAGCTGCCGAAGGGGCAGGAGTGCCCTCCGATGTTTGCTCGACGGATCGATTCATCATAGGCGCAGCTTTAAAAGACGAATTTCCGAAAAATGCCTTTTTTGTCGCTTCCTCCGCACCTTGTGACGGAACACGGGTTGCATACCCAATAATCAAACGCCTGTTAAAAGCCCCCATGCTTTATATCGAAGCACCGTACACCTATGGAAGAGAGGCTGCTCGTTGGTACGGGAAGCAGATAAAAAATGATCTGATTCCGTTCCTTGAGAAGGTGACGTGCACGAAATTTGATGCGGATCGATTTAAAGAAGTGATCGAAGAATCGAATAAAGCTTACGAATGCATGCTGGATTTATATGACGCCTATCAAATCAGGCCCTGCCCTCATCCTGCAGCCGCCAGGGGTATGGCCTATAACAGTTTTATTGCTTCAGCGGGTCACCTCCGGCATACGAAATTTGTCGAACAGATTCATAAAGATGTAGTCGATCGCGTGAAAAAGGGGATATCGCCAGCCACGGAAGAAAAATTCCGGGTGCTCTGGATTCATGTCCCACCCAACTTTGATCCCATGTTTTTCACATGGATGGAGCAGACGCTGGGAGCATCAGTACTGGCCTCTTCCTTATCGGCGACACCGATACTTCCCCCCATTGACACGAGCAATCTTGACACCATGCTGGAAGGATATGCATGGCAGGGATTGGATATGACCATGTCGCTGATGCGTTTTGATACCCGTAAAATGATTGAATTCCATATGAAGGTATTTAAACAGTTTCACTGTGACTGCATCATTTTTACACAGCATGTGGGGTGTAACAGCATCTGTGGGGCTGCGGGAATGATGAGAAGATATTTCCTCGATTGTGGTATCCCTGCGCTTTTTCTTGAAATGGACTACAATGACGAACGAGTGGTTCCGAACGATTTTTTGAAAGAACAGATATCGGATTTTTTTTCAACCTTAGCAGCATAAGATTGTATTAAATATAGGGTACGAAAGTTGAGTTAAAAGTTAACCGCTTTTAATTTTTGTCTAGTGAGGTTACCGTGAAAGATCTGATCGAAAGGGCCGCCGGCGATTTAGTCAGGAGTCGGCATGCGATTGCCTTAACAGGAGCGGGCATGTCCACGGAATCAGGAATTCCCGACTTCAGGGGGCCAGACGGACTTTGGACCAGAGATCCGGAGGCCGAGAAAAAAGCCTATGAAGCCTATGAAATTTTCAGGCTTAATCCCCGCAAGTTTTGGGAGGAGAGGATCGATCCGGAAAGCCCGATGAGAAGGATGTTCGAAACGTTTGGCGAATTAAATAAGGTTTTGCCCAATCCCGGTCACTATGCCTTAGCCGAACTGGAGAACATGGGGATTCTCAAATACGTTCTCACACAGAATATAGACAGCCTGCATACAAAGGCCGGGAATACGAATGTGGTGGAATATCATGGCGGTATTAACAAATTCAGGTGCATTGAGTGCGAAAAGCGCTTTACGCCGGAGGAGATCGATTTTGATAATCTTACGCTCCAGCACAAGCTGCCTCCCGAGTGTAAATGCGGCGGGATCATTAAAGACGACGGTGTATTTTTCGGCGAGCCAATTCCCGAAGATTGTCGAAACCGAAGCGAAAACCAAGCGTTACAATGCGATTTGATGTTGATTTGCGGAACATCTGCGGTAGTCTATCCTTTTGCTGATTTACCGAACATTGCAAAGTTCGGAGCGGACCGTTTTGGGACCCACTTCTCAGACAGGTCCGGACGAAAAGTAACCATTATCGAGGTGAATGCAGAACCTACTCTACTAACCGGGCATATATCAGATTACCTGATTCAGGGTAAGACCGGAGAGATTCTCCCCAGGATTCTTGAAAAAGTGAAACGGGTATCCCCATTGTATCTAAGCTAAAAAAACAGGGGAAGGTGAAGAAGAAATAACAAGGAAGCGAACTATGGGCCATCTGCAAACCGGCACAACACGCAAGAAAAGCATGC
>CAYTSY010000109.1:0-11195 GCA_964440555.1 uncultured Desulfobacteraceae bacterium
CAAAAAAGGGACGCTTCCGGAGGAGGAAGCCCGCGGGCTCCGGCGGATCTGCCGGATTGTCCGGGGCTGCTGCATGCACCCGGGGCCGGATTTCATTAAAATCGCAAACGCCGCATCCGGAGCATCCTTCCACCCGGCAATCCGGCGTGGGTGTTGTTTTTAAAAGAGCCTTTTCCCTTTCTTCAAGTAAAAACGATTTTGTTACGCCGATGTCGATATGGTCCCACGGCAACGGCTCTTCCGGGTTTCGTCTTCGAGTGGTATAGCCGTCGGCATCAATACCGGATTGTTCCATGGCTTGCTGCCAGAGCGAAAAATTGAACCTGTCGCTCCATCCGTCAAATTGACAGCCTTTTTCATAGGCGGCAACGAGCAGGCGAGACAACCGGCGGTCTCCCCGGGCAAACAGCCCTTCCAAAAGGCTGGTTTCCGGATTTTGCCACTTCAACTGAATTTTGGCCAAATGCAACTCTCTTTTAAGGAACTCGATCTTTTCTTTGGACTCATGCAAGGACGCCTGAGCTTCCCACTGGAAAGGCGTGTGGGCTTTCGGAATAAAGGCGGCGGCGCTTACATTAAGTTGAAAAGGCCTGCGATGGCCGGTTCTGATTTTTCTTAACCCTTTTACAAGAGCAACAATATCCGAAATGTCGGCATTTGTTTCCGTGGGAAGGCCGATCATGAAATACAGTTTGATCACTTGCCAGCCCAGGGCAAGCGCATCTGAAACAGCATGGAAAATGTCGTTTTCGGTAATATTTTTATTGATGACATCTCGCAGCCGCTGGCTTCCCGCTTCAGGCGCTATGGTAAAACCGGTTTTGCGGACCTGGCGGATAAGAGAGATCAATTGCGGGGTCAACGTTTCGGCGCGAAGCGAAGGAAGTGAAAAAGCAACCGGATGATCCCGGTTTTTTTCCATCACTGCCGAAAGCAGTCCCGTGATGCAGCTATAATCCCCGGTGCTCAAGGAAAGCAGAGACAAGTCCTCATATCCGGTTGACGCCAGGGATGTTTCAGCCAGAGATAACAGCTTTTCCAGGGATCGTTCCCGAACCGGGCGATAAATCATGCCCGCCTGGCAAAACCTGCACCCCCGGGTGCAGCCCCGAAAGACTTCCAGACGAAGCCGGTCGTGAAGGGGCCGGGAAAAGGGCACGATCGGCTTGGCTGGAAAATACGCCTGATCAAGGTCGGCGACAATGGCTCTTTTTATCCGAAGGGGGTGATCCGTGTCCGGTGCAACGGATTGAAAAGGGTTCCCCGAATCCTTTTCATCAAAAAAAGCAGGGTCATAGACGCCTTGTATTTGCGCCCAGCGCTCTAAAAGCGCGTTTTTGTCTTTTTTCCCCTCAAAAGCCCACGCCAGATACGCCTTGCAAAGCCCGGTAATCACCTGTTCCCCATCTCCGATGACCATGGCGTCAAAAAATTCCGCGACCGGCTCCGGGTTGCAGGTGCAGGGCCCGCCTGCGATAATAAGCGGAAAGGAAAGGTTCCTTTGAGATGAAAAAAACGGTATGCCGGCCAGATCGAGCATCATGAGCACGTTGGTGTAATTGAGCTCATATAACAGACTAAAGCCGATGATGTCGAATCGTTTTAGGGGGGTACGGCTCTCAAGTGAAAGCAGCGGCACATTGCCTGATCTTAACCGCTGCGCCATATCCATGGCCGGCGCAAAAACCCTTTCAGCAGATATCTTACTTGTTTTATTGAGGATATGATAAAGGATCTGAAGTCCGAAATGAGAGGTCCCGATCTCATAGAGATCCGGAAACGCGAGTGCAACATGGAGATCCGCTTCATCCCAGGCTTTTTTCACGGCATTTGTTTCAAACCCCAAATACCGGCTCGGCTTGTCGACAAAGGGCAAAATATTTTCCAATTTTTCATCAACCATGGAATGATCTGTTTTAACCGTCAAAAGTGATCCCCCTTGAGACCTGTATATAATTATCTTTGTTTGCTTGTAAAGTCTCAATTTCAATCCTGTTGGGAAGCCAAATCCGCAAACCGGCGCTTCCTTCTGTTTAACGCCTGACGGTTCGCTGATTTTACATAGCCTTAATTGACGCTTAAATGATTTTAAGTTTGACTTTCATTGGCGTTTTGTCATAGTTTATTTGAACAAACAAAGACTTATCATGATAACGATGCTCATTTTGAGGAGAAAATAAAAATGCATCGACCCGCGATCACATCTGAAAGAACCAAATTTGGAATAACCGTCATGGCAACCGTCCTTTTATGGCTGCTTTTTTTTGCGGCTATCCCGGTTGCAGGCGCCGGCCGGACAAACACACAAAGCAGTGAGGACGAGGCCCAATGGTCTGAACCTGAAAACGCCATGGACTCCAAAACACGGCCGCATTTGCGCAATCCATCAGAAATAAAAATAAAAGTTCTTTCCGGCGACGGGAATATCCGTTCGGCAAGGCGCATGGCGGAACAACTGGAGACCCTGGGATATCCCGTGGCATCCATCGATCTTGCCCCGAAATCTAATTTTGCCCAGCATACGCTTTATTTTTCCGCAAATTTCTTTGGAGAAGCAGAAGCGCTTGCAACGCTTCTGAATGACAACGATATCCGATTAAAGCCTTTAACCTGGCCTACCGCTTTTGACATCATTCTTGTCGCCGTCGAATCACAAGGTCGGATGGAAGATGTGGAAGAAAGGACCGAGACACCTCCGCCTGCCCGGAAAGAAAATGCCGTCGAGCTGACGGTGGAGGCAGGAGCGCTGCTGGCCGAAGCCCATCAGTTGTATATGAGGAAAGACTATATGGCGGCGACGGAGCGTTACGGCAGACTTTCACATACGGTTAAAAGTTTTGAGCAACTATGTGTGTCTTCAACAGGCAGCGCCGGCGCCTCGCCGCAACTCTCCCGCTTGCCCGAAACCGGCAAAAAAAATATCCGAATCCAGGTGCTCAGCAAGGCGCCGGATCTGGGCCCGGCAAAAAAGTCGGCCAGGCAGATCGAAAAAATGGGTTATGCCGTAGACGCCGTTGATTATGCGCTTCGCTCCGACATTGAAAGCAACTCCTTGTACTTTACTGAAACCGCTCATGCCCAGGCATCGGAAATCGTATTGGATCTGATGGATGATCCGGAATTGAAGCCTTTACGCTGGTCTTCGAAATACGATCTGATTTTGGTGGTTGGGGAATCCTCTGACGCTGAAAGCAACCTTCGTCTGCTGTCCAGACTGAATGCAGAGGAAATGCGGCTCAACGAAAAGATGAGCCAGACAATAAAAGACACTCACCTGCTGTTCACAAATGGCGATTATGCGTACGCCCGGAAAAAATGCGGGGAGATGACCCGGCTGATCAAAAAAGCGGAAAGTATCTGTGAAAAGGCCTTTCGGCAAGCCAAAATCGATGACCGCATGAAAGTCCAGGGCAAGGCGGCGGGTAAAAAAGAACCGGGTCCGGATGTCCATAAGTCTTTTCTTTCCTTAGATGAAGCAATCCGGATCGCCGTAAAGCGAAACGCGCTTATTCAGGAGGCCGAGGAAAAGCTTCAAAGCGCGATGGAGGAAAAGAAAAGCGCCCGGGCGGATTTTTTCCCAAAGGCCGAGGCCGGGTATTCCTACACCCGGTTAAATGAAGCGCCGACCACGTCCTTCAGCAACCCTTTTGCACCGGTTGTCCCGGGAGACTCCCTGACGTTTACCGTCGGCAATCAAGACACCTATAAATGGAATGCAACCCTGTCCCAGCCTCTTTTCACCGGCTTTGCGCTGACCTCTCAGTACCGGTTAAAAGAGCTGAAAATCCATTCAGCCCAGATCGAAAAAGAGATGACGATCCTGGATCTGACCCGGGATGTTAAAAAATCTTATTATACCCTTCTTTTGGTGAAAAAGGTATTAACTGTTGCGGAAGATGCCGTCGACAACCTGAAGTCCCACGAAAGGGACGCTCAAAATTATTACAAACAGGGCATGATTCCTTACAATGACCTGTTGAAATCCCAGGTTGCGCTGGCCAATGTCGTTCAACAAAGAGAAAAAGCAAAAGCCGGCGTTTTAATGGCTACGGCGGCGTTGAACACGCTGCTCGATTACGACGTCAACCAGGAAACCCAAATAGCGGAACCCTCCTTCCCGCTGCCGGCCTCACTGCAGATGGAAGACCTTTTTCATGAAGCCATGGAAAACAGACCTGAACTCAAACTGCTCAACCTTGCGGTAAAAAACATTGATCAGGGCATACGCCTTGTGAAAAGCGCCTGGTATCCCAAAGTCGGCATTGCGGGTTTTTATGAGCAAACCGGGGATAATCCGGCGGCTACGGAAAACGATTTCGGCAGCACATACATGTCGGCCATGATCCTGAAGGCGGACTGGGTGTTGTTTGAAGGGGGAAAAACAAGGGCCGATGTGGCGAGATACAAACATGAGAAAAAAGCGGTGATGAAACGGTACGAAAGCGCTGAAAACGCCGTCAAACTGGATGTTAAAAACGCTTTTTCAAACTTGGAGGTGTCGGATAAAAACATCGTTACCTCCCGGGAATCCCTTATTCAGGCGAAAGAGAACTGGCGCATTACCAACCTTCAGTACCAGGAGCAGATCGCCACATCCACCGACGTGTTGGACGCCAGGACATTTCTGTCGCAAGCGGAAACCAACTATTACAGCGCCCTGTATGGCTATATGATCGCGCTTAGCGACCTGGAAAGAGCCCTTGGGAAAAAATCCGCATAATGGAAGACTGAGGTCGGAAGTCGGAAAAAATAAGGATTCTTTCCGATTTTACATTCTGAATTCTGACTTCTGTACCCTGCGTTCTATATGAGCTTGTCCACCTGCCATGTGTAAACCCTTATGCCGCCGGCGCCCAGACTCTCATAAAGGCGCTTTAAGGCTTTTTGGATATCCGGCTCATCCGCCTCCTCCACAGCCATCATGATGGTGCAGTTGTACCCCGGCCATACCTCATCATCCATTTTCGGATCGGATTTTTCTCCCTTGCCCAAAACCCTGCTCCATTTTGTAAACCCGGTGACGCAACAGGAAACAAGGGTTTCATTGACTTCATCATCAAAACTGGCGTCATAGATGAGTAAATACATTTTCATGGTGGCTATACCGTCTTGTCCGCCGGCGTTATTTTATGCTGATGCTTTTCGACCGGCACTTTTGCTTTATGGTGATTAAACCCCGATATTTTAACGATCTTTCGCCTTTCAAACATATAGTAGATCACCGGTATCAACAGCAGGGTGATCAGGGTCGACACGCTAAGCCCGCCCAGCATGGTAATGCCCAAGGCCTTCCACCCTTCCGAGCCGACGTTTGTGGATATCGCCAGCGGCAGCATGCCGAAAATAGTCGTGAAGGTCGTCATCAAAACCGGTCTTAACCGTGACCTTCCCGCCTCGCTGACCGCCTCCATCAGGGACAGGCCCCTTTTCCGCAGCAAATGGATATAGTTGATCAAGATGATGGCATTTTTGACCACAATACCCATAAGCATGATAACCCCCATAAAAGAAAGAAGGCTGAATGTAGTGCCGGTCAGATATAACGCCATAATTACCCCGGAGATGCCGAAGGGAACGGAAAACATGACGATAAACGGATCCCGGTAACTGCCGAATAAACCCGCCATGATCATATAGACCAGCGTGATGCCCAGAATCAGCATCAATGTCAGATCCAAAAACGCTTCCTGCTGATCCTCCACATCGCCCCCCATTTCAACCGTGATTCCCGGCGGCGTTCCCAATCTTTCCAATTCCGTGCGGATATCAGCCGCCACGTCCCCCAGGGCCCGTTTATAAATATCCGCTTCAACATACACGATTCGCTGCCGGTTTTTTCTTTGAATTTCTATCGGCCCCAGACCCTCTTTTATTTTGGCGATATTATTTAATCGGATGATGCGGCCGTCCATCGTCATCAACGGGGCGTTTTGCAAATTCTCAATCCGGTTTTTATCATAATCCGAAAAACGGGTCACGATGTTGAAGGCCTCGCCGCTGTCTCGATACTCAGTGGCTTCAACCCCGTAAAAATAATTCCGGAGCGTCGCCGCAATGGACAAGACATTAAGGCCCAGATCCGAGGCTTTTTTCCGGTCAATTTCAACCCAGAGTTCCGGTCTGGGATCTTTTTGCGATATGGCCACATCTTCCGTTCCCGGAATGCTTTTAAGGGTTGCCACCACTTCACGGGCGAACTTTAAGTTCTGCTCAAGATCATATCCCTGTACTTCAAGGGAAATGGGTTTGCGTCCTCCCCGCATGGCGCTCTCCGTTGAACTGGTGGTAGAGACTTTGACCTGAATGATGCCTGGAATTTTACTGAAATATTCCCTTAACGCTTTGGCAATGTCATTTACCGTCCGCTCCCGTTCCGTTTTGTCAACCAGTTTAAACGCCAGGGAAGCGGCATTGGTTCCCTCTTCAAACCCGACAGCGGACGAGATGCCCTCTTTGGTTTTTCCGGCCCTGGCCTGGTAATTTCTCAATTCTTCAGGACGAATCAGCGTGTTGACCTGGCTTATGGCGTTTTCCAGAACTTTTACGGTTTCTTCCAGCCGCGTTCCTTCTTCCATCCGGAAAGAGATGGAGATATTCCCCGTGTCCCGGGTCGGAAAAAACGATGTGGAAATAAACGGGATAAAGGACAGGCTGGAAAAAAATATGGCGGCTGAAAGCCATACCACCGTTTTTCTGTGGGACAGGGCCCAGTTCAACAGCGCTTTGTATTGATTTTCAACCCGTTTAAATGCTTTTTCCGTTGAAGCGTATAATTTCGTAAATGCGCCGTTTTTGTTTTCCAGCGCTTTCGATTTGGGGATAAGCCACATGGAGGCGAGCGCCGGCGTCAACATAAGTGCGGTCAATAGCGATGCGGACAGCGTAATCACCACCACGAATGCAAGAGGCTTGAAAATAATCCCGGCGATGCCGCCGACAAACATCATGGGAGCAAACACAACGATGGTTGTCATGGTGGATGCGACGATGGCGAGGCTCATCTCACTTGTACCGAACATCGCCGATGTCTTCACCTTCCTGCCTCTTTCGATATAATTGACGATATTTTCAAGCGCGACGATGCCGTCGTCCACAACCATGCCCGAAGACACGGAAATGGCCATGAGGGTCACGGTATTAATTGTGTAGTCGAACATGTACATAAACACAAAGGCCACGATGAGAGAAAAAGGGATGTTGAAAATAATAATAAGGGCGGTTCGGGCTTGGCGTAAAAACACAATCGTGACCAACGCGACGAAAAAAAGCCCCCAATAAAGATCGTTTCTCAGGTTTACAACGGATTTGATGATATCCTCGGAGGAATCGATCGCGATCTTTATGTTGACGTCCGAGGGAAGGTCCTCTTTTAATTTATCCAGTTGTTTTTTAACCCGATCGACCACCTCCACGGTATTGGTGCCGGTTTGCTTCATCACCATCATCAGGATGCCGGGCGTTCCATCGCCGTAAGCGTACATCTCCTGTTCTTCAAAGTCATCTTTGACCGTTGCCACGTCTTTTAAATAAACCGGCCGGTTTTCAAAGTTGCCGATAACCGTGTCGTTCATCTCCTCAACGTTTTTATACCGGGCCGGCACCCGTACAAAGTAATCCCTTTTCCCGTATTTGATGTTGCCCGCCGGCAGATTCCAGTTTTCGGCTGCAAGAATCTGGTTGATCTGGTGTAGCGACAGATGAAATTTTTCGATCTTCTCCATGTCAAAGTAGGCATTGATCTGGCGCTTTAATCCACCGTGAAGAACAATCCCCCCGACGCAGGGCACACGTTTGAGACCGTCGCCGATCAGGTTGTCCACCAGGTAGTAAAGGCGCGGCGTGCTTTTGTCCGCGGTTATATTCAGATACATCACCGGCATATTGGCACTGCTGAGCTTAAAGATAATGGGATCCTCGCAATCGTCGGGCAGTGCGCGCCTGACAAATCCCAGCATATCCCGGATGTCATTGCTGGCAACCTCCAGGTCCGTTCCCCAGTCAAACTGACAGGTCACGATGCTGAGGTTGTCCAACGACCGTGAGTGGAGCGTATCCAGATCGTTGATGGCATTGGCCCAGGATTCTATTTTTTCAGTGACCTCGGTTTCAATATCGGTGGCGCTGGCCCCGGGCCAGGTGGTGACAATGGAAATGATCGGCGGCTCGATCTCCGGATATAAATCCAGACTCAAACGGGTAAAAGAAAACGTGCCCAGCACGGCCATTGCCAAAAAAACCATCAGGGTAGCCACCGGTTGTTTGACCGAAAACTCCGGCAAATTCATATGTCAACCTCCCCATTGAAATCCATCTGCATCATGATTTTTCCACAGCGATCTGCACACCTTCCCTGATCCGGTTCTGACCCGTGATGATCACCTGTTCGCCGGGGACGATCCCCGACGTCACTTCAACAAGATTTCCCTGGCTGATTCCGGTTTCAATGTTTTTTTGAACCGCTTTCCCACTTTCGGCGACATACACGAAATAGCCGCCGGTTCCCGGGATTTTCAGCAAGGCGTCCCGGTTGACCACGATTGTCTTTCTTTTTCCAAGGAAAAGTTTTACCCGCGCAAACATCCCGGCCCGTAACAGCCTGTCCGCGTTGTCGATATGAATCTCTATCTCCCCGGTCCGCGTTGTCGGGTTTATATTCGTACCGACAATCGTCACCGACCCCTTTATGATTTTATCGGGATACGCATCCACGCCTATTTCTACAGGCAGCCCTTTTGAGATGTAAATAAAATCCTTTTCCGTCACCGATACAACGATTTTTAAAACACCTTCATCGGATATACGCACAACAGGCGCGCCCGGCGTTGACATCGCTCCTCTATCCACATACCTTTTGGATACGTATCCGCTGATCGGGGCCACGAGCGTATGGTCCTGATAGGCGACGTTGAGTTCCGTGAGCGAGGCCTGAGCCTGGTTTATCTGTGCCTGCGCGAGTTTTTTGGTTTCAAATGCGGCTTTGACCTGGGCTTCCATATGATCCAGTTGCTGTCTGGAAACCGCTTTTTCCTTATAAAGATTTTCCAGCCGTCTTTTATCTTTTACCAACACATCGAGGTTCGTCTCCGCCTGTACGGCGTTGGACCGGGCCAATTCGAGCGCGGCCCTTACCTGATCGCGCTTCGCTTCAATGGATTCCTTTTCCAATACGGCGATTTTTTCACCGGCCTGAATGCGGTCTCCTGTTTCAACAAAAATATCTTCTATGGTTTTACCCGGAATTTTGTAGGACACCTCGACCTCCAACCGGGGTCGGATATTGCCGGTCAACTCCAGAATCTGATCCATTTCCATATTTTTTGCCGCATCGACCTTTACCGGGATGATGTCAAGGGCTTTTTCTTTTTCCACGGTTTTGAGGCTCGCCCTCATGACATTGAGCCCGAAAATAAGCACCAGCGCAATGATGACGATGATTGTAAAAATAAGGGCTTTTTTACCTGAAAATTTTCCTTCCATAACGCTTCCTTTCACTTTTTTATTCCATCTCATCCGAACTGTTATGGCATACCGATTGAAGAAATATCTTTAACACCGTTTCCGAATCAAACGGTCCGAAATCCCTGTTTTCTATCAATTCAAACAGAATTCCGTTGGAAAGACCACTGAGCGCAACAGCCAGGATGAGGGGATCCATATCCTTGAAAATTTTTCTCTTGATTCCGCTTTTGAATAAGTTGCCGATCTCATTTAGCTGCTCTTCATGAACCCTTTTTTTAACCTGGTCAAGTTCCGTCTTATCGATAAACCCCACCCCGAACGTTTCGGTCACATAAAGGCGGACATAATCCATATTATCATTGAACCATTGAATTTTTTTTTCAAGATAATTCTTCATCCGCTCTATCTCGCTGCCCGGACTGCATAACGCCTCGATCAGCAGAAAATGCAGCTCATAAACTTTCTCCTTGAGCACTTCGCTGTAAAGGGCTTCTTTGGTTGAAAAAAATTTATACAAAGTCCCCACTGCAAATTCGGATTTTGCGGCGATTTCCTGCATGGACACATTATTGAAGCCTTTTTCGGAAAAAAGAGACAATGCCGTTTGCATAATTTCTTCTTTGTGGCGCAAAAATTCTTTTTGCTTTCGGGTAAGGATTTCTGTCGTCATCACGTTTCTCCAAAAAAAATGAACCATGAATCATGGTTCGAATTATGAATACATAATACAGGATAATTATGGCTGTCAACATTTCTTTGTTTTGCTTTTTATCACATCCGCACGGATAACCCCTTGCCCCCAATTCTCCCCGGTGCTATCATTTCTAAAAACAAGACCAGGGATTTCAGGAGGTTTGACATGGACAGAACAAAAATTTTCCGGTTGCATGACGCTGTTTCGCCCATTGATTCGGTGATGATAAAAGGGTGGGTGAGATCCCGGAGGGATGCAAAAGAACTTTCTTTTCTTGAGATCAATGACGGCTCCTGTCTGAAAAACATCCAGGTGATTACAACCGAGCGTCTTGCCAATTATCCGGATATCAAAAAAATTTCCACCGGCTCTGCGGTATCGGCGACCGGACGCCTGGTTCCTTCCATGGGATCGGGGCAAAAATGGGAGATCCAGGCTGAAACCGTCACGATCATCAGTGGCGCTCCCGAAACATATCCGCTTCAAAAAAAGAGGCACAGCGACGAATTTCTGCGGACCATCGCCCACTTGCGGCCCCGCACCAACAAATACGGCGCCATATTCAGAATCCGCTCCGAACTGGCCCTTGCCATACATAAATTCTTTAAAGACCGGGGCTTTTTTTATATCCATACCCCGATCATCACCGGGTCTGATTGTGAAGGGGCCGGAGAATTGTTTCGCGTCACGACGATGCATATGGACAACCTGCCTGGCGCGATGAAAAAGACGGACTGTTCCCTGGATTTTTTTGGAAAAGAAGCCAATTTAACGGTTTCCGGCCAGCTTTCTGCAGAAATGCTGGCCCTGGCCCTGGGGGACGTTTACACGTTCGGCCCCACCTTCAGGGCTGAAAACTCAAACACCAGCCGGCATGCGGCTGAGTTTTGGATGGTCGAGCCGGAAATGGCGTTTTGCGATCTTGCTGAAAACATGGCGCTTGGGGAAGCGCTGATCAAATATTTGGTCAGCCATATCCTCGCCTCCTGCGCGGAGGACATGGAGCTGCTTTCAAAATTCGTTGAGCCGGAATTGCCCTCCC
>CAYTSY010000110.1:0-11134 GCA_964440555.1 uncultured Desulfobacteraceae bacterium
ACGAATTTGGGCCTGTTCAGATGCGGGAAATATTTCGATAACCCGGTCAACGGTTTTGGGGGCGCTGGGGGTGTGCATGGTACCGAACACCAAATGTCCGGTAGACGCGGCCTCGATGGCCAGGGACGTGGTTTCCAGGTCTCTCATCTCTCCCACCAGGATAATATCGGGGTCTTCCCTGAGTGCCCCCCGCAGGGCCGCTTTAAACGTTCGGGTGTGGATGCCGACCTCACGGTGATTTACAATGCAGCCCTGGCTTTGGTGTACAAATTCAATAGGGTCTTCGATGGTGATAATGTGGTCTTTTCGGGTTCTGTTGGCGACATCGATCACGGCGGCAAGGGTTGTGGATTTACCGCTTCCCGTGGGACCGGTAACCAGTACCAGCCCTCTGGGCAATGACGCCAGCTTGGGAATGACAGGCGGCAGACCCAGTTGTTCCGTAGTCAGAATTTCACTCGGGATTTCCCTGAATACGGCGGCCACCCCGTATTTTTGCATAAAAAAATTGGCCCGATATCTGGCCAGCCCCGGGATTTCATATCCAAAGTCGACATCACCGGTCTCTTCAAAAACCTTTACCTTGTCTTCAGGGGCAATTTCATAGAGCATGCCCCTTAATTCGTCGGTATCAAGCGTTTTATACTTAACCCGTTCCATATCTCCACGAATCCGTAAGGCCGGCGGCTGACCGGAGACGAGGTGAAGGTCCGAAGCGCCCTGTTCATGCATCAATTTGAAAAAAGCATCTATTTTGGCCATGGGTTGCTCCTGATGTTAACAGTGTTTAACCGTCGCTTAAAAAGGGATGCCTGCTGAAAAATCTATAATGCATATAATATATAAATCGGACAACGGCAACGAAAATCCGGTTTTTTACAGTCAACGTCATCAAGAATAGGTTTGTTTCAGCAGTTTGACTTTGCCATCCTCGTCATTTTTTTCATCTCTTTCTGCCTTGCCCAGTTCAAGGAGTTTTGAATGGCTTTCAATGACGGAGCGGATCTGAATTTCGATTTGTATGCGCTGGCGTTTTAATTCGGCGATGTCTTCATGCAACTGGGAAAGCCTATGGTGTGCATTGTTTAATATTTTTTCAGCTTTAACTTCGGCTTCGGCAATGATGACATCGGCGCTTTTCTGAGCATTTTCCTTCATCTGCTCCATTACCTGCTGCGAATGAAACAATGCGGTATTTAAGGTTTCTTCCCGTTCCTTATGGCTTTTGTTTTCCCTCTCCAAACGTTTGACTTCTTCCCTTAAGGATTTGTTTTGCGACTGCAATCCCTCAACGCTTTCAGCGAGCTCCTCAAGAAACTGATCCACCTCTTGAATGTCAAAACCCCGTATTTTAACCCTGAATTGCTTGTTCTGGATATCAAACGATGAAATATTCAACCGAAACTCCTGATCTGATTTTGATTAAAATAATGCTCTGGACATGCTTAAAAGGCTGTTGACCACAAAATCCCGTAAAAACATAATCACCAAAAAAACAATGATAGGTGAGAAGTCGATTCCTCCCAAAACCACGGGAAGATTTTTGCGAATGCGGTAAAGAACCGGTTCGGTGACGTTGTGGATAAAGCGAACGATGGGATTGTATGGATCCGGGCTGACCCATGACAAAACAGCCCGTGCAATAATGAAAAGCATTAGAAACAGAAGGACAAAGTCGAGAACCCTTGCAACAGCCATCAATAAATAGCCTAAAATGAACATATCCGATGAAGACCTCTTATCTTTTTTAACACATGGTGTCCTTTTTTATTTTCTCTTCATAGATTATCTTCTTGAAATAAGTCAAGTTATTTCCTTTAAAGACATTGACATCCATTGCATTGAAGCGATAATAACAACTCATTGCATATCATCACTCTAAAATACTAAGGATCCGATGTGACTATCTTAAGCCAAAAAATAGGATTCATAGGCGCGGGCAATATGGCTGAAGCCTTTGCCGGAGCGCTGGTGCGATCCGGTATTTGCAGGTCGGACATGATTGCTGCCAGCGATATCAGCCGTGAACGCCTGGCGCTTTTGAACCACAAATTCGGGATTACGCAGATAGATGAAAACAAAGACCTCTTTGACTCGTGCGGCATTATTGTTTTAGCCGTAAAACCTCAGCAGGTACAGTCCGTGCTTTCAGAAATATCAGAAAGGGCTGATTATAGGATAACTACCCGAAAAATTATTATATCCATTGCCGCAGGCATTCCCATTCGCGCAATTGAAAGCTTGCTATACTCTCCGCTTGATGATATAGGGAGAAAAAATCTTCCCATTGTCCGGGTTATGCCCAACACTCCCGCACTTGTCTTAAGCGGCATGTCGGGCATGAGCTGCAACAAACATTGCATAGCCCGAGATGTTGATACGACACGGACCCTTTTGGCGGCAATGGGCAAGGTCATCGAATTTAAGGAGCAGGATTTGGACGCCGTAACTGCGCTTTCCGGATCAGGGCCCGCGTACGTTTATTACTTTATCGAAGCGATGATTGAGGCCGGCGTTGAATTGGGGATTTGCCTCCGGGAGGCAACTCAGCTCACCGTCGAGACGTTCAAGGGTGCGATCGCGCTTTTGGAAGACAGCGGCGAGACGCCGGAAGAATTGAGACGGAAAGTAACTTCCCCGGGGGGAACCACCGAAACGGCGATTTCTGTTTTTGAAAAAAATGAAATCAGAAAAAACCTGATACAGGGGATTCGTCAAGCGGCCGCCCGCGCCAGGGAACTCAGCGGTGCATAATGGCCGTAATACATATAGAGGCCATTGGGGGAAACAATGACGCTTAAATCCGAACACCGTTTTTACATGGTGTGCCGGCTTATTCTGGGCTCAATATTTATTTGGGCCAGTTGGGACAAGATTTTCGATCCGCAGGGCTTTGTCCGTATCATCGAAAACTACAGGCTTTTGCCGTCGCTGTTGATTCAACCCTTTGCGTTGGTTCTTCCCTGGGTGGAAATGCTTTCCGGAATTACGCTGATTTCAGGATATTTGATCAAAGGCAGCGCCATGATCATCAATGTTTTGACAACGATTTTTATAATCGCGATTGGAATCAACATGTTTCGAGGCCTGGACATCCACTGCGGTTGTTTTTCAAACTCCGGTGAAGCTTCCGGCAAATTGTATTCCTACCTGATACGGGACGGGCTGCTTCTGGCGACCGGCATCTGGATTTATTATTATCGTTTAAAGCAGGAAAGAATACGCGCACTTTCTCTCATATAACCTTTATGTTTAAACGGTTGAGATGATGCTTTATTCCGAGATCACTTATAACGCCGCCTTTCTTGCCGGGCTGCTGTCTTTTTTGTCGCCATGCATTCTCCCCCTGATTCCCGCTTATTTTACGTTTATTACCGGGTTTTCACTGGAAGAACTGGTCGGTGAAAGTTCGGGCCGGATCAGAGCCAAAGTGGTTATATCCACGATCTTTTTTGTCTCCGGTTTTTCTCTGGTCTTTATCCTTTTGGGAGTATCCGCCTCCTTGCTGGGCGGGCTGATTCAAAAATACAGCGATTTTATCCGGATTGCCGGCGGCCTGGTGATTATCGTTCTGGGGATTCATCTGACCGGACTTTTTCGAATCCGTTTTCTTGAAGTGGAAAAACGAATTCAGATGAACAAGCCGCTGCATGTATTCGGCACTTTTTTGATCGGAATGGCCTTCGGCGCCGGGTGGACCCCATGCATCGGGCCTCTTTTGGGGTCTGTTTTGATCCTTGCCGGAAACCAGGAGACGGTGGGGCAGGGCGTGGCGCTTCTATGCAGCTACGCATTGGGTTTGGCGGTTCCGTTTATTTTCCTGTCCTTTTTTGTCAACTATCTGATCGCTTTTATTAAAAAGGCGGTGAAATTTATGAAATATCTCAATGCTGCTGCCGGTGTTTTATTAATTTTGCTGGGGATATTTCTGGTAACGAACAAACTGATGTGGGTGGCGGCGTGAATGCTTTCAACTGGATTTTAAAAAGGAATTTTACGAAATGACGCGAAAAAGCATTGGTTTTCTACTGTTAATATTATGGGTTTTACCTGCATGCGCCGAATCAGTAACGTCCACTGAAAACGTAAAGTGGCAAGCGTATGCTGAAGGAACCAAGGCCGGCGAAAAAGAGGGGAAGAAAATATTTTTAAGTTTTTATGCCGATTGGTGTACGTTCTGCACGAAGATGGAAAAAGAAACATTAAAAGACCCGGCTGTTGTAAAATTTTTAAATCAAAACTTCATTTCCATCCGGGTCAATACGGAAAAAGAAGAAGATATCGCGAGGAAACATTTTGTCAGGGGGCTTCCCATGACATGGTTTTTAGAGCCTAACGGAGATAAAATCAGCAACCTTCCCGGGTATATACCGCCGGAAATGTTTATGCAAATCCTTAAATTTATTCATACGGACAGTTATAGACAGATGACATTCAAGGAATATGTCAACGGGCTGGAAAAAGCCTTGTGACAGGTGTTTAGTCCAAGTTGCATTCAAAATGATGCCGAGGCGGCAAGGAGAAGGCGACGCAGGTGTACGTTGGTTGTACATCGAGGAGCCGCCGACGCAGCCAACGAAGGCAGCGTTTGAATGCGACTTGGAATTAGTCCCATTGGCGGTGGTGGACAAGACGGCCGATCAGCCGCATCCCGGCAGACAGGAAGATCCATCCGCTTAGCCCGGTTAAAAGAATCGCGATCCACCGGTGCCCGTTGTATTCCTGCGTCTCTTGCGAGACAGCAATCCCGAATATGCCGAATATCAGGATCAGGAGCATCGCTGCCATCAACGCAATGCAGGCGGCATCCGAGTCGTACCAGGGAATGATAACTCTGCGATGTATGGGGTTTTGCTCGATACTCATGGTCTTATTTAAAAGTCCCCGTAAAAAAAAGCAAGTCAAGAAATTCTGATTCAAAACAGCCCGCTTAATAAAACGCTATATGTTGATTTTTTTGTTGACACGTCACAATATATTGCGATATGAAAAGACTAATTTGATGACGGATTTACTTGAAAGAGCTGTTAGGCCATCTTCAACACGTTGTTTTATTATTCATTTTTCTTACTGATAACCCATTCCCGACGCAAATTTTTTGGCGTTGCTTAACATTGCAGGAAACTCTCCAAGACGACCTCCAAGGCGGGGTTGATGTTGACGAAAAACCAAAAAGAAGGAAAAAGGCACATGATCAAGACCGTTGAGGCGAGAGACGCATTTGAGGAAATCCGGAAGCGGGACGGAAGGATTGTGGAATTTGATCCCTCCAAAATTACCGCAGCCATCGCAAAAGCAGGAGAGGCGACAGGCGAATTCAACGAGCGGGAAGCGAAGAAGCTGACGTTGCGGGTGTTGACCCTGGTGCATGAATTGCGGCTGGGGCCCATGCCCGAGGTGGAAGAGATTCAGGACATCGTGGAACGGGTCCTCCTGGACTCACCATACTACAAAACCGCCAAGGCGTATATCCTTTACAGGGAACAGCACGCGCAAATCCGGCGGATCACCACCGAAGTGCATATTGACCTTGTCGATCACTACATCACCAAGCAGGACTGGAAGATTAACGAGAACAGCAATATGTGCTATTCCCTGCAGGGACTGAACAACTACATTTCCTCGGATATCACCTCGGAGTACTGGCTAAACAAGATTTATCCGCCCGAAGTGCGACATGCGCATAAAAACGGCGATATCCATATTCACGATTTAAGTCTGCTGTCGGTTTACTGCGTGGGATGGGATCTTCAGGACCTGCTCAAACAGGGGTTTAAAGGCGTTGAAGGAAAAGTGGAGAGTGCGCCGCCCAAACATCTTCGGTCCGCCCTCGGGCAAATCGTCAATTTTTTCTATACGCTTCAGGGCGAAGCCGCCGGGGCTCAGGCAATTTCCAATTTTGACACCCTTTTGGCGCCGTTCATACGGTTTGACAACCTGAGCTACAAAAGCGTCAAACAGGCCTTGCAGGAATTTGTATTCAACATCAACATTCCCACCCGCGTGGGTTTTCAGACGCCGTTTACCAATATCACCCTGGATCTGTATGTTCCGGAAATTATGAAAAACCAGCCGGTAATCATCGGCGGGAAGCTCATGAATGAAACCTACGCACAGTTTCAGGCCGAGATGGATGTGATCAACCGGGCCTTTGCCGAAGTGATGATGGAGGGGGACGCCAGAGGAAGGGTTTTTACATTCCCGATCCCCACATACAACATTACCACAGACTTTGACTGGGATAACCCCAATCTGGAAGCAATATGGAAGATGACCGGGAAGTATGGGATTCCCTATTTCTCAAATTTTGTCAATTCGGACATGTCCCCTGAAGATGCGCGCTCCATGTGCTGCCGGTTGCGGCTGGACAACCGGGAATTGCTGAAAAGGGGAGGAGGGCTGTTCGGCGCAAATCCGTTGACCGGCTCTATCGGCGTGGTCACCATCAACTTGCCGCGTATCGGTCATCTGGCTGAATCCGAAGATGATTTTTTCAGTCTCCTGGACGACCGGCTGGATCTTTCCCTGAAAAGTCTCTCCATTAAAAGGAAGATTCTCGAAAAATTTACCGAAGGCAACCTCTACCCCTACACCAAATTTTATTTAAGGGAAATCAAGGAACGCAACGGGGTATACTGGAAAAATCATTTCTCAACCATCGGCATTATCGGAATGAATGAAGCCTGTCTGAATTTTCTCGATCAGGATATCGGGTCCGATGCCGGACAGACCTTTTCATTGAAAGTCATGGATCATATCCGGGCACGGCTTTCCCATGCCCAGGAGGAAACCGGCGATCTGTTCAACCTGGAAGCAACGCCGGCCGAAGGGACTTCCTACCGTCTTTCAATGATGGATAAAAAATTCTACCCGGAAAGCATTTGCGCCAATGAGAGTGATTTTCAAAAAGGTGCGGATCCGTATTATACCAATTCCACACAACTGCCGGTCAATTATTCGGACGATCTTTTTGAAATCCTGGCGCTCCAGGACAGTCTTCAGGCCAAGTACACCGGCGGCACCGTCATGCATATTTTCCTGGGGGAAATGGTGGAAGATGTCGAAACGGTGAAATCTCTGGTCCAAAAAGTGTCGGCAAACCACAAGCTTCCTTACTTTACCCTCACGCCTACTTTTTCGGTTTGCCCAGGCCACGGGTATCTAAAGGGAAGGATTGAATCGTGCCCGGAATGCCATGCGCCGACCGAGGTGTACTCCAGGGTCGTCGGGTATTTAAGGCCGGTTAAACAATGGAACAACGGCAAGCGGGCCGAATTTGGCAGGCGAAAAACGTTCAAGGTGGCATAGCGGTTTTTTGAAGGTGTCGGTTTTTAAAGGTGTTGGCGTGCGGATCGGGGGCATTCAAAAAAATTCCTTAATCGACTTTCCGGGGAAAATCAGTTGCGTCGTTTTTGTATCCGGCTGTAATTTTAAATGTCCCTACTGCCACAATCCCGAGCTGGTCAGAAATCCTGAAAACCGGCATTCGGAATTTCAAATCTTTCAATTCCTGGACCAGCGAAAACATTGGCTTGACGCCGTCGTTGTTTCCGGAGGCGAGCCCACCCTGCAGGAAGACATCGGTGCTTTCTGCAAAAAGGTCAAATCCATGGGGTACCCGGTCAAACTGGATACCAACGGAAGCCGGCCTGATGTTATCGGCGACCTGATCAAACAAAAACTCATCGATTATATCGCCATGGACATCAAAACCGTCCCAAATCAGTATTCGCCCGTTATTTCAAATGAATGCAAACAAAAAGAAATTCTCTCCAGCATCGAAGTCATCATGGCTGCCGGAATCGAATATGAATTCAAAACCACCTGCGTCAAACCCCTCATCAACACATCGGTCATGGACCAGATCGCCCGGCTGATCAGCGGTGCAAAACGTTACGCCATCCAGCGGTTTCAGGATAAAGCGGTGTTGCAGCCCGAATTTTTTCTGAATAACGATCATCGATTCAGTGAAGAAGAATTCCTGGAATTGAAATCCATTGCCGAAAAGCGTGTCGCGACGTGCATTGCCCGCTAACAAATTCATAAATGTTTTCTTGTGAATCGGAGACAATGTTGATATGGTACTAGGCCCAGTTTTTTAAACTCGAACGTTGCGTCTATAACCCAAACAACAGGTAAATTGCCGGTTCGGGAGTTTTAAAAAAAGCGTTCTATGACGAAATCCAACGCAACAGGGGGGGATTTTATGAAAAAAACACTATCCAACAGCCATTTTACGGAAGCCGTTTTACGGAGCAAAAAAAGCACTTTTATCCTGTCCGCACTTCTGGCGGCAGCACTGATCGGATCCTGCGCATCCAGCCGGTCGGCAAATGTATATTCCCGGGATCAGGCCCGGCAGACTCAAACCGTATCGACCGGCGTTGTGACCGCTGTGCGCTCCGTCCTGATTGAGGGGACCAAAACCCCGGCCGGTGTTGTGGCCGGAGGCGCACTCGGAGGCATTGCGGGCAGTGCCGTCGGCGGCGGTAAGGGCAGCGCGCTGATGACGGTTGTCGGCGCCATCGCCGGCGGGGCTGCAGGCGCCGCCGCCGAGGAAGGAATCACCCGAAAGGCCGGTTTCGAGATAACGGTCGCTCTTGATAACGGCCAAACCATCGCCGTGGTTCAGGAGGCGGACCAGCCGTTTAACGTGGGTGACAGGGTCAAGGTGTTGTCATCGCCTGACGGAACGAGCCGGGTAACGTATTGAGTCCGGATCAATACCATTTGTGATACGATAATATTAATTATAAAAAGGACAGAAGTCAGAATATAGAATATAGGAAAATTTCCTTCTTCTGGATTCTGACTCCTGACTTCTCAGGAACAATAATTTTTAATATTTTTGGTCAGCATTTTCCCGTTACGATTCACGATTCATGTCCCGGTTTGCATTACCCCTCAATTAAATCTTACCCAACACGTTGAAAGGAGGCTTCAAATGACTACCCGCGAAGCAACGCAAATTCCTCTGGGCATGCGTGAGTTGCAGCCCAACCCGTCCGTTTACATTGCCCAGGCCCTTGTTGAACACGGCGTGACCATTGCCTTTGGGATTCACGGGGGCCATGTCTGGCAGATGGTTGATGAAATCAGCAATGCCGGCATCCGGTTCATCACCTTTCGCCATGAGCAATCCGCGGCATATGCGGCGGAAGCCTATTCCAAGGTGACCCGAAGACCCGGGATCTGCGTCGCCACGGCCGGTCCCGGCGTGGGCAACGCCTTCAGCGCCATTCAGCAGGCCCACATGAGCTGTTCGCCGGTGATTCTGCTGGCCGGCGGCAATGCCCCGGAAACCGATTACCTGCCCATCATCCAGCCCTGCTATGTCACGGATATCATGAAAAACATCACCAAGTTCTGCCTGCGGTGTACGGAAACCGCCCAGATCAAACAGGTCATTGCCCGGGCGTTCAAGGCCAGCCAGTCGTACCCGAAGGGCCCCGTGGCCCTGGAGATGGAAATCGGGATGCTGTATAAGCCGCTTCCGCCGGCGATCCCCAATCTGAGTATGTATGGCGAGCATGCGATGTATGTTCCCAGGTGGCGCGGGGATAAAACCGCTGATCCCATTCCCCCGGGAGGAGCCCCGGAACTGATCGAACAGGCGGTCAGCACCCTCTGGAAATCGGAAAAACCCATTGTATATGCGGCAGACGGATGCCACTGGTCCGATGCTTCGGCGGCGTTGCTCGAATTTGCGGAACTGGCCCAGATACCGGTCACCACGCGGCGCATTGCCCGGGGATGTTTTCCGGAAGTTCATCCGCTTTTTCTTGATTCCCGCACCGGCCGGGCCGCCATCGGGCAAAGCGATATCCGCCTGCTTCTCGGCGGAAAAGTAGGATCATTCGACACCTTTGGATTCGGCTGGCCCCCGACCATCCAGGTCAATGAATCGGCCGACCATATCTGGACCCACCTCAATACTCCGGTGGCTGTTGTGGGCGACATCCGGGTGGTGCTGGAACAGATGATCGCTTTCGTTAAACAAAAAAATCTGGCCCCGCCTGCGAGCCGAAAAGAATGGATCAGGCTTTGCCGGGAAGTTCAAAAAGGCGGTCATGAAAAACGCATGGAAAAAGCGGAGCAATACCGCGATCATAAACCCGTCCACTTCGGATATCTGGCCAAAAAGACCTGGGAGGTGTGCGAAAAACTTTATGGCGGCATGAACCGGGTGATCATCGACGGATACACGATTTCCGATTACATGCCGGCCTTTATCCGCGCCAGATATTCGGGCCAGGTCATGGATGCCTCCGAGTATGCGGGCGTGGGCCACGGGGTGGGCATGGCCATCGGCGCGGCTTTTGGTGATCCGGATGCCGTCAGGCACCCGGTACTGGCCCTGATGGGCGATGCGGGCATGGGAATTTCCGGGATGGATTTTGAAACCGCCCTGATTCATAAGCTTCCCATTGTTTTTCTGGTTACGGAAAACCGTGGCTGGCTCACCGGCATGAAATGGGTGTATTACGGAAAAAACTGGGAAGGCATGGGAGAACAGGACCGGGCTTACGGCCAGGAGGGTGTGGAAAACGCCCGGTACGACAAATTCTGCGAGATGTTCGGCGGTCACGGGGAGTACGTGGATGATCCCGGCGATATCGAGGCGGCCCTCACCCGGGCGTTTAAGGCAGCCGAACAGGGGATCCCCGCCCTTGTCAATGTTCATATGGACCCCACGGTCTCCAACCGTCAGATCTATTCCTCGGGATATGCGACCTGCTGGAATCACATTCCCTGGGACCGGCTCGCGCCGCGGGGCAGGGCCATCCGGAGAAATACCCTGTCGCAGTTCCCCTGGGATGAAGCCGGCGTGCCTCCCATGAAAATGCCTGATCCGTGGGAGCCGGTCAAAGAGGATGAGTCGTTTTGACGGTTCGTGTTTGAACGAAATTCAGCACGTTCATGAAACCGGCGGCATTCTTCGCATATCCGTCGGAATGCCTTGACTCATACTTTCGGATTGGTCTATAGAATGAAGGATTTTGCAGTCTTAAATCCATTGCTGCCATGTCTCTAACTGTTTCAGATCGCTTTCCATACAACTTTTATCGGGGGTTGCGCTATGAATGAAACATCACCGCGTTTGCTGGAAGACTATCGTGTTCTGGACTTAACC
>CAYTSY010000111.1:0-10723 GCA_964440555.1 uncultured Desulfobacteraceae bacterium
CGTGGTCATGAGCAAGGATGCACGGGCCCGGTCCGTTCAGCTCCCGGCCTGGAATGAGGCCCTGGGGCTTCCCAGAAAATGGGATCAGCAATGGAGTCTTCGGCTCCAGCAGATCCTGGCATTCGAAACCGATCTGTTGGAATACGAGGATATCTTTGACGGGTCGATCGTCGTGGCCAAAAAGGAAAAAGAACTGGAAGACGCAGCCCAGGCTGAGTTGGATAAAATCATGGGAATGGGCGGGGTCATTACGGCCCTTGAAACCGGTTATATGAAACGATGTCTGGTGGAAAGCAATGCCCGCCGCATCAACGACATCGAAAACGGACGGCGGTCCGTGATCGGGATCAACCGGTTTATGGAGGCGGAGCCTTCTCCTTTGACCCAGACCATGGGTGAATCCTTTCTCACGGTGGATGAATCCGTGGAAAAAGAGCAGATTCATTTGCTTGAAGCGTTTAAAAAGCGGCGGGATTCCGACAAGGCGTTGTTTGCCATAGAGAAGCTTCGAAACGCCCTGGAAAAAGGTGAGAATATCATGGAGGCCAGCCGGATCTGCGCCCAAAACGGGGTCACCACCGGCGAATGGTCGGATGCGCTACGGGCGGTTTTCGGCGAGTACCGGGCGCCCACGGGAATCAGCGGCGTGACCATGGGTGATCCGACCAAAGAAGAAGTGAAAAAGGTCAACGAAAAAATCAAAAGGCTTGGCCGTGCCCTTGGGCGAAACGTCAAAATGCTTATCGGCAAACCCGGTCTGGACGGTCATTCCAACGGCGCGGAACAGGTCGCGGTCAAGGCCCGGGACGTGGGCATGGATGTGGTGTATGAGGGAATCCGCCTGACGCCCGAACAGATTGCGGAAAGTGCGTTGCAGGAAGGCGTCCATGTGGTGGGGCTTTCCATTTTAAGCGGTTCCCACCTGGAGCTGGTCCCCGAGGTCATCCGGTGCATGAAGGAGCGGGGCCTTGAAGATATTCCCATTGTGTTGGGCGGGATTATTCCCAAAGCGGACATCGACAGGCTGGATCGGGAAGTCGTCAAAAAGGTATATGCGCCAAAGGACTATGATTTGAATAAAATCATGAGCGAGATTGCAGACGTTGTTGCCGCGGTTAATCAAATCGATGTGACGGAATAGAAGGAGGGTTATGTCATGACAGGAATTGTTTCTTGCGGCGGTTATATCCCGATACTGCGGATGGACCGGAAAGTGATCGCCTCCGCCTGGGACAGGGGATCCATCGGCGGGGAAAGAAGTGTCGCCAATAACGACGAAGACGGCATCACCATGGCCGTGGAAGCCGCGTTAAACTGCATCAATGAAAAAGACCGGAATAAAATCGATGCCGTCTTTTTCTCTTCCACGACCTCGCCCTATCTGGAAAAAATGAATGCGGCCGTTATCGCCACGGCAGCGGATCTGCGTTCGGATATCCTGACGGCCGATTACGCCAATTCCCTGAGATCGTCGATTGCCGCGCTTAGGGCCGCATTGGATGCAGTGAAAAGCCAATCCGCAGTCGCTGTGTTGGCAACCGCCGCCGATTGCCGCCTGGCCTATCCTAAATCCGACCAGGAGCAATCGTTCGGAGACGGGGCCGCAGCGGTATGGGTGGGAAACGAAGATCTCGCGGCGACGTATGAAGGCGCCTATGCGGTTTCAAACGATATGATGGATGTATGGAGAAATCCCGAAGACCGGTTCATCAAGCAATGGGAAGGCCGGTTTATCCTGGGAGAAGGATATACGGCCCAGATGAAGGCGGCCGTCAAAGGGATATTGAAAAAATACAATCTGAAACCGGAAAATATCGCCAGGGCTATTTTACCTGCGCCGGATGCCAGAACGCATCAGGGGCTCGTCAAATCCCTCGGGTTCACTGCGGACCAGGCACAGGATCCCTTGCTGACAAACGTGGGTTTTTGCGGCGCAGCCCATCCGATCATGATGCTTTCCTGCGCGCTGGAACAGGCCAAACCCGGAGACCTGCTGCTGCTGGCAGCTTACGGCGATGGGGCCGACGCCCTTTTGTTTAAGGCCACGGACGCGGTTTCAAACAATGCGCCCGCAAAAACAATGGCATCTTTCATTCAGAATAAGATGATGTTTTCTTCCTATGCCCGGTTTTTAAGTTATCGGGGCATTCTTGACGCCCAGCCCGGGGAACCGTTCCGCCTTATTCCGTCTGCCACGGCCACCTGGCGGGAGACGAAAAGTTCCATTCGCCTGCATGCCGGCAGATGCAAGAACTGCGGCACAGCGGCATACCCGATCCAACGGATCTGTTACACCTGCCGATCCAAGGATGATTATGAAGAAATCCGGCTCTCCGACAAAAAGGCCAGCGTTTTTACCTTTACCCGGGACAATCTCGCCGGGCGCAGCGATGATCCGGTGCTGATCCAGACGGTGGCGGAGTTTGACGGCAACATCCGGTTTTACGGCCTGATGACCGATTTTGATCCGTCTGAAACCAAAATCGGCATGCGGGTGGAACCGACCTTTCGAAGACTGTATGAAGGCGCCGGGTTTCATAATTATTTCTGGAAATTACGACCGACCAGATAAAAGGGGGATAGATTATGGCAAAGAGCATAAAAGATGAAGTCGCCATCATCGGGATGGGGTGTACGAGATTCGGCGAGCGATGGGATGCGGGACATGATGATCTGGCTATCGAGGCCGTTTATGAGGCCTATGAAGACGCCGGCGTGGGGCCGGAAGATATCCAGGGCTGCTGGCTGGCCACGGCGTCCGCACCGTTGATCGGCATCGGGGGGACAATTGCCGCCAATGCGCTTAAACTCAACAATATTCCGATTATTCGAAACGAAAACTGGTGCGCATCAGGCCACATCGCCCTGCTGGAAGCCTGCATGGCCGTTGCGAGCGGCGTTTACGATATTGTGCTTGCCCTGGGGGTTGAAAAATTAAAGGACACGGGTTTTCCTGGTTTAGGCACCGGGCGCGGCATGAGCCCGGTGTTGGAAGCGCGGAGAACGTCCCCGGGGTCATTCGGCATGATTGCCACGCGGTATTTCGAGCAATACCATATGACGCCTGAAGAGGGCAAGGCCATGATCGGAAAAATCGCCGTAAAAAACCACGACAACGGACACCTCACGGCAAAGGCCCATTTTCACAATAAAATCACTTTGGATCAGGCGGTCAAAGCGCCGATCATCGCCTGGCCCCTGGGATTGTTTGACTGCTGCGGAAACAGCGACGGCGCCGCCTGCGCCATCATCACCAACAAGGAAATTGCAAAAAGCTTCCGGTCCGACCCGATTTACCTCAAAGGATTCGGCATCGCCATGGATTCCATGCTCCCCCATACCCGGCCTGACTTTGACTGGATCAGGTTCGGAGCCCTGATGACCTCATCCCAAAAGGCATACCAGATGGCGGGCATTAAAAATCCCAGGGAAGAACTCAGCCTGGCTGAAGTACATGACTGCTTCACCATCACTGAACTGGCCATATATGAAAATTTCGGTTTCAGCCCGTGGGGTAAAGCCCGGGAAGATATTGATTCCGGGTTTTTTACCCGGGAGGGCGGCCTTCCCGTCAACATCGACGGCGGTCTGAAATGCTTCGGGCATCCCGTGGGGGCCAGCGGACTTCGAATGACCTACGAAGTCTATAAACAGCTCCAACAGAAAGTGGATAATCCCGAACGCCAGATCAAAAATCCGCGTCTGGGACTGTCGCATACGTTCGGCGGCCCGCCGCAGCTCAGCGCGGTGGGGGTGTTCGGGAATGAATTGGGATAGTGAACAGTGATGAGTGATGAGTGAAGAAGAATGAGTAAAGGAGAGAAAGTGGCCTATCAGACGATTTTGGTGGAAAAGAAAGACGGGATTGCGACAATCACGTTGAATACGCCGGAGAAACTCAATGCGCTGGATCTGGTGATGCGGGAGGAATTAAAGGAAGAAATTCTCTCCTACCAGACGGATGTATCCGTTAAGGTTGTGGTGATCACCGGAGCCGGACGTGCGTTTTGCGCGGGCGGGGACATCAAAACCATGGCCGGCGTCAAGGCCCCGGCCGGCAGGGACCGGCTGAAAAACGTTCAAAAGCTGGTGAAGCATATGGTGGCGCTTGAAAAGCCGATCATTGCGGCTGTCAACGGCCCGGCCACCGGGGCCGGATTTCATATCGCACTGGCCAGCGACATCATTTATGCCTCGGACAAGGCGAAGTTCGCCGAATCGTTTGTGGGCATCGGCCTGGTTCCGGACATGGGGGGCTTTTATTTTTTGCCCCTGCGGGTCGGCATTCATCGGGCCAAGGAACTGATGCTTACCGGAAGGATTTTTGACGCCAAGGAAGCAAACGACATGGGGCTTTTAAATAAACTGATTCCCCATGAGTCCTTGATGGACGAGGCCATGGACCTCGCCAAAAAATTTGCTGCCGGCCCGGGCCGGTCCTATGCCATGATCAAAAGTGCGTTGAACAACTGGCCCGCAAGCCTGACGTCATTGATGGAAATTGAAGCCAACATGCAGGCCATATCCTTTGAAACCCGGGATTTCCAGGAAGGCATGAACGCCTTTCTGGAAAAGCGGAAACCGCAATTTACAGGAGAATAGTAACCGGCACTAACTAAAAGGAGCCATGAATATGTCCGAAAAAAAATATGAAAAATGCGTGGTGAGACAGCCTAAAATTATCGACCAGTTTGACGCCCATGTGCCGGGGAAATACCAGATCCTTTTAGACGATGAACTGGTGCCGGGATCGGAATTTTTTATCGCCGGAGGCATCCATAAAAAGATCCATCAGGAACGTCCGATTTCCTATACGCATTACCATGACGACAGCGAAGCCTATCTGTACATCAGCAAACCGGGGGATGCGGAAATCGAGGTAACGCTTGAGGATGAAACCTATACCGCCACAACCCCCTGTGCCGTTTATATTCCCAAGGGCGTGAAGCATACCTACCGCTATCTTCGCATCGACGGGCCGCTGACGGTGGTGGCGATTGTTCAAAACGGGAAGTATATTCCAAAAAAATAGGCGATGGGCAATAGGTGATGGGTGATAGGTAATGGGTGAATGACTTTGCACCTCTTACTCATAACCCATAACCCATAACCCATTACCCATTACCCATCCTATATAACCAAGGAGACTGCATATGGATTTTAAATTCACGGAAGCGCAGGAAAAATTGCGGAAAGAAGTGCGGGAATTTATTGAGGCGGAAGTTGCCGCCAAATCTTTTAAAGTCACCAGCAAGGCCATTGTTGCGGAAGCCAGCATCGAATTTTCGCAAAAAATGGCCAAAAGAGGGTGGATCGGCATTAACTGGCCTAAACAATTCGGCGGACAGGGCCTGGGCCAGGTGGAAAAGATGATCCTGCTGGAAGAGCTTTTTAAATATCAGGCCCCGGTGGGATATCATTTCATGGCCGAACGCCAGATCGGCCCGGCCCTGATGAAGTTCGGCTCCGACTGGCAGAAGGCGTATTTTCTGCCGAAAATCATCAACGCGGAAAAAGGGGCCATGTTTTGCCTGCTTTTCAGCGAGCCGGATGCCGGTTCCGACCTGGCCGCGGTCTCCACCACCGCCGTAAAAGACGGCGACGACTATATCATCAACGGACAGAAAGTCTGGACCTCCGAGGGACATTTGTCGGACTGCGGCTGGCTTTTGGCCAAAACCAATTTTGATGAATCCCTGCCCAAGCATCAGACATGCAGTGAATTTATTATCGATATGAAGATGCCGGGGGTAACGATTCGTCCTCTGATCAACATGGCCGGAGAGCACAGTTTTAACGAGGTGTTCTTCGACAATGTCCGAATCAGCAAAAACAATCTCGTGGGCCAGGAAGATGCCGGATTTAAACAGATCATGGCCCAGATGGATTATGAGCGATCCGGCATCGAAAGGCTGATGCAAAATTATCCGGTGTACAGCGAACTCAAACGCTTTGTCCGGGAGATGGATGGAGCCGATAAAACCGGGGAAAATTATCGATGGGTGAGAGAGGTCATGGCGGAGCTGGAAATCGAATTCAACGTGGGCCGGCTGCTCTGCTACAGCACTGCCTGGAGCATTGATCAGGGGAAAAAACCCACCAGTCAGGCGGCGGTCAGCAAGGCCTTTTGTACAAGATTTGAACAAAAAGTCAACGATGTGACCACGCGGGTGGTCGGTTTGCGCGGCATCATCCGGGGAGGATCGAAATGGACGCCGCTTAACGTCGATGCCGCAGCCTGTTATCTTTGGGGACCCAGTTACACATTGCAGGGCGGATCAATGGAAGTATTAAAAAATATCATCGCCCAAAGAGGCCTGGGAATGCCCCGCTGACACGGCAACCCTCTTTACCAAAAAGGAGTATGGATAAAATGGATTTCGGATACGATAAAGAACAGGAAATGCTTCGGAAGTCCTTTGCGGAGTTTTTGTCCAAGGAATGTCCGTTTGACGTGATTCGGGAAATCAAAAAAAGCGAGGCCGGTTATGCAAAAGACCTCTGGAAAAAGATGGCGCAACTGGGCTGGCTGGGGCTGGTATTCGAGGAAAAATACGGCGGAAGCCAGGGGGCGTTTACCGATCTGTTTTTGCTGTTTGAAGAAATCGGCAAAGTGCTGCTGCCAAGTCCGCTGTTGATGGGCAATGTCCTGCCTGGTCTGATGATTCAGTCTGCCGGAACAGATGCCGTAAAGGAAAAGTACCTTCCCGATATGATCAACGGCAAGAAAATCGTTACCCTTGCGCTCTACGATGAAAAGGGGTGCATTGACTGCGACAGCCCCGGGATTTCAGCGAAAAAAGAAGCCGACGGGTATGTCATTAACGGAACCCGGCTCCTCGTTCCGTATGCCGCAGTTGCCGATGAACTCCTCATCTGCGCGCAAGTCGAGGGCGAGGGAGAAAACGGACCCACGCTTTTTGCGGTCGATGCCAAAGCAAAGGGGGTCAGCACGACTCCCTTTGCCATCATCACGGATGAAAAAAGCCATGCCGTTGTTTTTGACAATGTCAGGGTCAATGCCGGGAACATCATCGGAAAAACAGGGTCGGGCAATACGGCTGCCCATGACGTTCTGCCCAAAGCCATTGTGCTGAAATGCGGTGAAATGATCGGCGGCCTGCGGCGTCTCCTCGACATGACGGTCAATTACGCCAAGGATCGCCGGCAGTTCGGAAAGCCCATAGGCAGTTTTCAGGCGGTTCAGCACTTCTGTGCGGAGATGGCCATTTTTCTGGATGGCGGGGCGCTTATCGCCAGCTATGCGGCCTCACTGATCAGCGACGGCGCGCCTTGCGAAAAAGAAGCCGCCATGGCCAAGGCCTTTATCAGCGACGCCTACAAGCAATCCACCTGGATGAGCCAGCAAATTCACGGGGGAATCGGGTTTACCGAGGAATTTAACGTTCAGCTTTTTTATAAACATGCAAAAGAGTCGGAGTTGATGTTCGGCCATTCGGCAATTCACCGGTCGAAAGTGGCGGATCTCATTGGATTGTAGGGATGGATGACGGATGACAGAAGAGCGCTAATGAATAGGTGAAAACATGGCATATGAAAATATTTTAATGGAAATCGATTCCGGCATCGGCCTGCTGACCTTGAACCGGCCGGAAAAACGCAATGCGCTGGACCCCAAAACCTGGGAAGAAATTCATCAGGCAGTAAAACAATGCCGCGCCGACAGACAGGTCAAGGTTCTGATGATTACCGGCGCGGGCGGCAAAGCGTTTGCTTCCGGGGCCGATATCGGCGCGCTCCGGCAAAGGAAAACCCTGGAGACCCTGGAAAGTATTTCCCAGGACGTCTTAAACGACATTGAAAACTTAAGCAAACCCGTCATCGCCGCCATCGATGGGTTTGCTCTGGGCGGCGGGTGCGAGCTGGCCATGGCCTGCGACATCCGCATTGCCACGCAGCGATCCAGACTCGGCCAGCCGGAAGTCAATCTCGGGCTTATTCCGGCGGCCGGCGGCACCCAGCGGCTGCAACGGCTGGTGGGCATCGGCAAAGCCAAGGAGTTGATCTTTACCGGAGATATTATTGATGCGCAGGAGGCCAAAGCCATCGGTCTGGTCAATCAGGTAGTGGAAAACCCGGACGATCTGCTGCCCAAAGCCAGGGAAATGGCCCAAAAAATATGCGCCAAGGGGCCGGTTGCCGTGGCCATGTCCAAGGCGGCCATCAACGTGGGCGCCAATACGGACCTGTATTCCGGCCTGATGTTTGAAAAATTCGCGCAAACCATCGCTTTTTCAACGGAAGACCGCATCGAGGGAACATCGGCATTCCTGGAAAAGCGCAAGCCTGATTTTAAGGGGGAATGATTTTTCCCCGTTTGCTTTTCCCATGAAAACAGAACAAAAGTTGAATAGAACCGAAAATGAATCAGCACATAAAAAATATTGGCTCTCTGGAAAGATGGACCGTTGAAAACTCCGTGGATTTATATGGAATCCGCAACTGGGGGGGCGGTTACTTCGATATCTCTGAAAAAGGAGAAATCCTGATCAAGCCAAAGAGAAATGATCCGGCCAATGCCATCAGCATGATGGATATTATTTCCGGGATCAAGGACAGGGGACTGGGAATGCCGATCCTCCTTCGCCTGGGCAATATTCTCCAATCCCAGATCACCCTGCTTCATGAAACTTTCCGAACCGCAATTGAGACTTTTGGATACAAAGGGGAGTACAGGGGGGTTTATCCCATAAAAGTCAACCAGCAGCAGCAGGTGGTGGAGGAAGTGACCCATTTCGGCTCCCTGTATCATCATGGCCTGGAAGCCGGCAGCAAGGCCGAATTGATTGCCGCTATTTCATTGCTCAAAGACACGGAAGCCTGCCTGATCTGCAACGGTTACAAGGATAAGGAGTTCATTGATCTTGGCCTTTATGCCCGTAAAATGGGGTTTAAATGTTTTTTTGTCATCGAATTGCCCAGCGAACTCCCGTTGATCCTTGAACGTGCCGCCAAGCTGGATATCACCCCCCTGATCGGCCTTCGAATCAAACTGTCGTCCCGTGCGGGCGGACACTGGACCGACTCCGGCGGAGACCGGAGTATTTTCGGCCTGAGCATGACACAGGTCATCGAAACAGTGGACTACCTGAAAGAAAAAGGCATGATCGATTGCCTCCAGCTCCTCCATTATCATCTGGGATCACAGATTCCCAATATTCGGGACATCCGGTTTGCGATGGTCGAAGCCTGCCGTGTGTATGCCGGGCTTGTTAAAGAGGGCGCGCCGATGGGGTATCTTGATCTCGGCGGCGGACTGGCCGTTGATTATGATGGTTCCCACACCAATTTTACAAGCAGCCGCAATTATACCTTGGATGAATACTGCGCGGATATCATTGAGGTCATCATGGGGACACTGGATGACCAGGAGATCGCCCATCCCACCATTATCACGGAATCCGGCAGGGCAACCGTCGCGTATTATTCGGTGCTGCTTTTCAATATCATTGATGTGAGCTGTTTCGAGACATTGCCGATCCCTGAAAAATTTGATGAAGACACCCATGAAATGATCAGGAATCTGGTGGAAGGCTTAAATTCAATCACCCTTAAAAACATTCAGGAATGCTTCAATGATGCCTTATACTACCGGGATGAGATCCGCCAGCTTTTTAAACACGGCAACATTACCCTTCGTGAGCGGGCTATGGGCGAAAACATCTTCTGGCATGTATTGAAAAAGATTGCCGCAGACTTAAAAAAACTCAAAAAAATCCCCACTGAACTGGAAGGCATTGAAGACGCCCTGGCAGATATTTACTATGGAAATTTCAGCGTGTTTCAGTCCCTTCCGGACTCCTGGGCCATTGATCACCTGTTTCCCATTATGCCGGTTCATCGGTTAAATGAAGCGCCCGGCAGAAACGCGGTACTGGCGGATATTACCTGCGACTGTGACGGTAAAATTGATAAATTCATTGACACTCATGGCGTTAAAAACTCCCTCCCGCTCCATGCGCTGAATCCGAATGAGGATTACTACCTGGGCGTCTTTCTCGTCGGTGCATACCAGGAGACCTTGGGAGACCTTCATAACCTCCTGGGGGACACGCACATCGTGAGCATTGAGATAAAAAAAGACGGGGACTTCAAATTTGTCCGGGAAATAGAAGGGGATTCGGTGGAGGATATCCTTTCCTATGTTGAATATGATACCAAAGCCATTGTCGTAAATTTTCGGGAAACCGCTGAAAAAGCAGTCCGCAAAGGATTGATTACGCCCCACGAACGCCAGAAAATCATGAAAGCCTACCAGGCAGGTCTTCGCGGGTACACGTATTTTGAACGATAATCGCTTTCATCCATGCCCTTTGCGCAGGAAAGGAGCAGCGTATGTCTCGGGTTCTTATTATCGGAGCCGGTGGGGTAGGCCAGGTGGTCGCGCACAAATGCGCTCAGGTTCCGGAAGTTTTTTCCGATATCTGCCTGGCCAGCCGGACCATTGAAAAATGCGAAAAAATTGCTTCCCAGTTGTCGCGTCCCATCGAAACCGCTCAAACAGATGCGGATAATGTGCCGGAACTGGTTGCCCTGATCCGGAAATTTGAGCCGGAGGTGGTGATCAATGTGGCGCTTCCCTACCAGGACCTCCATATCATGGATGCCTGTCTGGAAACCGGCGTGGACTATCTGGATACAGCCAATTACGAACCGCCCGATGAAGCCCGTTTCTGCTACAAATGGCAGTGGGACTATCATG
>CAYTSY010000112.1:0-10652 GCA_964440555.1 uncultured Desulfobacteraceae bacterium
GAGAGGGAGCGGCGGAATAAGAATTGTTCTTGACAATAAATTAGTATAGGCAATTGCCAAAATCGTGTCAACCACTTCCTCAGAGCCGACACATCCACACTCTCAGCATGAAAAAGCGCATCTTCATAAACAATGTCCGGCGCCGAAGCTCCCCGCACATAATAACGCTTGACAGTTGGCACATTGATAATTTAACATCAGCGTTACAAAGTTTTGTTAAACACATATGAAAAGCTATTTTCCCAATAAAACAACCTGATTAAAAGATATAAGGAAAAAGGTTTAACAATTGAGCAACGCCAAAGATATCGTTAAAAAGCGCAAGGACACCAAAGAAAAGATCCTTAACGCGGCAAGGGCGGTCTTCGCGGAAACCGGCTTTAAATCAGCCAATATCGAAGAAATAGCAAAACGGGCCAAGGTCGATCGGGCTTCTGTCTACTATTACATCGGAGATAAAAAACAAATCTATTCCGAGGTCATTGCCGGGTCCCTGAATAAAAATATCGAGGAACTGATCCGCGCCGCCGCAACCGGGAAATCCCCCGAGGAAAAACTCA
The DNA here is from genome assembly GCA_964440555.1 of uncultured Desulfobacteraceae bacterium. Classification (GTDB taxonomy): domain Bacteria; phylum Desulfobacterota; class Desulfobacteria; order Desulfobacterales; family UBA5616; genus CAYTSY01. Next base: position 561 of record CAYTSY010000112.1, read on the forward strand.
AACAATATATTGCCTCGTGGGTGCCGGAAGGGGGTAAAAGGCTTAAAGACAACATGATATTTTTTTGGGAATTTGCCTCCGGGGGCGAAAATATCTCGGAAGCGTATAAGGAAAATTTTTCAAAATTCATCGAAATTTTCATTGATATCATTGAGCAGGGGGTAAAAACAGGGGATTTTAAACCGGTTAACCCCTTTATGCTGCATATGATGATCGCTGGCGCCCTTGTTCTGTGGGGGGCGCTCAATGCACCTAAAAGCAGTCTGGTATCCGATGCTTTCCTGATAAAATATCATCAGCATCTTTCCATAGATGTGGGCAGCGAGATTGAACGGCTGATTTTACAATTACTCAAAAAATAACATTTGCAGGGGAGGCTTAACCATGGGTGAAATCGGTTCTGAAAGCCTGAAGGAAAAACTGGCGGATATCGTCGGAGACCCCCATGTGGTCTTTCGGGAGGAATATTTGCTGGATTTTTCCCGGGCGAACATCGGCACAGGCAAAAAACCGACAGCGATTGTAAAACCCCAAAACGTAAAACAGGTCGAGGGGTTAATTGCGCTGGCAAAGGACTTGCGGATAAATCTGGTGCCCGCATCATCGGCAGCGCCCCATATGAAGGGGGGCACGCTTCTGGGGCATGAGGGGGTGGTCCTTGATTTGTCCGAAATGAACCATATCGTGTTAATAGACCGCCGCAACAAAGTTGCACTGGTTGAACCGGGCGTGACGTTTGCTCAATTGCAGGAAGCGGCGGACAAAAACAACTTGAAAGTCCTTTCCCCGCTGCTCCCCAAAGCCGGAAAATCGGTTCTGGCCAGTTATCTGGAACGTGATCCCATTGTCATCCCCAAATATCACTGGGATATGACCGACCCGCTGTTATGCACGGAAATTGTTTTCGGAAACGGGCGCCTTTACCGGACAGGCTCTGCCGGCGGTCCGGGGAGCATAAAACAAAAAATAGAAGCAAAATCCATGTTCAAGAACCCGCTGGGGCCGGCGCAGACCGATCTGATGAAAATCGTACAGGGATCCCAGGGAACCATGGGCATTGTGACATGGGCGTCGGTAAAGCTGGAGGTCAAGCCCACGCTTCATCGGCTCTGGTTTGCCGCGGACGACAAATTGGAGAGGCTTATTGATTTTTCCTACCGCGTATTAAGGCCCAAACTTGCCGATGAGTTTTTTCTGTTGAACGCGCAGGCGTTTGCCGCAATGGTTTCTCAAAATCCCGATGATATTGCCGGACTGGCGAAAAATGAAAAGGCCTATGTCGTGGCGTACGGCGTCTCCGGGTATGACGTATGCCCTGAAGAGCGCATCGCGTTTCAGGAGCATGATATTTCAAAAATCGCACAGCAGACGGGCGTCAAGACTGCCCCGGTGCATATGGGCGTCACCGCTTCAAAATTTGCCCGCCTGATCGAAAGCCCCTCTGCCGATCCTTATTATAAAAACAGGATCAAGGGGGGATTTGCCGACATTCATTTTCTGTCCACGCTGGACAAGGCCGGTCGATTTATCCGGGTGATGACTGATTTTGCAGCGGAGAACGGCTATCCGGCATCGGAACTCGGCATCTATGTTCAGCCCATCCTTTTCGGCCGGGCCTGTCACATTGAATTTTCCCTTTACTATGATCCTCAAGACGGGAAATCCGTCGCGAAAATGGAAAGGCTTTACCCTGCGGCAAGCGAAGAGATGGCCAAAGCAGGCGCCTTTTTTTCAAGGCCCTACGGCTGCTGGTCGGATCTGGCGTATTCGCGATGCCGGGACACGGCTGCGGCATTGAAGAAGGTGAAGCAGATATTCGATCCCGATCATATATTGAATCAGGGAAAACTCGTATTCAAGGAGGCCATGTAAATGAGATTAAAAGAACTTCAAAACGACATGGAAGGATGTTCCCGATGCTCATCCTGCAAATGGGTGCCGTTTAACCAGATAAAAAGCTGGCGGTTTGCAAAAAATTGTCCCTCCGTTACACGTTACAATTTCCATGCATATTCAGGCTCCGGGAAAATGATCATGGCCAACTCCATTTTGCAGAACCGGTCCGAAATGAATGACGACATTGCCGATATCGTCTACCATTGCCAGCTTTGCGGGGCCTGTGACGCGGCATGCAAGGCCTACCGGGATGATATCGACATCAATGAAGTGCTTCTGGAATTACGGGCCTACTGCGTTGAAAACGGTTTTGTATTGCCGGAGCATCTGGATGTGGTGGAAAGCATGAAGCGGGAAGACAACACCCTTGGCGAATTGAAAAAAGACAGGGGAAACTGGGCCGAGGGGCTGGTCCTGAAAAATATCAATGAGGAGAAAGCCGACGTCATGTTTCATGCCGGCTGCCGGTTTTCCTACGATCCGGCTTTAAGGGACACCATTCGCGGCATTGCCCGGATGCTTCTGGATGCGGGGGTGGACCTGGGGATTGCCGGCCGCGAGGAAGCCTGCTGCGGGGGGAAGGCCTTTGAAAACGGGTATCAGGGAGAGGGGAAAACCTTTGCCGAGGATATGATTCGACGGGTGATTGCCTCCGGCGCAAAGACGCTGGTAACGCCATGCGCGGACTGTTTCGCCACCTTTACCTATCTTTACGCCCGGATGGGAATGAAAATGCCGGTCCAAGTCCTTCATATTTCCCAGTTTATGGAAAACCTGATCAAGGAAAACAAACTCGAATTGAAACACAAGATACCGATGCGGGTCACCTATCATGACCCCTGCCATCTGGGAAGAAAAGGCGAGCCGTACACCGGCGACTGGACCGGTAAGAACAAATTAAAAAGACCGGAACACGAAAAGCGTCAGGGATGGTTCGGGATTTATGATCCCCCGAGAAATATCTTAAGAGCCATCAAAGGGATCGAGCTGGTGGAAATGGAACGTATCCGGGAGTATTCGTGGTGCTGCGGATCAGGCGGGGGCGTGCTGGAAGCTTTCCCGGACTATTCCATGGAAACGGCACGGGAAAGACTTACGGAAGCCTTGTCCACCGGCGCTGAGGCATTGGTGACCAGTTGTCCCTGGTGTGAAAATATTTTTAAGCAAGCCGTGGAGGAAACCCGGATCGATCTTAAAATATATGATGTCAACGATCTGGTTCGTCTTTCAATGGGGATATAAGGAGGGATACTTTCCATGATAAGTGATCTGGCATACAAAGCGTTGGAAGACTGTGTGGGTCGAACAAACATCTCCCGTGAACCGGCAATTCTGGATACCTATGCCTGGCAACCCTTTGTGAATGAAAACCCGGCAAAATGGGTGACCCGGCCTGTGGCCGTGGTCCTTCCGGCATCCACCGAAGAGGTTCAGGGCGTGGTCAAGGCATGCAACAGGCACGGTCTGAAATTCAAGGCCTTTTCAACAGGCTGGGGCGCCTGGGGAGGTCCTTCGGAGGATCATGTGGTTCAGGTTGACTTACGCCGGATGGACCGTATCCTGGAAATCGATGAAAAAAATATGTTCGCCGTCATCGAGCCCAATGTCTGCAATGCCCAGCTCCAGGCGGAGGCAATGAAACTGGGACTGAATTGCCACATTCACGGCAGCGGCCCCAATTGCTCTCCCCTGGCCAGTGCGACCGCAGCCTTCGGCGTGGGCAATGACAGTATTTACATGGCCTACAGCGCACGAAATGTTCTATCCGTTGAATGGGTTCTGCCCGATGGCGAACTGCTGAAGCTGGGCTCTGCAGGCTCTGATCTGGGCTGGTTTGTCGGGGACGGCCCGGGGCCGTCTTTAAGGGGCATATTAAGAGGCGCCGCCGGCGCTCTGAGCGGCCTGGGCATCATCACCAAATGCGCCCTCAAGCTTTATGACTGGGCCGGTCCGCCCATCATTGAGACCACCGGCGTACTTCTGACCGCCCAATCAAAAATCCCGGAAAACACAAAAATGTTCTCCTGCTTTTTCCCGAACAAGGAAGAATTCAGCAATGCCGTATATCAGATCAGCGATGCCGAGATCGGGTATAATGCATTGAGACTCAACCCGGGCGGCATTCCCGGTGAACTGCTGCAAAGAGACAACAAATACCATTACATGATCATGCTTCACGGGAATTCAAAAGGAGATCTCGACTACCAGGTGAAGGCTCTGAAAACCATTGCGGCCCGATGCAACGGCACGGCAGTTGATTTTGCAGATCAGCCCGAGGCCCTGGCCATGATGTACATGAATGTTTTCAGATCCACGCTCTGGGCCCTGGCATTCAAGAGGGGAGGCAGTTTTCATACCATGATCGGCCGCAATGATGCCATTGATCTCCAGACGGATTTCGCCGAAATGCTGGCCGACATAAAGACGCCCTATATGGGAAACGGGCTCATCCTGGATCCCGTGGCGGACAACCCGTATTACGTAACCTATGAAAACGGCACCTGGGCCCATGTGGAAGTCATTTTTCAATATGATCCAAGAAACCGTGCACAAATCGAAAATATGAAAAATATGTCCCTGCTGAATCTGATTGTTGCTGTTGAAAAATGCAGCGAGCCCATGTTCAGCTATGAGCCTCCCTTTAAAAAATTCATGTCTCCCATGTGCGGCGATTTCGGTCACTGGCAACACATGATATCCGGCCAACTGGATCCCCATAAATCCGCGGATACCGGACGTTATCTGAAAGAAGAAGATTTCGATCTGTCCGGCTTGCCGGAAGAACACGCCGCCAAATTGAAGGCGTTGTTTGAAAAATACAAGTGGAAGGACGGGCATCCGCCGGAGTAGGTGAGAAGTAAACACATGACGAATTCACACAATTTTTTGGTATATATTGAGACCGATGACGGCGGTGCAGTGACGCCGCTGTCCCTGGAAGTGCTGAATCAGGCAAAACAAGTCGTCGGCTTTCAGGATGCGGCGGTTTCGGCACTGATAATGGGAGAAGATGTGTCCAGCGCGGTCGAGGAACTTTTGTATCATGGCATTGACGGGATATACATAAAAGAGGACCCGGCGCTCAAACACTATCAGCCCCGAAGGTTTCTGGCTGTCTTTGAGAAAGTATATCGAATGCTGGAGCCGGAATTGATGATTTTCGGCAACTCGAAAAACAGCCTTGACTTTGCCGCCAGGGCGGCCATTCACATGGATGCGGCGCTGGTAACGGATTGTGTGAAGATCGAACGGGATAAGGAAGAACTTCTCTTTACAAAACCGGTATACAGCAACAATGTCATGGCTGTTTTTTCAAGCGGCGCCTTGCCCTGCATGGTTACGCTTCGTTCAAAATCAACGACGCCTTCGGAGAAGTCACAGGTCCGTCAGGGGGAAATCATCCTTGTCGGCGACATGGAAGCGCCCGCTTCGGAAGAATACGAGATTGTGGAAACAGGCGTTCTCAAAGACGGCGGGAAAAAGCTTGCCGATGCGGACATTATTGTTGCCGGAGGCAGGGGGATGGGGGGGGCGGAAGGCTTTTCGGTTCTTCAACAGGTTGCAGCCCTGTTGGACGGACAAGTCGGGGCCACACGGCCTCCCTGCGACCTGGGATGGGTCTCCGCCGATGCGCAGATCGGCATTACGGGCGCCATAGTCTCGCCGGCGGTATATTTTGCCGTGGGGCTGTCCGGGTCATTTCAGCACATGGCCGGCATGAGCGGGTCAAAGACCATTATCGCCATTAACTCCGATCCCAAGGCCACTATTTTTAAAATATCGGATTATGGCGTTGTCGGGGAATACCGGGAAGTTCTGGCCGGGCTGATAAAGGAGATTGAATGCACATTATCGTTTGCATAAAACAGACGCCGGATCATGAGGGCCAAAGGGATGCTTATGAAATAAACCATGAACGCAACCAGGTGGAGCCCAGGGGGATTCCGCCGGTACTGAGCCTTTTTGATGAAAATGCGCTTGAGGCCGCTCTCAGGATCAAAGACGGAAAAAATGATGTAAGAATTACCCTTGTCAGCATCGGGAAAAGAATAGCCAATGCCGTGATGCTGAGGGCATTGGCCGCCGGAGCGGATGAGCTGATAAAAATGGAGGATGAGCGCTTTGAGTCTCACCGGCTGGGCACTGATGGTACGGCCCTGGTTATGGCGGAGACGATAAAACGAATCGGCGGCTATGATCTGATACTGGCCGGCCGCCAGGCATCGGACTGGAATAACGGATATATGGGGATAAGGCTGGGGAAGATATTAGACATCCCCTGCATCACCTTTGCCCGGAAACTTGAGGTCCACTCTGAGTTTCTCGCTGTCCATCGGGTCACAGACAATGGATATGAAATCGTAAAATCGAAACTGCCGGCGGTTGTCATGGTAACCAATGAACTCGGAGAGCTTCGATATCCCGCCATGAAAGAAAGAAGAGAAGCCAAAAACAAGCCCGTTCAAACATGGTCCGGGAAAGACATCCCCCTGGATTTTTCGGATTTCAAAAAATTGGAATTAAAACGGCTGTATTATCCGGAACTGAAAATCACGGAGTGCAGGTTTATTGACGGAGACACCCCTTCTCAGGCGGGAATAAACCTGGCAAAGAGGCTTTATGACGATACCATTTTAACAGCCCGCAGATAACTTGCGGCAGATGTTGACAACAATCATTGGACCTCCTCCAATTAAAAAGCGGATAACCAATTTTGACGGTCTCGTAAAAGATTCACCATTATGCCAAAATTTTTATAAACCACGAAGAGCACGAAGTACACCAAGTTGATTTTATTATATATTTTTATAATCCTTCGTGCTCTTCGTGAACTTCGTGGTGAAAATCAGACTTTTTACGAAGCCATCAATTTTCGCATGGGAGAATAAAATGGCGCCTGTAACACAACATGCCGGTTTAAGGGCATATCTGGCAGAAAAATTCAAGGACTCGGATTTAACCCTTTTGAAAATGACTCAGGTTGAACAGGGCATGTCCTCCGATACGTTTTTCATCGATCTTGGTTACACGGAAAATCAAGGCACGGTTAAAAAAGAAATCGTTTTAAAGAGAGAACCCGCCGGAGGCATTTTAGAAACCTATGATTTGTCTAAAGAATTCAGACTGCTTAAAGCACTGCAGGCAGGGGGGATCGCCGTTCCGGCGGTACTCTGGCATGAAGGCCGCACCGAAGTCTTCGAGAGACCTTTTTATGTAATGGAAAAGGTCGAGGGTGACGTATTTCATGTGGATCCCCGCCGTCCTTCAAAATTAATGTTCAACGAACAGGAAAGGCCGGCTCTGGCCGAAGATTTTGTATCGAACATCGTCAAAATTCATAATTTTGACTGGCGAAACAGCGGCCTTGATTTTCCGGATGATCTTGGAGAAGGCCATGACCCCGTTATTCGGCAAATCACACAACACGGGCAGGTCATAGAACGAGCGGGTTATGGGTCCCACCCCATAATTGCCCTCGGCATTCACTGGCTCAAACGCAACGCCCCGAAAATCGACAAACTTTGCATTGTACACGGAGATTACCGAATCGGAAATTTCATATCCAAAGACGGCCGGATCCAGGCTGTCATCGACTGGGAGTTCTCCCATTTGGGCGATCCTCATGAGGACCTGGCCTATATTTTATCACCGGCATGGCGCTCCGCAGATGAAGGCCTTGTCAACCATCTGATGTCGGAAGCCGAGTTTATTCAAAAATACCAGGACGTGTCGGGGATGATTATGGATCCCTACAAGCTGATGTATTTCGGCGCCGTCAATATTCTCCGGGGATTGGAAATCATGTGCACGGCCGCTAAAAATGTCAACCAGGGCCTGAGTGCCGATTTAAGGGATGTCATCCATGCCATGTCCGTTGAATCGATGTTGAGGGGATTAATGGGTGTGATTAAGATGTTGACGGCATTTAAGGGGGAGAAAAGATGAGGGTGAGCGTTCATACTTATATTTCAAACATCATCGATGTATTGGCAAAGGTGGTACTGCCCGGTGTGAATTCGGCATTTGCCAGGATTCAATTAAGCTATGCCATTGATTTGATGAATCAACTGCAAAACCTGGTGGAGTTTCGAATCGACGTCATGAAAGACGATTACGCGGCAGCCAAAAAGATGCTTGATCTCGTATGCGGCGCATTACATGACAATCATGTCGTCCTCCCTGAAGAGGTTGCGTCATATGTCGAAACAGCATCTTCGGATCAACCTCCGGTTTTTTTAAACATGGAAGACGCCTTGACTCAGGTTGAAACCGCATCTGCCAAAGCACTGGCGTTGATGTACCAACATGACGACAACATATATAATTTCAATGAAATTGAAGATAAATTACTGGATTTGTCTCTTCACTGGGTTCGAAGAAAAGCGGAATTGAAGGCCCCCACGATAAACCTGGAACTGTTGGAATCAGGGCAGTAAAAAGCCGGTTCACTCTCTATCAATATTTTATGCAAAGGAGAACGATCGTGAGCAGAATCAAACCTGAAGATGACTTTTGCCATGAGGACTATCCCCGAAACATAACGGACATCTGGAAAGAAAACTGGTATTTTAATTTTGTCGATCTTGAAAAAAAAGCCTGGGGGTATCACCATTTTTCTCTCAGACGGGATACCCAAAGAGGCATTTTCCGCGCCATGCACGTTGTTGACGACATTCCCTTGATTTATGAAAACGAGATAGACCTTGACCAGAGATGCGTCAAAGTGGATGACGGGGCGCTATCGTTTGAAATAGTAAACCCCCACAAAAAACACCGGGTGATTTTTAACGGACCCAAACACCGGGTTGATTTATTATACGAAGCCCGTTTCGGGCTGGTGGATTCCCGCGACGGCGAGAAACCCGGTGCATCCAACGATAAAAGGCTGCATATCGAACATTACGAGCAGGCGATGTTCGTCGCCGGCACGATGACAAAAGAGGGGGAAACAAGATCCCTTTCCTGCCTGGGCCACAGGGATCATTCCTGGGGGTTTCGAAATGAGGAGCTTATTGTGGGCTGGAACTGGATAGCGATTCAGTTCCCCGAGCGGACATTTTGCTTTGCCAAAGCAAGGATTACCGAAGATTTCTCCATAGGCCGCGGGCACATATCCGACAGGGATGGAAATACGAAAATCCTGAAAGTTGAAGTGGCATCAACAGGCCGGGACGCAGATAGCGTGCCGACAGGATCGAAATATGTGCTCGAAGATGCTGAAGGGCGAACCTGGACCATTGACTCAAAAAGATTTTCCCATATTTCATTGCCCATGAAGGAAAAAAAGGGGGGGGTTGTTCACGAGAACTTTTCTACATTTTTTCTGGAAGAATCCAACGACACGGGCGTGGGCATCGACGAATACATGGAAAACGCTGAACAAATGAAAACTCACCGAAAGGAACCTGAATGAAACGGCAATCCCTTTTAGAGCCTTACCGGGTCCTTGATTTAAGCGATGAATCCGGCGTTTTGTGCGGCAGAATCCTGGCGGACCTGGGAGCTGACGTGATCAAAATCGAACCCCCGGGCGGTGATCCGATGAGAAATTTCGGCCCTTTTTATCATGATGTGCCGGACCCTGAAAAAAGCCTTTACTGGTTTACGTTCAACACCAGCAAGCGAAGCATTACGCTGGATATCGTAACGCCTGACGGAAGGGATATTCTTAAACAGCTTGTCAAGACCGCCGATTTTGTCATCGAATGCTTTCCTCCGGGGGTTATGGAAAATCTGGGGGTGGATTACGCCTCGCTGAGCCGGATCAATCCGCGCATCATCATGACGTCCATCACTCCCTTCGGTCAAAGCGGCCCCTACAGCCAATATAAATCATCGGATATCGTGGGACTGGCCATGGGAGGCCTGATGTATCTGATGGGAGATCCGGAGCGTCCGCCCGTGAGAGTCCGTGCCCAGCAGGCCTATGCCCAGGCAAGTGCCCAGGCCGCCGCCGGGACCATGGTCGCCCATTATTTCCGGGAAACCAACGGCGAAGGCCAGCATGTGGACGTATCCATACAGGAAGCGGTCAGCAATACCCTGGATACGACCCAGCAGGCCTGGGATCTGCAAAAATTGATCTTTAAACGGACCGGGTGCTCCAGAGCCCTGGGAGACCGGGTGGTCCGGGCCATCTACGCCTGTAAAGACGGCTACATGGCCTGCTGGTCGCCCAATGACCTGAAAATACTG
>CAYTSY010000113.1:0-3568 GCA_964440555.1 uncultured Desulfobacteraceae bacterium
ATCAGGTAATCTTCCTTTTCGGTACTGAAGGGGTAGTTGTAGATATCGATCGCGTTGTAGACGGTATCCACATAATTGAGGCCGGTCATGCAGCTCTTTTGATATTCGCTTATCGCGTTATAATACACCGCATCTTTAAATGTCGAATAAAATAGCTTTGTATCTTCGTTGAAAGCACCGTGCAGCGTGTGTAATACCGGTGTATCCAACAGGAAACTGAATGCGACAGTAAGAAATCCACTGTGATCGTGAATTATGTCGAAATTATTCGCTTCCCGTAAAGCGGTACTGACTTGAATCGAATCGTAAACCGTCGATCCCATTTTCGATGTCTGTCCTTCTTCGAATACGAATCTCAACTCCGCTTTCGTATCCGAATCACCTGTGGCGTAAAGAACAACCTCGTGGCCCATTTTTGCAAGCTCGTCTGCCAGTAGAGCAACGACCCATTCGATTCCTCCGTAACCCTTCGGTGGAACTCGTATCCATGGAGGTGAAATGAGAAGTATTTTCATTTTTGCTCTCCTACTTATAGATAATTATTAATATTATTCGCTAAGCCAGTTCATGCCGCTGACTTCCTCAACCGCTCCCCTGGACATCAATAGCGATACGAACTCTACCGGATTTCTTCCATCATACAGTATCTCGTTTACGCTCTCCGTTATGGGCATGCAAATATTGTGTGTTTTGGACAACGCATTCACCGCTTTTGCGGTATCGATGGCGCTTACGCCGTCGATGGCGACAAAGGCATCCGGGCCTGCTTCTTTTGCGATTTCAGAGGCCTTTAAAACGGTTTCCATGGGAGGATCGGGAAGCACTTCGTCATAGGTTGTGACCTGAATTTTGGCTTCGCGCAGCATGCCGATCAATGGCTGAACAATTCCGGCCTGTTCGACCCCCTTGTCATAAATGCACATCACCCGCTTGATGCCGTGCAAGGACACTTTTTCCGGCATTTGCCGGGAACACCCATCTCCGATGACCAGCTTCACCGGCAAATCAAATTGATAAAACATGTTTCCTCCTTACGCATCATAGACACTGCTATTTATAAGCTTCACTGTAATAAAACAGGAAAAATTTGGAGAATTCGATGGGAAATGTCCATTTTACCTCCTCTAAAATGGGTGTGTTTTAAAGTGATAAAATCAGTAGAAACAGGTTTTTCGGCTTGAAGCAAAGAATCTTACTCGTGCGATATGTAGGTTCATTTTTTATCACCGAAAAAACCGGATGTCGATTAAAATTTTTGCTTTTTTCATTTTTTGTTTGCTGATAGGATAAGCAACCAAGGCGATGCCCAGTGATATTTTAAACGTGAACTTTGGAATTGAGAAATGTCTTTCATGCCCATAAAAAAACTTTTTATCGACAAGCAGGTATCCGAATCATGCGAAACCGGACACATAAAAACGAAATTGAACTTGCCGGCTGAAATCGTATGCCATGCACGCGATGTCTTTGATTATGTCCGTTCTGCAAATGATCCGGTTTCATGTGGAAAAGAAACATTGTATCTGACGGCCAACAAGGGGAAATTTATAAAAAAATGCCCGGGAACACGGTTTTATAATTGCTGCGGCTATAATATTTTGCACGTCGGCACGTTTTGCACGATGGATTGCTCCTATTGCATCCTTCAATCCTATTTTCATCCCCCGGTATTGCAGTACTTTGTCAACCACCAGGATATGTTTCCTGAAATAGACAGGCTTTTCCGGAGCAATAAGATCAAGCGCATCGGGACAGGCGAATTTACCGACAGCATGATATGGGAATCTGTGGCCGACCTTTCAGATGCATTGATTCCAAAATTTGCAGGTCAACGCCATGCCGTGCTGGAATTAAAAACAAAAACCGCTGCCATTGAAAATTTGAGTAAATTCGACCACAACTTCAAGACCATAGCTGCCTGGTCATTAAACACCGGCACAGTCATTGCTGGCGAAGAAAGAAACACCCAATCTCTGGCGTCACGGTTGAACGCAGCAAAAACCTGTCAGTCCTGGGGGTACCCGCTGGCCTTCCATTTTGATCCGATCATCATTTATGACAGATGCGAAAAAGACTATGAAACAGTGATTAAATGCCTGTTTTCCGAAATACGTCAAGAGGGCGTTGCATGGATCAGTCTGGGGCCTTTTCGGTATATGCCGCAATTGAAACCCATCATTGAAAAACGATTCCCTCTGTCAAAAATCATCTACGGCGAGTTTATCACGGGGCTGGATAACAAAATGAGGTATTTCAAGTCGCTTCGAATCGATTTATATAAAAAAATTACCTCCTGGATAAAGGAAGCGGCCCCGGACGTTCTTATTTATAATTGTATGGAAGACGATGAAGTATGGGGAAAGACCCTTGGATTTATCCCAAAAGAGCGGGGAGGGCTTTCTCATATGCTGGACGACGCGGCTTTTCGCCATTGCCGTTTGGAACGGTGAGCGGATTAATAATGGTTGACGGTTGATAGTTGAAAAATCAAAACCATCAACCGTCAACCATCAACTATTCTTTGCTTTTATTGATCGCTTCGATAAGCTTTTCAGCGATCTGAGCCGGCACCTCGTCGTAATGCGAAAACTCCATGGTGAATATGCCCCGTCCGCCGGTAATCGAATTTAAATCCGGCGCATAGGTCAAAAATTCGGACATGGGAACATTCGCATTGATCACCTGGTTTTTCCCGGCACTGTCCATGCCCAGGACCCTGCCACGGCGGCTGTTCAAATCTCCCATAATATCGCCCATGAATTCGTCCGGAGCCGTTACCGTTACCTTCATGATCGGCTCCAACAAAACAGGGTTTGCCAGTTCAGCCGCTTTTTTAAATGCCAGCGAACCGGCAATTTTGAATGCCATTTCAGAAGAATCAACGCTATGGTAGGTGCCGTCGTCTAAGGTGGCCCTGAAGTCAATACAGGGGAAACCGGCCAGAACGCCCCTTTGAGCGGATTCTATAATGCCTTTTTCCACTGCCGGTATATAGGTTCTGGGAATAGAGCCGCCCACAACCGCATCGACAAACTCAAAACCGCTTCCACGTTCGCCGGGTTCCATCTGAACCCAGCAATCCCCGAATTGGCCGTGGCCTCCGGATTGTTTCTTATGCCTTCCCTGTACCCTGACTTTCTTCTTGATCGTTTCTCTGTATGGGACTTTGGGCCTGGACAGCAGAACCTCAACGTTGAACTTTCTTTTTAATTTCTCAATAGTTGCTTCGATATGAACCTGCCCCATCCCGGAAAGCAACGTTTGCCGGGTTTCAGCATTCCTTTCCAGTTTAAGGGCCGGATCTTCTTCCAGCAGCCTGGCCAGAGAAGAGACGATCTTGTCTTCATCCCCCTGGGATTTGGGCTCTACGGCAAACGAGATGATCGGAGGGGAGGGTTCAGCGCATTTAAAAATAATTTTGCCGTCTTCAGCACATAGCGTGTCGCCGGAAGTTGTTTCCTTTAATTTGGCCACGGCCGCAATGGACCCTGGCCCGGCTTCGCTGACGGTTTTCTGTTCTTTTCCGGCAATGCTCAGGAGTTGATTGAATCACTCACGGGTTCTTTTG
>CAYTSY010000113.1:3578-8426 GCA_964440555.1 uncultured Desulfobacteraceae bacterium
TGTTGTAGAAGGTTCCTTCTGAACCGAGTTTACCGGAGACAATCCGGAAAATTGACAGACGGCCTGCAAAAGGGTCGGCGATTGTTTTAAATACAAATGCGGAAAAAGGAGCCTCGGGATCCGGGAAGCGGTCAATTTCTTTATCCGTGTTCGGATCAATTCCAGTTCTTTTACCCCGGTCTACCGGAGAAGGCATGCAGTTTTGTATCATGTCCATCAATATATCGATGCCGATATCCTTTGTCGCAGAGCCGCAAAGAACCGGTACCAGCGTACGGGCCAATACCCCTTTTCTCAGTGCGTTTTTCAGCTCATCCTCGGAAACCGACGCGCCTTCAAGGTAGCGTTCCATCAGTTGATCATCGGCCTCCACGATGTTTTCAATCAACGATTCCCGTTCGGTCTCGACGGCATCTTGCATCTCGGATGGTATGTCGGTAATTTTCGTTTTTCCGGAAGAATCGTAAACATAGGCTTTCATTCCAATAAGATCGACGATCCCCTTAAAGTCAGCTTCCGAACCGATTGGCAATTGTATTGTAATGGGCCTGGGCTCAAGGGTGGCGGTCACATCGGCAACGGTTCTTGAAAAGTCTGATCGCTCCCGATCCATCTTATTTACAAAAATCAGACAGGGCATATTGAAAATTTCCGCAAAATGCCACGCCTGTTCTGACTGAACCTTCACCCCGTCGATGGCGTCAATTACGACTACGGCGCCGTCCGCCGCCTGCATACATAATTTTGTATCATTAAAAAAGTTCTGATCCCCCGGCGTATCCATAATGCTGATGGGTTGCTTTTTCCATTCCAATTGGTGGAAACTGCTGCTGATGCTGGCATGACGCTTTAATTCCTCGGGTTCGAAATCCATCGTGGTATTTTCTTCTTCCACGCGCCCTAGACGCTTTGTGACGCCGGCTTTAAACAACATAACTTCGGCAAGCGATGTTTTCCCCGAACCGCCGTGGCCAATAAGTGCTATGTTCCTGAGCTGATTTAAAATTTCCGTCATTTAAACTCCTCTCTGATGTCGTTTTACCTTCAAAGCCATTGAATAATTTTAACGGACTATCTGTTATACAAAAAAAAATCAAGCATAAAAACCCAATGCATAAGGCTGAACCGGCTCTGCTTCTTATTGGGGATAATGCAGTGAAATAATAAATTCTTTGTTTCCCTTTGCCCCCAATATAGGAGATAAAATAACGGATTCACTGGTCAATCCCCGGGCGGAGAAAAAAGTGCGGAGGTCTTCGATCACCTGTTCTTGCAACATTGCCTCGCGGACGATTCCTCCCTTGCCGACCTGGCCTTTTCCCACCTCAAATTGCGGTTTGATCAAGGCGATGATGCGTGAAGGGGTTTTCAAATATTTCAAGATTGCGGGAACAACGATTTTAAGCGAAATAAAAGAAACGTCGATGACCGCCAGATCAACAGGGGAGGGGATGGCTCCGGCATCCAGATAGCGAATATTGGAACGCTCGATGGCTGTAACCCTGGGATCATTTCTCAAACGCCAGGCCAATTGACCATAACCCACATCTACGGCAAAAACATGGGCGGCGCCGAATTGAAGCAGGCAGTCAGTAAAGCCTCCGGTCGATGCGCCGACATCGATGCAGGTTAAACCGGTTACATTCACATTGAACTGTCTCAACCCATGCGCGAGTTTTAATCCGCCCCGACTGACAAAGGGGATATCCTCTCCCTTAATGGAAATCCGGTCGTCGTACGACGCCAGTCGCCCGGGCTTATGGGCCGGAAGGCCATTTACAAAAACCTTTCCGGACAGAATCAAGGCCTGAGCCCGCTGGCGGCTATCAACCATTTTTTTTTCGACCAGGATAAGGTCGAGTCTCTTTTTATCGTTTCCGGAAGCCAACTGAGCGCTCTTTTTCCAATACGGGGAAAAGTTACAGGGACTTGGAAAATATCGGACTGATCTTGTGCAGGCGCCTGGATGCCTGGCAACAAAGTGCCAAGGCCGCCCGGGTAATTCCTGCGGCATCAATACCGTGTTTGGCGATCAAAATTTTTTGATCGCCGTGTTCGACAAAGGCATCGTTGATTCCCAGCCGCTTGAGACGATATCCCGATATGCCGTTGTCGGCCAGACACTCAACGACGGCGCTGCCGAAGCCTCCCTGCAAAACATGCTCTTCAACGGTGATGATCCTGGGAATCCTCACTGCCAGCCGGCAAATCAACTCTTCGTCAATAGGTTTGACAAATCTGCAGTTGACAACCGTTGCCGATATCCCTTCTTCAAGCAGTGCCGATTGAGCGGCGAGGGCCTCGCCCACCAATCGTCCGATCGCTAAAATCAAAACATCATCTCCATCCGTCAGCATTTCGCCCTTGCCGATAGGCAGGGGAGCGGCATTCAGCGCGATGGGAACTCCACTGCCGATTCCTCTGGGATAGCGAAAAGCGATGGGGCCTTTGTCATAATGCAACGCCGTGACAAGCATTTCAAACAGTTCATTTTCATCTTTGGGCGCCATGATCACCATATTGGGAAGGCTGCGCAAAAAGGAAAAATCAAACAGTCCGTGATGGGTCGGACCATCATCTCCGACAAGCCCGCCCCGATCAATGGCAAACTTTACCGGCAGGGATTCAATGCAGACATCATGAACGATCTGATCGTAGGCGCGCTGCAAAAAGGTTGAATAAACGGCCACTACGGGTTTAAAGCCTTCTGAAGCCAATCCGGCGGCAAATGTCACGCCATGCTGCTCAGCGATGCCTACATCAAAGCAGCGCGCCTGGAAAAGTTCCGCGAAGCGGGCCAACCCCGTGCCTTCCGGCATGGCGGCGGTGACTGCGACGATTTTTTCGTCTGAGTGGGCCAGTTGAACCATTTTATCGCCGAAAACCTGGGTATACGTCGGTATGACGCTGTGATTTCGGATGCTGTTTCCGGTTTTGATCTCAAATGAGCCTACGCCATGGAAATAAACGGGATTTTGCTCAGCAGGAGGATATCCTTTGCCTTTTTTCGTCCGGACATGAAGCAGCACCGGTTCTTTCAGATTTTTGACATTGTCCAGGATGTCGATTAAATGATTTAAATTATGACCGTCAATGGGGCCGAAATATTCAAAGTCAAATGCCTCGAAGAGCATTCCGGGGGTAATAAACGTTTTAAACGATTCCTCTGAGCGTTTTGCCAGTTGATAAATGTCACTTCCTATTTTGGGGAGGGATTTTAAAAATTCTCCTAAACTTTTTCTGAAGTCCTGGAGGTACTTTGCCGACAAGGTCCGGCTGAGAAACGACGAAAGGGCACCCACATTGTGAGAAATGGACATGTCGTTGTCGTTTAAGACCACGATGAGGTCCTTATGAAGGTCCCCGGATTGATTCAGGCCTTCATAAGCCAGCCCGGCTGTCATGGAACCGTCTCCGATGACCACGACGATTTTGTCTTCAGAATCCTTGAGGCGTTTGGCACAGGCCATTCCAAGACCTGCACTTATCGAGGTGCTGCTGTGACCGGTTGTAAACGCATCATAGGGGCTTTCGCTCCTTTTTGTAAATCCGGAGATGCCTCCCAACTGTCTGAGCGTATGAAAGCTTTCTTTTCTTCCGGTCAGAATCTTATGCGCATAAGCCTGATGCCCGACATCCCAGATGATTTTATCATCGGGCGCGTTAAAAACATAGTGGAGCGCTATGGCCAGCTCCACTGTCCCGAGACTGGAAGCCAGATGACCGCCCGTTTTGGACACAACTTCTACAATCAGTCTTCTGATTTCCTCAGCGAGAGCGGGGAGGTTGGTCCTTAACACGCGTTTAAGGTCGGATGGGCTCTGAATCTGTGTAAGAAAAGGCTCCAATGGTATGGGTATCTCCCTATCTGTTTCTTGAAATAATGTATTTTGCGATTTCCCGAAGGGGAAGGGCGCCGGCATCAAAATCCGACAAGAGCTCCAGCGCGCTGTGAACTAATTCACCTGCAAGGTCTTTGGAAGCCTGTATTCCCATCAATGAAGGAAAAGTGTTTTTGTTGCTCTTTGCATCTGTCCCGGCTGATTTCCCCATTAATTCCGGATCGCCTTCCACGTTGAGGATGTCATCCGTTACCTGGAAAGCAAGGCCTATGCATTTGCCATATTGTTTCAATGCGTCAACTTGTTTAGATTTTCCTCCTCCCAAAACAGCGCCGGTGACTACCGCCGCCTCAATCAAGGCGCCGGTTTTCAGGCCATGCAGGGTCTTGAGTTCATCCGTGGTTAATTTTCGACCCTCGCTGACCATGTCCAATGCCTGACCAGCGACCATCCCTTTGAATCCGGCAGCGGCAGAGATGATTTGAATTACATAAAGCCGGCTTTCAGCAGCCACGGCGTTGAGTCCGCTTTCTGAAGAGAGAAGATCAAACGCCAGTGTCAGCAGAGCATCACCCGCCAAAATGGCTGTTGCCTCGTCGAACTGGATATGGCATGTCGGCTTTCCCCTGCGCAGCACATCGTTATCCATTGCCGGGAGATCATCGTGGATCAGCGAATAGGTATGAATGGCTTCTATGGCGCATGCCGCAGGAATAAACGCTCCGCAATTCGCGCAGCCAACGGCCTCTGCGGCAGCCAGGCAAAGAATGGGGCGAATCCGCTTGCCTCCCGCCATCAGGGAATATTTCATGGCTTCGATAAGCCGTCCCGGACGGCTGGCCTTTTCCCATGCCAGTGATTCCAGCGCATCATTTATTGCCCGGCGTTTAATTTCGAGATAGGCATTTAAGTCAAACATATTTACGCAATCCCATCCATGTCTCCGGATAAGATCGTTTTATCCTCCTGTTCGGCATAAGAATTTTCAATAAAGGGTTTTTCAAGC
>CAYTSY010000113.1:8436-10404 GCA_964440555.1 uncultured Desulfobacteraceae bacterium
TAAGAATTTTGCGAGCCTCATCCGCTGTAATCTTCTTTTCAGTCTCATCCAACATGTCCGAACAGGCTTTGGACAGCGATATGCCTTCCTCGAATTTTTTTAAGGCCTTTTCCAGGGGCAAATCGCCGGATTCCAGCTCGTGAACAATATGCTCCAGTTCTTTCATGGATTGTTCAAACGTTTTTTTCGCCATCAGTTCGCGTCCTTTCCACATGGCATATCAATGACCCTTTTGCCAGAACAACTTCAACCTGTTGTTGAACGGCGACTTCTCCCGCATGACGAACAACAACTGCGCCCGGGATCGTTCGTGTAATACTGTACCCTCTATCTAAAATCGACTCAGGATTCAATGCATTTATTTTTGCACAGAGCTCGCGGATTCCATGCTTTTTATTATTTATCAATTTATCAATAAATATCAATTGTTTTTCTGTAAAAAGATCAACTTTTTCTTTTAATTTAATTAATAACTTATCAGGATTATATGATATAAGTACATTTCTACGCCATTTTAATTGCTCTTTTTTCTGCCGGATGCCTAAGGCTGCAAACCGGATCAGTCGCGAATTCAAATCGTCTGTTCGGAGACGGAGGTTAAAAACATTTTTCTTGGGATCGATGAGTCTTTTGGACGTCTGATTCAATACCAACCGTTTTTTGTCCAGATACGTCAGCATCGTTATCTTTAACGCGTCCCTTGCGTCAGCAGCCTTTTGGCAGAGGTCTTTCTTCAATGGTACCGCCAGTTCAGCGGCGGCAGAAGGCGTGGGCGCGCGAAGATCGGCAACAAAGTCGGAGATCGTATAATCAATCTCATGGCCGACCGCTGAAACAACAGGGATCCGGACACTAAAAACGGCCCTTGCGACGGCCTCGGAGTTAAATGCCTGAAGGTCTTCCAGAGATCCGCCGCCGCGCGCTAATATTATAAGGTCTGTGTCTGATCTTTCATCCAGCAACTGCAATGCATGGACAATTTCATCGACAGCGCCGGCTCCCTGAACGTTAACCGGTACGATTTCAATATGCATGTTTGGGAAACGGCGGCCAATGATATGAATCATGTCATGTACAACCGCACCGGTCGGCGAAGTGACAAGGCTTATTTTCCTGGGCATAAAGGGCAATGGTTGTTTGTTCTTTTCATCAAACAGGCCTTCGGCAAACAAACGTTTTTTTAAACGCTCGAACGCCAGTTGCAGTGCACCGACGCCTTTGGGTTCGATGTATTCCAAAATGATCTGATAGGTTCCCCTGGGCTCATAAACGCTTATTCTGCCGAGGCCGATGATGCTGAGACCATCTTCAAGATCAAAATTGATATTTCGTTTTTGGCCCTTGAACATCACCGCATTGATCTGGGCACGGTCATCCTTGAGCGTGAAATAGCAATGGCCGGAAGAAGGCATCCGGTAATTGGAGATTTCGCCGCTGATCCAGACAAACGCAAAGCGTCCTTCAAGCAGTGACTTGATGGATTGCGTCAGTTCGAAAATCGAGTATATTCGGCGATCGCCGGTTTTTTCAGGGGGATTCAAATTATCCATTTATCTTTGTCCGGTTTGATGCAAATTAAAAAATTTAACACAGCCGGCTGCCTGATTCAATCCGTTTATTCTTTATACGTCTGATAATGTATATTATGTAAACTTTAAACTATAAAATACCAAACCCGGGGCGCAGAGGCCGATACGGAAAATATTTCCCCGCTTTTTTATTTACTTTCCGGATTTTTTAACTGCTGATTTAAAACATGTCTGACCGCCGGCACAATATAAATATCTTCATGAGGCATCTTATTTAAACAGGAAGCCAGAAGAATGGTTTTTTCCTTAATACTTTCATGTTTATCCATAACAAACATGAGGTTGCCTTTAACTTTGCACAAGCCGCTGTTGACGTGAATCCCGGTTTTGCGCAAATTTTGTTCTGAAACCAGAATCCCGAGCTTTTCTGCAGGATCGT
>CAYTSY010000114.1:0-10397 GCA_964440555.1 uncultured Desulfobacteraceae bacterium
TCGAACAAACAGCAGCTTTTCTTGCATTCATCAAGGCAGAACTTGCTCAATTCGGCGCTCTTTATTTTCAGAATTACTGCTTCTATGGATTCCCTATGCGGCAATGTATCGATTCCTCTTATAAAGCATTTTTGGTAGCTTCCTCGCCATCGGCACTGTCCAATAAAAATTTTACCGGAAATTTAATATTCCAGCAAGGCAAAAAAGCTGTGGTAAAATCAAATCGTTGAGAAAGCGGCGACCGGTTATACGGATACCAAAATCTCAGATTTGATCGCTGTTTCGATGTGAGGAGACGTCTAAAAACATTCTGTGGGCGATATTAAACTATGATGTTATAGGTTTTAGTATCAAGTAATTTACTTATTGACAAGCATATTGAGCCCGGTTATTATGATGTAAAACATTATAGTTAAGAAAGCTTGGCATGGTATCTAAAAAAGCGTTAAAACAACTGAAAATCAGCGAGTTAGCTGAAAAGGCCGGTGTTACAATCCCCACAATCCGACATTACCTGAAGGAAGGACTTCTTCCGCAGCCCGTCAAAACCGGCCAGACCATGGCCTATTACGATCCTGAATGTATCGACCGTGTTCGCCTCATCAAACGGCTTCAGCGAGAGCGGTTTCTCCCGATCGAGGTGATCAAAAGGGTTATCCATGCGGGAGAAGTTTTCTCGGAGGAAACTGAGATCGGACAGATCTTGACCCGGTCCAATCTATTCAGATCCAAGGGGGGTAGGATAACACCCCGGGAATTGGCCGATGAGACCGGATATACGGAATCAAAAATACGGAAGCTTCAGCGCGAAGGTGTAGTTTCTATCAGAAAAGGGGAGAACGGTCCCTGTTATGATGCCCTGGATACGGAATTGATTAAACTCGTTCAAAAAGCTGAGGCGGCCGGCATTCCATCGGACTTCATCGTAAGTACCATCAAAATGTATGAAACTGCTGTTGATGCTGTGGTTGTCAAAAATACCCGGCGGATGCTGGTCAGCCTTATCACCGAGGTATCGGTTGAGGACATGTCGCGGGTTTTCACAGAAACAGAAGAGTCTCTGGACGCCTTGTTGTTGCTGCTCCGCCAGAAATCGGTCCGTCGTATCAACGAAGCAGCCCTGGGCGAACTCAACAAAATGGCAGAAAAGCTTGATGCCATGGTCTTTTTCCCGGTTGCCGGAAGATACTTACCCGATAAGGCGCCGCAGAATCCCGCAGAAAAAATATTTTATGATTTTTGTACCGGTAATTATTCTCGAATATCGGAAAACTGCAATTCGCTTCCAGAGGACCGGGGCGGTAGGTGGTCCATTGTATGCAGAATTATATCCAAGTTATGTCTTAAAGACATTGCGTCAGCCGTAAATTTGGCAAAAACCTGCCGGGCCGAATCGGCTAATGACGTTATGGTAAACACTGTTGCAGCCCTTGCATATGTCTATGATTCTGCATTTTCCGCAGGAATCATGGGCCCTATGAAGCAATTGAAAAAGGCCTGGCCGCTTCTGGAAAAATCACAGATAGTGGGGGGGGCAAAAATTGAACGAATAATCCATCAATATGTCAGGGGGGCGATTTACACGGCCATGCCGGAGATTTTTGGACTAGGTGAAACTGGTAGGGAGTTGTTAGGCAGGGTTGCCGAAGGAATTCGTGAGAAATTGCCCGGGCAGGGGCTTTGGCCGAAATGGGTTGTTTTGACTCTGGTTGAAGAAGTTCTACCGGCCATGGAGCATCGTATAAACAAGATACTATCAAACTGGTATATTGATAACATGGCGAAAAATACCGACATTCAAAGGAGGTAACAGCGACATGAAAATACCGGAAACACCGATTCCTGCAGAAAAAATTCTCGAGCAGATCCAAAAATACGGAAATGAAGATCTGCCCTGGCATGATGGTCGGACGTGGGGGTATGTCTATGATGCCGGACCTGATGTAGATAAGATCGCAAAAGCCGCTTACATGGAATATTTGAGCACCAATGCGCTTGATTTTACCATCTATCCCAGTGCACTCAAGTTCGAAAACGATCTGATTGCCATGGCCGCAGCCCACACCGGCGGCGATGAGAATACGGCCGGCAGTTTTACCAGCGGTGGCACCGAAAGTATTCTTCTGGCTGTCAAGACGGCCAGGGATTACTATCGATTTACCCGACCGGATATTAAAGATCCGGAACTAATTCTGCCCCTCACCGGTCATGCGGCCTTTCACAAGGCCGCCCGTTATTTTGATGTGAAAGTAGTATCCACAGATGCCGATCCTGTCACCTTCAGGGCCGACCCGGATTCAGTTCGCCGGGCCATAACAAAGAATACCATTATGATCGTCGGATCAGCACCTTCATATGCCCATGGTGTCGTGGATCCCATGGCAGAACTGGGGGAGATCGCCAGTGCCCATGACCTCTGGCTCCATTGCGATGCCTGTGTGGGCGGATTTCTCATCCCTTACTTCCGTCGGCTGGGGGCTGAAATCCCGGCATTTGATTTTTCGATTCCGGGGGTCAGTTCGTTGTCCATGGATTTGCATAAATATGGATATACGCCCAAAGGGGCGTCCTTGATTCTATACAGGAATCATAAACTTCGGCGATTCCAGTTATTTGCCTGTGCCAACTGGCCCGGCTACACAGTGGTGAATAACACTGTTCAGAGCAGTAAAACAGCCGGTCCGGTGGCTGCTGCCTGGGCGGTGATCAATTATTTGGGTGATTCGGGATATCTGGAGCTGGCCAGGCGATCCTACGAAGCAACCCAAAAACTGGAAGCTGGAATTGGGGCCATCGAGGGGCTGCGTCTTATGGCCAAACCGGACATGTGCATGTTTTCCTTTACCTCCGATACGGTCAGCATTTTTCATATCATCGACGAGATGCGCGATAGAAACTGGTATATTCAGCCTCAGTTCGCCTTTGGACCGTCAAAAGAAAATATTCATCTGTCCATTGGTGCCTCCAATGCCCGATGGGTGGATGATTTTCTCGAAGATCTTGAGATTTGTACTCAAAAGGCGGCAACCATGACCTCCGGCGAGTATGGTGCCATGGCGAAAGAGCTTCTTTCTTCTCCTGAGGCATTGGCAGACCCGGCTGCGGCTTTCGACAAATTACTGATGGCGGCTGGTTTCGTCGAAGGGAAGATGCCGAAGCGGTGGGCCCCGATCAACGAGATATTGAATAACTTACCTCCTGATATCCGTGAATTTGCCCTTGCCGAATTCCTCAATGATGTCTTCCGGGCCGGGGCATAGCCGCTTTCAAGAAAGGAGTATTCTTATGACGGAAGTTTCCTTAATCGAAGATGTGTTTTGTACAATGCCCGACCGGTATCTTCGTGAATCTGCTCGAAGAGACCTGTTTGCTCGTATCGGTTTTGACGTGGACAACCGGAAATGGACGCTTGTTGTGGAAGGGCAAAATTGCCGCGTGGATGCCGGGCTCGATTCGGAGTTAACGGCCATGATTAAAACCAGTTCCGAAGAGTGGATTGCTATCTCTTCCGGGGCATCGGATCCAACCCTGTCTTTTATCAATAAACGCTTAACTGTAAACGGCGATTTGACACTTCTTCTCGAAGTATTTGCTCTTTTTTCAGACTACAAATCCGATGCTGTTAAAATGCCCGAACCTTCATGGATTCTTGACACGTTGGGACCGCACTGGGGGGTGGACGATAACGGCCATTTTACGATCGAAAAGATGGACTGTGCAAAACTGGCCGCTACTTATGGAACTCCGCTTTTCGTTACCAGCGAAAATCAGTTCAGGGATAACTACCGCCAAATGAAAGCCGCATTTGAGAAGGCGTATCCGGAAAATGACTGCAATGTCATGTGGGCCATCAAATCGAACACCACTCTGGCTCTTCGCAAAATCATGAACAACGAAGGGGCAGGGGGTGACTGCTTCAGTGCCGGCGAAGTATACGCTACCTTTATCACCGGCGGTGATCCGGAGGTTATGCTGTTAAACGGTTCCAACCGTACTGAGGAGACCTTTCGCATGGCGCTGGAGATCGGCATGCGGATAACCCTGGACCACATTGAGGACCTGCCCGTGGTGGCCCGTCTGGCTAAGGAACTGAACACCAATGCCCGAGTTTTTATCCGCCTGAAATGCGAACTCCCAAGCCTGGAAGGAGTCGCCTCAACTTTTGCGCCGGGCATACCGGTTTCCCTTGGGGTTAAGGCGTTGAAATTCGGCGTCACTTTCGACGAAGCCGTGAAGATCGCAGCGGAAGCAAAACACATGCGCCATGTCATGATCGAGGGGCTGCATTCCCATATCGGGCGAGACGTTCACCAACCTGAGCATTGGTGCGGCTATTCCCGCGACATGGTCCGAATGGCGGCCAATTTTAGGCGGGAAACAGGCGTCACCGTGCCCATCATCGATTTAGGCGGAGGGATTTCTGAAAAGCGCGACCCCTCGGGAAATGATCTTACCCACCTGGCCGAGCCTGTTGAGGCCTATGCACAGGCCATTGGCAACGGCATCCGGGCAGGGTGCGGAGAATTTGACTTTCCCCCGCCCCGACTGTGGGTGGAACCGGGCAGGCATCTGGTCGGTTCCACGACAGCGCTGATTACGCGGGTGGGAAACGTCAAGAAAAGCCACGGGATCGGCCATTGGGTCCACATCGACGGGTCTATCAATCATCTTCAGGCCATTGAGCACTTCAATGGCATGACGTATCATATTATTCCCGGTACCCGTGCTCGGGCCAAGGCGGAAGAGGTAGTTGATATCGTTGGCCCCAATTGTGCCGGCGATATGATACAACTCAAACGCCGATTGCCTAGGTTTGAGCGCGGTGACCTTTTGGTGATGCTGGATGTGGGCGCCTACAACATTTCCTATGCCAATCAGTTCAACTGCCTTCCCCGGCCGGCAATGTGCCTGGTCAATGGAGAAAAAGTATCCATTATCCGTGAGCGCGAGTCCATCACAGATGTTTTTGCCCGCCAGAGAATGCCGGACTGGCTGCTGCGTCCCTGATGAGAAATTAGGTTTCGCATCTCTCCGGAAAGGAAAATAAAAATGAGCAGCAATACCAACTACGAGATTGAACCCTATTTGATGGTGGTGTTATCCAAGCGTTTTGAAAATATCGCCCGTCAGATGACCAATACGTTGCTTCGTTCGGCCCGCTCGGTGGTCATCAACACGGCCCATGATTTTTCATGCAGCATCGCCGACAACCACGCCATGCTTCTCTGCCTGGGGAAAGGATTGCCTATCCACCTGGCCAGCTCCGGTCTGGTTGCCGAAACCATGACGGAACTTTTCGACGATATACGGCCCGGCGATTGTTATCTGAACAATTCACCCTATCATGGCAACACCCATCATGCCGATCACACGGTCTTGGTTCCGGTTTTCTACCAAGGAGAGCATCTGTTCACCACCCTTTCCAGGGCCCATCAAGCGGATTGCGGAAACAGCCTGCCCACGACTTACATGCCGTTTTCTCCTGACATTTACGCCGAAGGCGCCCTGAATTTTCCATGTGTTCGCGTTCAGCGCGATTACCGTGATGTTGAAGACGTGTTGCGCATGGCCCGTATGCGAATCCGGGTTCCGGACCTATGGTACGGTGATTTTCTCGCAGCAGTGGGCGCCTGCCGCATCGGGGAGAGGGAACTTATTGCCCTGTGTAAAAAATACGGCCCGGAAACCATAAAGAGTTTCGTACGCCAATGGCATGTATACGGCCGAAAAAGAATGACAGACGCTATCGCGGGTTTGCCGAAGGGGACTTGGGTCCATGAAACCAAGCTTGATCCGTTTCCATTTGTCGCAGACAACGGCATTACCGTTCGGCTGAAAATGACCATAGATCCTGATGTCGGCACCATTACTCTGGATTTTACCGATAGTGACGACCGGGTTTCCGGTGGGCTCAACATGAGCCGGGCGACGGTAATGGCTGCCGGCATCACCGGTGTGTTGAACAACCTTGATCCGACCCTTCCGAATAACGGCGGCGCTTTTGATCGGATCAGGTTTGTCATGCGGGAGGGATCCGTCGTTGGCCCTGCCGAACATCCACACTGCTGTTCCATGGCCACGACAACGGTTGCCGACCGGGTGGTCAATGTTGTCCAGTCCTGTTTCGCTAAATTGGGGAATAACAGGGGAATGGCGGAGGGCGCTCTGGGCATGCCTGCATCAAGTGCGGTAATTTCCGGAACAGATCCTCGCAAGGGCAATAAACCTTACGTTAACCATATGCTTATCGTCGGTGCAGGCGGTCCCGCAGTTTACGGTTATGATGGATACCTGGCCTACGGAATTCCGGTTTGTGGCGGTGTGGTGCATTCCGATAGTGTCGAGGTGGCTGAGCAGCGATTTCCTATTCAATTTGAAAAAAATGAAATCATTGCCGATTCCGGAGGTGCAGGCCGCTGGCGGGGCGCACCGGGAGTGGAGTGCCGTGTCTATGAGCGATTTGGCCCGGGAATCTGGGCTTATGCGATAGACGGGCACCACTATCCGGCGTCAGGAGTTGTAGGGGGCGGTAAGGGCCGTCGTCAGGATGTCTGGAAATACAAAAAAAAGGATGAAAGTAAAATTCGAATTGAAATGCCCAAAGTTTCTCAGGAAGTATTGACACCGGAGGAGGTTTTGGTTTCCGAATCCGGCGGCGGCGGGGGATACGGCGATCCATTGGACCGGGATCCGGAGAAGGTACGGTGGGATGTGAGGAGAGAATACGTTAGCCTGGCAGCAGCCAGGGATATTTATGGTGTGGCCATTGATACAGGGCATGAGACCTGCACTGTGGATGTGGATGCCACCGAAGACCTTCGCCGGGAAATGAGGGAGAAACGGACATGAGTTATAAAATGAGCATCGATATCGGGGGTACCTTCACCGATATGGTTGTAATGGATGAACAAGGCGTCGTCACTATTTTCAAATCGTCAACCACGCCGGGAAACTACGTAGATGCGGTCATTGAAAATCTCGCTAAAGCTGCGGAGCATTTTAAGGTCGATATGGGGGAAATACTTTCCCAGACGGGAAAAGAGGCCGGAGGATCATTTGTCCATGGGTCCACCATCACCACCAATGCGTTGATCCAGAGAAAAACGGCCAAAACAGGCCTGATCTGCACACGGGGATTCAGAGATATTCTTACGTTTCGAGAAGGGGGCAAAGACAATCCCTTTGACTGGAAGCGGGAGTATCCCGAGCCGTTCATCCCTAAATATTTGACCCTGCCCGTTACCGGTCGAATCAATTCGGAAGGTGATGTGGAAATCCCTTTGGACGAAAAAGAAGTCAGAAATATCGTTCGGCAGTTCCGTTCATTTAATGTAAATGCCATTGCCGTCAGTCTGTTGTGGTCCGTTCTAAACCCTGACCACGAATTAAGGATCGGCCGTATTATTGAGGAAGAAGCGCCGGAGATTCCCTATGTACTCGGCCATCAGGTCAATCCCATCATTCGTGAGTACCGGCGTACCATCGCGGCAGCCATCAACGCTTCCCTGGTGCCGATCGTCAACACCTATGTTACCCGGTTTGAAGAATCATTAAAATCCCTCGGCTTTCCTGGTGGTATGCAAATGCTGACATCATCGGGAGGTATGATATCCGTTGAAGAGATTGTTCAAAATCCCATATATACCGTGGATTGCGGCCCCTCCCTTGCCCCAACCGCCGGACTCTGGTTCAGTCGTCATGAACTGGAAAAGGAAGATATCATCGTTACGGACATGGGGGGTACCAGTTTTGATATTTCATGTGTGACCGGTGGCAGCATTGCCGTTTCACGAGAGTCTTGCATCAATGGCGATCTATTGGGAATCAACAAAGTGGATACACGGTCTATAGGTTCAGGCGGCGGCAGTATCGCCTGGGTTGACACCGGTGGGTTGCTCCATGTGGGACCGGATAGTGCAGGCTCAGTGCCCGGACCTGCCTGTTATGGGAGGGGCGGTGAAAAACCGACAGCCACGGACGCCAATCTCGTTCTCGGATACCTGGATCCGGCCTATTTTCTTGGCGGCCAGATGCGAATTCACCCGGAATTAGCCCGAGATGCCATTCTTAAGGAAGTGGCAGGTCCTTTGCATCTTAGTCTTGAAGATGCAGCGTTTTCCATTTGGAGCACGGTCAATGTCGATCTGACATCGGCGATTCAGGACATTACCATCTGGCAGGGCATTGATCCCAGAGAGTATCTTTTCGTCTCCGGTGGAGGGGCAGGCGGTATGCATATTATTCCTGTGGTCCGGGAGCTCGGGGCCAGGGAAGTCCTGATTCCCAAAACCGCCAGTGTCATCAGTGCCATGGGAGGCAGTTTTGCCGATGATACCTCTGAATTCGCGGCGAGCCGGGTCACCATAAGCTCGGCTTTCGATTATGATGCCGTGAATTCGGCACTGGCTGAATTGGAGAAAAAGGCCCGGGCTTTCTTGGCGCAAGCAGGTATTTCAGAAGATCAGTGTCGGATCGAATTTTTCACTGAGGCCCGATACCTCAATCAGGTCTGGGAATTGCCTGTTCCTCTTGTTGGAAAGAGAATTACCGATGATTCCGTACTTAAGCAGATGATAGAGAACTTCCATCTTGTCCATGAGCGCATTCTTGGGATTAAAGAGCCGGAACAGGCTGTTGAGTTCATGTTCTGGCGGGCAAAGGCTGTGGGAAAAGTCGCTCATCCTGAGATAGCACGAATTCATACCGGACGAAACCCTGCTGATCATGCCATCAAAGGGTGGCGGAAAGCCTACTTCCATGATCTGGGGGGAATGGTGGATACGCCTGTCTACAACGGAATGGCTTTAGGAGCAGGAAACAGGATACATGCACCCGCGATTATAGAAGAACCGACCATGACACTGGTGGTGTTTCCCGGCGCCTCGACAAAGATAACCGACCTTGGCTCTTATCACATTGAACTCGGATGAACAAAAGAAGGGGCAAAGCAATGGAAAAGGATTTTGACAACACCTCATTAAAGAATTTGCGGGATAGATTTATCGCCCGGGGGAATGCCAGTCAAACCGAAATTCATGTGGAAAGGGCGCGCGGCGCCATCATAACGGATGTTAATGGAGAGGAATATATCGATTTTTCAGGCGGTATCGCGGTCATGAATGTTGGGCACTCCCATCCGAAAGTAATCGCCGCCATAAAGGAACAGGTAGAAAGATTCACCCACACCTGCTTCATGGTACTTCCCTATAAACCGGCCATAGAACTTGCAGAAAAACTATGTGCTTCGGTTCCCGGCGATTTTCCTAAATCGGCATTTTTCACTAATAGTGGCGCAGAGGCGGTGGAAAACGCCATTAAGATCGCCCGGAGTTATTCGAAACGACCTGCGATCATAGCTTTTGAAAACGGATTTCACGGAAGAACATTGCTCACCATGAGCCTTACCGGGAAGGTGAAACCCTACAAATCAGGATTCGGTCCTTTTGCCCCTGAGATCTACCGCATGCCTTTTGCATATTGCTACCGGTGTCCGTTCAAACTCAATTATCCGGGATGTGATGTAGTCTGTGGCGACTATCTGGAGGAATTTTTTATCACACATGTGGGCAGTGAGTCTGTTGCTGCGATCATTGCCGAACCAATTCAAGGGGAAGGGGGTTTCATTACGCCGCCACCCGGATATTTTTCGAAACTCAAACGCATTTGCGAGAAACACGGGATTTTGTTCATAGCTGATGAAATACAGACAGGAATGGGTCGAACCGGTGAGATGTTTGCCCTTTCTAACTGGAATGTCGAAGCTGATCTTACAACCGTGGCAAAGAGCCTTGCGGCCGGCATGCCCCTTTCAGCAGTTGTCGGGAGAAAAGAGATAATGGATGCGGCCCCTCTCGGCGGAATAGGCGGTACTTATGGCGGCAATCCGGTGTCCTGCAGTTCGGCATTGGCAGTTTTTGAAATTTTTGAGACGGAAAATATTCTGGAAAAGGCGCTCGGCTTGGGGAAGACGCTGCGCAGCCGATTCGACGACTTCAAACAGACTTTTGAGATTATCGGCGATGTCAGAGGGTTGGGTCCCATGCTGGCATTGGAACTGGTCAAGGACCGGATGTCCAAAATCCCTGCAACCGAAGAAACCAAGACCCTGATTCAGTTTTGTCGTGATCGGCATCTCATTCTGCTTTCTTGTGGCGCTTACGGAAATGTTGTCCGGGCATTAATGCCGTTGAACATCGGCGAAAAAGAGCTGGAGAGGGGATTATCGATTATGGAGGATGGATTTCGTTTCTTACAAAATTGGGCCGGCTCTTAACGGTATTAGGGTATTAGGGACGCTCCACCTATTTACAGTTTTTCACCCAATAGCTTAAAGCCGTTTGCTTCGGCTATCTTTTCACCGCGAATTACCGATTGACTTACCCCGGATAAAGAAAGTT
>CAYTSY010000115.1:0-1394 GCA_964440555.1 uncultured Desulfobacteraceae bacterium
CCTGCAGACGGTACGACCTTCGAAAATCTCACTCTACAGCAGCAGGACAGGGTACTGTCGGTTCTCGGATACAGCCGCTGGGATGGTACGGTTTATCACAATGCAGAGGCCACACCGGGAAAGCAGTACAAGGTTACTTTTGAGCAGGGTTCGGGCGGAGATTACGAGAACAGCTCAATTCACTGGAGTGACGTCGAGGTTCCGGCAGCCGGTACATACTTCACCGACCCTGATGGATCCGGCCCTCTCGAGGGGATGACATCGGATCAGCAATACCAGGTCCTCGACCAGTCGGGCTTCGTCCAGTATACGGGTACGATCTACTACAAAGCTGGTAGCGGCGATAAGACAGTGGTAACTTCCTTTACTGAGGGTATTGATTACCAGAACGCCGACGTGAGCACCACAGGTACGAGCGCCAACCGCTGGGTAGTAACGGACGGCACAAACACCTATACCGTGTACGCCTATGACGCGACAAACAACGGCGTTATCGACGAGATCCGGATCCTGCAGCCCCACGAATTGTTCGGACAGCGTGGTTACGGTTTCCTGCTTACCGGGACGATCACCACGCTCAAAGATGGCGAGGGTTTCACCGTAACCAGCGCCGACGATGTCATCGTTCGCGGAAACATCAATTTACTGGGTGCTGATTCCGACCTGGTTATGCAGTCCGACAAATGGGTTTACTGGGAAGGCGAGGCGAATGTCACAGGTGATATCACCCTGGAAGGAGGCATCAGGCTCGACGGGACAGATATGCACGGCGCCAATGCCGACGGGACCAGTCTTTATATCCACGCCGCCTCTACGTTGAATACGACTTCGGCGGGCAGCCACATTACCCTTGTGGGCAGTAAGGACGTGGAACTCTTCGGCCGGGTAGTGGCTGGCGGCACCATTGGTAGCAATGGCGTCACTTGGGTTGGGGCGGATTCTACTATAGCAGTCAGCGCAGGAGAACAGATCCTTGTCGACACGGCCCTGGCTGCGGCAAAGTCGGTTACCCTAACCACGACGGGTGTAGTTGGTGCCGATGACAATGGCTATTCCGTTATCGTGGGGAGCGCAGCAGGTCTCTCTGCAGCAGGTTTTACCTCCGACAACAGCGGCGGCCTCGTCGATATCAACGTCGCTGGTAACGTGACAATCACCGGAATGATTCTATCAGGCGGAACCGTACGCCAGACCTTCGATTCCCACGGCAACCTCCAGTCCGAGACTATCGATTGGTCCGATGAGGACTCGACGGTCCACCTCGAGTCTGCTGGCCAGCTCTATCTCGGCGGCATAGTTCCCACCGAGTCGGGAGGGACAGTTGAGATTGGTGCCACGGTCAGGGCCAATGATCGCATTGAACTGGTGGGTGGCCACAACAGCGACGGAATCGG
>CAYTSY010000115.1:1404-6355 GCA_964440555.1 uncultured Desulfobacteraceae bacterium
GATTGTCATTGATGCAGCGCAGGACGCTGAGATCTATGGTCTCGTGGTCGCCGGAGGCGAGGTGATAGACCACTATGATGCTCGGGGCAACTATCTGGGCAGTACAACGGTCACCTACGCAGGAGATTCCTCCATTACAATCACTGCCGATCAGCAGATCCGCCTTGGGCGCGATCTGATTGCCGGCAAGACCCTCGATGTCCGCGGCGGGCACGGGACTGGTACTCCTACAGAGGCAAATCCTTGGGCTGATGAAGGGATAGTTGTCGGAGGAAATGTCCATCTCCGAACCCTCCAGCAGAACAGCAGCCTTACACTCTCCTCATCCGGAGACATGTCGGTACTCGCCCCTGTCTGGACCCAAGAACTGGCAGCGGATGGCTTTGCTGAATTTGCCGCCGGCGACTTGAGTGCCGACACAAGTTTCAAACTGACGATCAACCTTGGAACATACACCGTGAGCCGCGTTGTAACCGTGACGGCTGCCGCCACCTCGGGCAATGAAGGACTTGGGTCATTGGTACAGGATCTCCAAGCAGCCATAGACGGAACACCCTTCAGCGTTACGGTTTCTCCGACGGGTACGCCTTCGCTGGGCAGCACAAAGGCGATAACCGGTAATGCCACCGATCCGAATCAGTTCAAAGTGCGTTTGACAGACGGCAGAATCTTGCTTACCAGCAACTACGAGTTCACCATTGAAGCGGTTGCGAACGGTCACGCCGAGCGGCTTGGGTTCACTCAGTTGGCAGCAACAGATCCGACCAGCGGAGCTACCGCCTCCGGACGCGGGTACGCCCTTGATGCCAGCCAGCGTGGTTCTACGGTAAACATTGGTAAAGCGGACGCTCCGAGCGGCGAGATCACGATTTCCGGATGGGTGCGCGGTTATGGCGCAATCAACCTTTATGCCGGAACGAGCGCCAGCGGTGAGCAGAAAGTCAACCTCACTGCCACAGGAGCCCTCGAGACCTTGAGCGGGGGAATGGTGCTGAATCCCGGCGGAGAGGCGGTCATCGAAGGCGACCTGATTGCCCGAGGCAGCAACGCCGACATAGTCATTAACGCTAAGAACACGATTCTCCTCAAAGGAGATTTGACGGCACAGCGGGACATTATCATCAATGCCGGAACTCAGGTGATCAGCGGCGAGAAGAGTATCACAACCTATGGCACCAGCCACTTCACCTCGCTCGACCCTAATGGCCGCATTATGCTTACGGGCTTGAACGATGTGCTTATCAACAGTACTATAGGCACCAACAACCCCGATCTGGGGTTACTACAGATATCTTCGACGAATGGTACCCTGACCATTGACCACGAATCGGGCTGGCTGGAGACCGGGGCCATGCTTGTCCTTTCGGGCCAGAATGTGGATCTGGCGGGTGTGGTAAAAAGCTACACAGCTACACCGGCTACCTATGACAACGAAGTAACCGTCTCAGCGACAGGGGACGTTGATCTCCACGGAGACCTTACCCTGGAAGGCTCGATTCTCGTCGAGGCGGGGGGAGACATCACCATCCATAATACGGGACTCCTCGTTGAGGGTGCCGGTCAGCACCTGAAACTGAGTGCAACCGGGAATATCATGCTTGGGAGCATGGTAACGAATGCGAGTTACGCTGCCGCAAGGGACAGTATCAACCTTGATCAGATCAATATTACCGACGGCGCGGGAACCGCAGCCATTGCCTTCACCGCAGCTATAGGCAGCGGGACGGTAAGCGACGCGGACGCCTCCGATACCACGGTCGATCGTGCCATTAATCTCACGGGAGTCTCGGTGCTGCCCGGTGTGACCTATACGGTGACAATTGCCGGAAAAACCTTCAACTATACGGCTGCCAGCGGGAATACGCTCGCGGACCTTGCTTCGGCCATTGCGACGCAGATCAATGCCGACGTCGACTACACCGCGGCTGTTGACGGCGGAAACCCTGCCCAGATAAACGTCACCGACGGGGCAGGAACGTCAGCCATTACATTTGCTGCCAATATCGGTACAGCTGTAGTGAACGCCGCAGCAGGAACCGATGCATCCACCCGGACCATAGATCTCACGGGCGTGAAAGCAATCAGCGGAGCTGTCTACACGGTATCCATCAACGGAACATCCTTCAGCTATAGGGCTGTCAGCGGTAATACGATCGCAGACATTGCATCTGTCCTTTCGAGAAAGATCGGTGCCAGCGGAGGCGCGGTCCTCGAAGCCGACACCCTCATGGATATCAAGGCGACCGGATCGGTAATGATCGCCAAGGACGCCCAGCTTTATTCAGAATCGGATACGAGCCGCATCAGCATCGCTGCCCGTAGTCTTAACGTGAGCGGCGGCATCCGTGCAGGGGCAGATTTCGACGCAGCATCCAATGCCTATACCTGGGCTGGCAAACAGGCAGTGATCGACATCCGCACCACACGGGAACTCGTAATCGGCGATGAAGAATTCGGCGGCAACCTGCTCGCCACAGGAACGGTACAAATACAGGCGGGTGCCAACAGCGTCAACCTCGGTATGTCGATGACCAATGCCAGTGCGATCAAGGTTGATGCAACCGGTAAGTTTGACCGTGCAACGGCTTCCTGGACCGAGGCCGGGGCGGGCGGCGATGGCCAGATAAATATTTCTTCCACCGGTGATGTCCAGATCAAGGGGGCGGTGACTGGTGCCGATGTAGGAGCCGATGTCAGCATACTTTCCCGCGGGCTCGCGTGGATAGACGGCCTCGTTACCTCGGATGAGAGCGTCACGATCACCGGCGGCACCACCGGCAGCAGGGTAGGCGTCATTGTGGACACCCTGGTTGTATCAGGAGGCGGCGAGTACATCTCCGGCGGTACCCTGGATACGGCAGCGGGAGGCAGCATAACGATCACCTCGACGGACAACGTGAATATTCAGGGTGTGGTGGGGCAGTTAGAGACAACCCCCGGTCCCACTCTGGGGGCCCGTAAGGTGGGGCTCCTTACCATTACTTCCACTTCCGGCGATGTAACGGTGCTCCGCAATGTAGACGTCCGTGACCATGTGGTGATGACAGGCGGCAACATCAGCATGCTCTCCGGCAGCCACGTTTTTGCTGACGGCACGGACTCCGACGTTTTCATACAGGCACGCAGCCAGCTGGTCGTGTCGGGCAGCAGCATCAAGGCAGGCAAAACCGTTGCGGAGGTCAGTGACCCAGGCAGTGCTATTGACGATGACAGAACCATCACTCTGTCCGGATCGTCCGTAAGCGGCACCTACAACGTATCCATAGCCGGTAATATCTTCAGTTTTACTGCCCTGGCGAGTGACACGCTGGCCGATGTGGCCGCGGGTCTGGCTGCGCGGATCGACGAAGCTTCCGCCTATGCGGCCACGGCATCTGATGGCGTGATTACCCTCACTGCGGGAGCAGGGACAGCGGCCATCGAGGTGCTTGCCAACGACGCGATCATAAGGGCTGATAAGCTGGTCCATCTCGTTGCGCCGAAGATGGAGATCAGCGGAATCGTCCAGGCCGGTATTACGGGTACTGAGAATGGTCGCGTGCTGTTCAACGCAGGCAGCGAGATGAAGATCAGTGGCGGTAATGTCACTTCGGATGATCGCATAGATCTCAACGCCGGCGTCGATATGACCTGGACCCGGGACCAGCTTGAAGGCGTCATCACGAGGGGACAGCTTTCCGGCGGAACCATCACCATTTCAGGTCAGGGTCTGGTCGATGCTCCGGGCGCGGTGACGATCCAGGCCGGCGGCGATGTGGTCCTTGACGCCGATCCGGGTGGAACAAACCCACGCAGTGTGACCGTGCCTATCTACACAACCGTTGCAGAAACCGTTGATGTGGTGACAGGCTACAGGGAGGTGGCGACCGGCCAGGTACAGGTGCCGGAGATCACCTGGGTCCCGACGCAGATCACAGAGCAGACGGGTACTGAAAAGGTAAAGGTGGGGAGCGAGTATACCACAATGGATGTCTCGCTGACCCAAGTCGGTTATTACAACCCCAACGCGGCGGATGGCAAGAAGTTCGTGGAAATCCTTGTAGAAGGTCTCGACTATTACAACAATGCATCCGAAGTAAAGTCCGTTAATGACAAGACTCCGGTAGTCAAATGGACCAATGCCGGAAGTGAGGCTCTGCCGAACCAAACCGCAGAAGCTGTGACGGGCAATTACAAGGCGACGGGCTACAAAGACTTTACCCAACTCTCCGATGCCCAGCGCCAGGCAGTCCTGAACGCCACCGGCTATATGCCCCTCTACAACTTCACGTACAGTAATGCGGTACTGCATAAGACCTTAAACGGCACAGCCACTGACACGGTCATTACCCCTGACTGGGCCGGTAACGCCAAAGTCATATACCACGTCGATGTGGCAGGCTGGCGGGACAAGTACGTGCGGATGCCCAAAGGTGCAGAAGAAGACATCCTGAGGGTCGTGAGTCAGGGAACGGCACAGTACCTTACCAATGATACCACCCGCGATGGCAACAGTGATGGCGACTGGGTGACCAACGCAACCGGGGCCTCGGGCGAGTTGGTCGGGCGTTACAAGGACCAATCCGATGTGTTCTACAAGCAGACTACATCAACCTACTACTACCCGGTCAGCGGATATCCAGCTGGATATGATCTGCCCCATACCGCCAATGAAGATGGGCGAGGCAGTTGGACCGTTTCCTACGATGCGGGTACAGGCGATCGGGTATTCGATATCTCCAGCCGGGACAGCAACTATGTTCTGACAAGAGATCCCAACTGGGTCTGGGAGACAGCGTCGAATATTTTCGCATATTATAATGACATCAATGATCTGAACGGCAACGGGAGCGATGACAATAGCGCGGAGCAGCATGCGGCAATGGATACATACCAGAAAACTCGTGCCACGGACCGCATCAATGCACCGGATACCTACGTCGATGTCATGGTCTCCGACACAGCCTCTCTC
>CAYTSY010000115.1:6365-10362 GCA_964440555.1 uncultured Desulfobacteraceae bacterium
GCAAAACGGTTCTTCTACGCGCGCCAACCAGTGGTCTTTCAACTTCAAGTACTGGGGGTCTTGGGTGGGCCTGGTCGGTCACTGGGTGGACAACGACGACGGCAGCGGCTGGCCCAGTTATGGCGAAGAGGAGGATGTGCCCGAATGGTTCTTCAGTACCATTTATAAGAAGCAGGACGGCTCGGTCTATGAAGACGGCACGAAAGTGAACATTCTTTACGAGGTTGCCGATGGTAACGATGCCTACGATTACTGGCTTTCCAACGTGTTTAACTCGGGCAACTACGCCTATTGGAAAAACGTGTACGAGTGGATCGGGGCTGAGAATGACTACCGCCACGGCGATGAAGCCAATGGCGGTTACGGTGATGATCTCTACATCTGGGTGTCAGGCCGCGATGAATTGTCGAAAACGACTACCGAAACCTATACGGATTACGACTACCAGTGGACCTCTGAGTGGCACAATGTATATGACCAGCGCGTGAAGCTCGGCTACCAGATGGTGACCATGGACGAGGACATCTATGACTACCGTCCAGTGTACCAGACAACCACCCAGAATGTAATGGTGGTGAATATGAGGGACGTCACCGTCTGGAAGACGGAGCCCATCATAGAGCAGCAGACAGTGCTGCATACGGAGCTCACCACTGAAGGTGTCGCTGCGCGTACCTACGGTGAATTTGAGGGCGAGTCCATTCACGGCTCAACCATCACCATCGACTCAGGGGCGTCGGTAAGTCTTTCCGGTAAACTGGTAGCCACCGATACCATCGATGTGGACGCCGACTCCCTGCTGCAAATCAAGGGCAACACAATAAACGGGGCCACTGTTGCCCCTGAGCTTTCCGCTCCGGACATCGATATACATGCCGGGTCGAGCTTGCTGCTGGATGATTCGGCGGCACTCACCGCCAAAGGAACAGCCGGTGTGGTCGCTGTGAGTTCCGGTGAAGACATAACTCTGGGCGGAAAGATAGCCGCCGATACGGGAAGCACTCTTGCAACGGTGAGTATCAACGGCGACCGAAACGTAGCTCTCAGCGGCACTATCACCGGCGGCACCATCACGGTGAATGCGGGCGCCGGTATCAGCGAAGATGGAGACATAAAGGGCGACGCAGATGTGAACCTAACGGCTACTACGGGTAACATCTCCATGTCTGCCGGCCAATACGGCGGCAACATCATACTTACCGATTCCACTCTGACCGCCTCCGGTCATACGGTTAGCCTCAGTGCGGCCAGCGGCTACATCCAGCAGGTGGAGAAGACGGCCACCGTCGGCAGCATTACCGCCGATCTTCCCTCCGGTCTTATCACGGCGACCACCCTCCAGGCAACAGCCGACAACGGGCTTACCCTGGGTGCCAGTGTAACGGACGTCAATCTTTCTCTTACGAGCGCCGGCAACATCGATCTTACCAGCAGAGGCGATGTAAACCTGAAAGATGTCCAGGCAGCCGACGGTGCCATCGATGTCAAAGCCTTTGGCGACATTACGGCAACCTATGTGAAAACGCTGGGGACGAGCGATCGCAACGATATCAGCCTTGCAACATACGATATCGGTTCGGGCGCCAATCTTGTCGTCAAGAACGTACAGAACCAGTCACGGGGAGACCTGACCTTCAACGTACAGGGCAACATTACCTTCGACAGTGCCGGTCAGGCAGTAATGGCGGATGTCCTGACGATCACTGCGGCAGGTCCGGTAACCTTGACCACCCAGGTCAACAGCCTGTCTCTGGAGACCTCCGGTACAGGCAGCGTCACTATTACGCAGGGCTCGCGCACTCTGACGCTGGCGGGCGTCGTCGTCAGTGACGGTTCCTTCAGCCTCACTGCCGGAGGCAAGGTGGATATGGCAGACGTTCGCCTTACTTCCAACAAGGACGCGAACGACATAACTGTAACCGCTACAGGCGATATCATGGTGCGGTACGCCTCGGCAGGTATCTACCTTGCCGATGGTGATGATTTGCCGGTGATGTATGGTGCAACGAGCAAGCAAGTCGACATTACCAATGGTGCGGGAACGGCAGTCATCACGGTGGCGTCGAGCGAGACGTCCGTGACCATCGGAAGCGCTGCAGTCAGTGCGACGGGGGCTGCGGCCGCCGATGACAGGACTGTCGATTTCACGGATGTCATTGCCGCGAAAGGCATCACCTATCGGGTAATCGTGGCCGGTACTACCTTCAGTTACGCTGCCGTGGATGGTGACGGTGTGGCAGATATTGTGTCTCACCTGGCCGGGTTGATCGATGCCAACGCAGCATATGCTGCGTCCGTTAATAGCGCAAACAGTAATGTCATAGATATTACTGACGGTGCTGGAACAGCCGCAATTACCATGACTGCCAGTGCACCGACCGTGAACATCAATATCGGCAACGCTGTAGTAAGCTCTGCAGGCAGTACGGCGGCCGATGACAGGACCGTAAATCTCACGAATGTCACTGTGGTCGCCGGAGTCACCTACACGGTGAACGTGGCCGGGACAGGTTTCGATTATACCGCTGTCGACGGCGACGGGATAGCTGATGTTGTATATCATCTTGCCGTGTTGATCAATAACCACAACAGCTTCAGCGCTTCCGTCCACGGCACTGCTCTCACTACGGTCAGCTCTTCAGGCGACATCACCCTGACCTCCACGGCGGGCCGCATCGGTGAGACCTATGCCGACGCAGATGTGGATATCGTTGCCGACCGGCTCACGCTGTCGGCGGCGACGGGCATCACGGAACTTGAGATTGCCGTCAACAGCCTGGACGCCACAACGACGGGTGGCAACATGGACTTGGCAGAGCAGGACGGCCAATTCGAGAAGGTCAAGGGTCTGGATGTAATAAGGGCCACAACGAGCGCGGCATCTGGCGGAAGTACCCTGGTCACCATCACCGCCGAAAGCGAACTGCGCGTGGGCAGAGAGGCTGATCTGCAAAACGGGATCACCGCCTTTGACGGCAGTGTTAGGGGCAATACCATCCGCCTGATCAGTACGGCGGACAGCGTCCTGGTCGCCAAGCCGAGCAGCGGCGATTCACTCACCTATACAAGGGGTATCGCCTTTGACGCTCATGACAGCATACAGCTCTATAAGTATTTTAATGCCAATGAACTCATAGAATACCGTGCCGGCACTTACTTCCAGTTTGGTACATTGACGAAGGATGTGGACGGAAACGTGTTGAGCGATACACGGACCAGACTCCTGCCAACTTCCATCACGGCCGATACGATCATCATAGAAACCGGCGGGTCTCTGAGCTTTAACGGCACGCTCTCCGCCAACAAACTCCTCGAGCTGGCGGCAGATGAGGACGTGACCCTGAAGGGCACGATCAGCGTAAAAGCAAATCATTTCGATGGGACAGCCGACAGCGACGGCAAGATCGATCAGCTCATCCTTGTAGCCCGCGGGACGCAGACCGTTGTCGGGGCTATGGACCTGAACCAGAACGGCAATACTACCGACGTCCTGAGTGAAGCTGCAATGGGCATCGATTACAACAGTGATGGCGACCTCACGGACACCATCGACGAAGCGAATGCTACAAAGAATACCGGTTTCCTCAATATCCAGACCAACGCCTTGCCGTCAGCGAACTTCGAATTACGGGCGCTGCGTGATATCTATGTTGACCTGGGTTCGAGTCTCACACTCACCGGTTTTGTGGGTGGAGTATCCGGTTATGATTCGGCCCGGAACGTGACGCTGGATATCGACGGCACTCTTACTGTGCTTGGCGGCATCGTCGCTGCCAACCTCACATCCGGCGAACTGCAGGTGACCGCCACCTCCATCACCACTGACGGTGCATCGGTTTTCATAGCCCATAACCTCACGGTGCTGGTCACGAACGGTGCGCAACTGAACACTGCAGTAGATACGATCACCGTTAATTCCTCCGGTATCGGCAATGTCAAGATCAATGAAGCAACGGGTCTGACTGTTGATTCGATGGTTGCACAGAATGGTGCCATA
>CAYTSY010000116.1:0-10324 GCA_964440555.1 uncultured Desulfobacteraceae bacterium
CGAATTTATCACATTTATATCCGTCTCTCACTGCATACCTGATTGATTCTCTTAACCCTACCATTGCGCAGCGATAGTCTTCCTTGATCTTCTCTCCGCTTCCGCAAGAGTGGATATCCATCTTTCGCCTGTAACAGCAAAATTCACAGCCTCCGGATTCACCGATGCTCCTGCGAACTTTCCTGTAATTCAATTGCTGCTTAATTTTTACCATCACGCCGCCTTCGCTTCTTTGATCTCATCTTCTTTCATCAGTGCACTCACAAATTTGTCTATCTCGCTATCCGTAGACTTGATCACAGTCTGATCTCCTGTCTCAATAACGGTGACGCCAATGCGTTTGAGATCCTGCACGCTCAACTGCGACAGTGCTTTTTTGATCGGCATATCTACTGTCTTGACCAGCACTTCTGCCTGTTCAGGGAAGTACTTTCTGATGAGTCCAACAACCTTATCGTCATCATCCCACATCAGTTCTCCTCTACCCTTCATATACCCGACCTTTATGCCGTGCATGATTATAGTGCGAGGCTTCTCGAAAAGCTCCGGCGAATCCTCTATCGCTCCCTTAAGTTCGCTCATTGTTTCAGCCATAAACGATACTGCCATCTTCAGTGATTTCATATGTCGTTTTTTTATTGCCGCCATCTCGTCTTCGATCTCATTGACCCGGATGGCCACCTCCTCGCGTGCCTTTGCATATGCCCTTGTTTTTTCTTCTATCTGACCCATCGTTACCATCTTATTTTTTCCTCCTTTTATTTGTTATGACTGCTGCAACCCATAATGCCATTATCACAATCCCGCAAACTCCGCCGAGCAGAAATCCTATGATCAATCCTGTTATCATCAGTTGCCTCCTTTGTCTGAGAGATATAAAATTTCTCTATCAACCATGTTTATACTTTTAATTAGGTCTGCTTTGAGCAAACAAAGATTTCTCAGCATAATGTCTTTGTGATTGCCCTTGTAAATTTCCTGAATTTTGTTTAGTTCTTCAATTATCTCTCCTGTCATTTGTGAAAAAATGTTGACCGTCATTTCTCCTCCCAAACTTTTCTTTTTCCTTCATCCCCTGCACCTGCAATCGTGATCTCTCCTGAGTTTTTTGACATCGGTTTAATCTGAATTGGAGAATCAGGGATTGAAAAGTTGCCTCTCGGCTCTCTGATGCCATGCACAATCCCCGAGACCATTCTCGCATGATAGATTTTTTCTACCTGACTAACTGACCATGAAACGATATAAACAACGCCGATACAGATGAGCAGAAAAATCACGATTGCGAAATAGAGATTGACCTTGATCTTATTCTTCTCGAATGATACAAGCCCCATGTTGCCGATTGCTTTCATCTCGCCTCCTTTAGCTCCCCGCCTGTTTTAGGAGTGGCAGGGGTGGTAATCTCCGGGCATTCCTTAATCTTATTTTCGCCCTCTGCCTCAAGACAGATAAATTTTCCACCGGCATAAGCTGCATGATCACAGAGTGTGCGGGTTATCTGGCAGAATTTCCAAATTGCCATGTTAACCTCCATAATGCCGACAGCCAATGCAGTTATTAACTTTCCGCGCCTGCATCACAATGCATGTTGACATATCTATTATTGCCATCTGTAATCTGCAGTAGGCTCCGACACTTAGTACCGTCTTATATGATCTCTCTGTCTGCCCTTTCTTCCCCTCTTGAGAGGGGATAGGGGTGTGTTCTTTCTTCCATCTCAATGTTTGTCTTCTGACTTCTCTCGCCATCATTCCTCCTTAAAAATTATTCGACCTGTCCCTGTAGACCTCACCCGCAGGCCGGGGTGTTTGTGTGTGTCTGCGTTTGATATGCCGGAGGGCATTGATTACTTTGTCCGCACCCTCTGCTGTCAGAAACTTTAGATCGTCCACGTGAGCGATCTTGAATATGAATTTTCTGAGTGCCGCTTGTCTTTTATATGCGTCATGGACAAAGCTGACTTGTTTCCACATCGCTTAGATCATGCGGAGCTTGCTCGGCGCCGCCATGCCGGTACGCCCGCCGAGTTCGTTATATTTCTCCTTGCCGGTTTTCCATACGCCTTCCTCTAATGCGAGTGTCGTATGTTTTTTTATAAGATCATCAGCATCTTCGTGTGAAAGTTCTTTGCAGGAGTTCGCCCAGTATTCGCTAAGCATCAGCCGGTATTCCTCATCCGGCATCTTAAGCTTGCCCTGCAGGGTCTTGATTTTTTTTATCTGACTTTTGTCTATCTGATCGCTGACTGCTGACTG
This sequence comes from uncultured Desulfobacteraceae bacterium, assembly GCA_964440555.1. Taxonomy (GTDB): domain Bacteria; phylum Desulfobacterota; class Desulfobacteria; order Desulfobacterales; family UBA5616; genus CAYTSY01. Next base: position 2,259 of record CAYTSY010000116.1, read on the forward strand.
CTGATTGCTCATCATTTCCTCACTGAACATCTCAGGCATGTGTGATACAATTTCGCGGTTTGAGGATTTCCACATCGCACTCCGATCTTCTTTGCAAGGTTCCATCTCTCGCTGCATGTATTCGGCGAGATAGAGCCGAGAATGGGACAGGTGATCCCGCCGTTGTCATTGCCGAAGATTTTTTTAACACGTTGCTCGATCTTGGTTGTGGATGCGTTATATTTGCCATGGCAGGCGAGATCAACGGCAGAGCGCGAGATGCCGAGTTCCTTTGCAACCTGTTTTGGGCCTTTAGCCTCTACTTCTCTTTTTAAAATTTCAATCCACATTAGCAACCTCCATTAGTCTCTCAAGGTTTGGGTCATATAGGCATCTCCTCTGCACAGGGCATTTCGGCCCTGTGTTTTTTATCAGCTTCCATACCTTCTGAGACCAGCCCTTAACGGATTTCCTTCTACCGATTTCTCTCAGATAACCTGCCTTTGAAAGCAGATGGATAAAGCAGATAACAGTGTTTGCGTTTGCCCCTGTAAGCACCTGCACCTCCTCGACTGTAAACTCATTTAGACCCCGAAACATCTTCCATATCTTTTCCTGAGATGTCATTTCTTCACCCCTTGCAGATGCGCTGCCGTCACTTCCTTAAGACTGTTTGCCCTTGCCAAATTTTCACAGCGATAAAGCCAGACCTTGACCCCGCGAATGTTCTGATCGTGTTTGTAGATGTGAGACACTGCATCATCAGTCACTTTTACCTCGCACATCTGGTCTGCCATAGAGCGTACGTCCCCCACTTGGAGACCTACGAATTCAATGCGTTCGCTGAACCGGCTGAAAAGGTGATTGTGTCGTTTGAATTTGTCCTGCGCCCGCTCCATACCTATAAATATGACCGGATTGTTTGTTGTGTCATGTATATCTCTCAGCGTCTCGATAATGTCGCCGTGCAGGCCGTAACGATCTACCTCGTCAATAAAGATCGGGCGGGGTTTATCCAGCAGCATGTCCACTGCCTGTCGGAACATGTCCCGCGTCCGCTTCATGGGGGACTGCCCCAGTTCGGACACTATCTCCTCCAATAACCACGGCCCGTCCATGAGTTTTTTAGTGCGCACAAAAATGCCGTCATTTTGTGCTATCCACCAGAGGGCCGTGCGCGTTTTGCCATAGCCCGGTGCTGACCAGACCAGTGCCATCTTCGGTATGCCTTCGTCGCAGTTTGTGAGCCGTGTCATGGCGGAAACAAATTTTGTTACGTTGCCGGTCTTTGCAAAAACAATTTTCATCTGCTATAATTCCTCCTAAGTGATTTGGTTGGGCTGCCTCAGGGCAGCCTTTTTTTTTATCGCCAGTATTCCTGTAAAATCTTGTAGCTGTCGGACTGCTCAAACTCGACCTTGAACCTCAGGTCTTCTTCCGTTTTGAAGCCGTTTCGTAAGTGCCACTCGTAACGCCGAGCAGTGTCATCGCCGAAGAAGGGACGGATGTCCGTCTCTGCTTCCGAAAACTCCCTCTCTTGGGTTAAGAGAGGGGTGGGGTGAGTTATTTCGACACATTCCTCCGGTATCGACATCTCTCCTTCGATCACGCCCATCGCCTCTTCCTCGATCTCCCTGATCTGCTTACGCTTAAGGGAGAGCCTTCGTTCTTCCCTTTTCTCCCTTGCCTGATCGATAACCGAGACGGGATAAAATGCCCGGCGGTTGCCGTTCCAATATGCCTCGCAGATCATACGCTGCTGAGTGTCCCGCACCCATACGATTTTAGGATCGTGAATGTCGTAGTTGACGTATACGGTCTCGCCGTGATGATGTTCGAGCTCTTTGTTGAAATAGTCGTTTGAAAAGACCCTGACCAATCCCCGGTTTGTGATGCACTGTATTTGCGGCCTGAATATATCCCTCATCTCCTCGGCATTCAGGGTGTCAGGCATCCAACCTTTGGACATGAATGACTGCCATCTTTCAACAGGCGTCATGTGACGTTTGTTGCCTCCGGCGTCTATTATTTTCGGCAATTCGCTGTGCGGCCGATTATTGTATGCGAGGACTTCCGCCCCCAAAAAATCAATGAATTGCGGCCAACTGAGAAGGTGCTGTGATGAGCCTTTTTCCTTGAGGTCTTTGTCTATGATCTTGAGGCGTTTTCTCTGGGCGAGGGCGTCCATGTCCTTGCCGTTATAGCTGATGAGAGTTTTTGCAGCGGGAATCCAGAGTGATTCGTTTAGTCGTTCGATTATGCCCCTGCCCTGCGGGTTTCCGGCGATGCCGAATTTTATAGTGCCTCCGCTACGGGCTACGATGCCTGTTACTTCATCTGAATTCATCTTTGCTCGGTTGCCTGCACCGTTATCTGTATATAGGATTGCGTATAGCCCTCCCATCGGCTTGTCTTCGCTGACTGTGACGGCGTGCCTGAGTGCGTCTGCTACTACCTGACCGCTCTCGGATAATCCCGTTGACCACCCTATGCAGTTCCTTGTGGCAACATCAATTATCGCCTCGACCTCAGGCAGGAAGCGTTTGCCGTGTACCGGATGCGCAACGTATGCCTTGAAGCTGTGTCCGTCTGCAACAATTATGTCCATCGGAAAGAGATCGGAAAAATCACGTTTGATGTAAGCTCTAATCGCTCTTAGCTCAGAGCCGGACATGCGTCCGCGGTGGATGTCAAGATTTGAAAATTTTTTGAGATACCTGATGACCTGATGATATTTGGGGGCGTCATCTCCCATCTGCCTAAGTGCATGAGGGATCGAAGGTTTTGACGGCTGCCTGTAGGCTTCGAGAAACGGCGGCAGCCAGAGGGGAATGTTATCCTCACTTGCCGTCTCTTTATCTTCCGGCACAAGGCCGAGATTGCCTTCGGCTTGTCTTCTTTGCGCCCACCTATAAATTGTCTGCCATGAGAGAAGTCTGTTTTCCCCCTTGCGGTTATTTGCAATTTCAGTAGCTCTTTTCAGATGCGCAGGACCGCCGTTTGAAATGGATGTTAAAAAGGTTTTAATCGCCTTATTAAGAGACCGCCCTGTGGCTTTCTGATAGGCGTCTATATTGCTGAGTATGATCAGCCGTGCCTGCAGCACGTCCCTCTGCCATTGCTTGAGGCCGGAGTAGAGATCGTCAGGCGGATTAGAGGGGGAAGGGGGAGTTATGATTTCCGATGGTGTCTGGGGAGTTATGGCCGGGACATTCTCAGCAGGTACCGGAATCATTTCTTCCTCCTCGTATAATGCAGCCCTGTTTTGTCGTATCTGGTTTCGTCAATGCTGTCGAGGTCGGCAAATATGCGGTCGTAGAACTCGACCATGAAGTCCTGCGCCTCGTCATTTAGCTGCGAGTTCTCGTTTGCAACGAAATCCTTCCACTGAATAAGAAAGTTCTCCCACGCCGAAGCAAGCTGAGGCCGCATGCCCGATACCCATGTGCCGAGGTCTTCGGGGTGTTTGCGCCGGAGCATATCGCGCTCCCTCTCGATGTCTTTTTTCTCGTCTATGAGCTTTTTCAGTTCCTTCGCAACGTATTTCTCTTTGTTGTCCTTGAGGTCTTTGACCAATTCCCGCAAATCCTTGTGGGACATAGCCATCAATTCATCCCTATCCTTTCCGGCAAAAAGACCAAGCTGTTCAAACTTTTTTAGCTCCTCTTCCGGAGCTTCAAGGAGGGTGTAGACCTTGGATACCTTTGTCCCGAATTGGGACAAATCAATACTGGGATATTTTTCGGATTTGAGTGCTGCATTCATAAACCTATAAGCTGTTGTATGGGGTATGCCAATCTCGTTTTCAACTATCTTGCGGAAATCTCCATGCCCTTCTTTTTCCTGTAATATAAGGAGTCGCTTCCCGGCTTCGATTATTGATTCAGCAGACCGCTGAAGATAAAAACGCAAATCGTTAATGTATACGCCCCTGCTATACGGCAGATCGCCCTCAATTTGTTTTGTGAGTGCCTGTCTCTCGGCGATTTCTGGGTCAACAGGTGAACGTTCGTTCCCTTCCTTACTATCGGTTCGTTTTTTTTTCTTCGGCATGAGACCTCCTATATGTGTATGAATCTATCGTTTTGATTCTCCCTTTCCTCCTCAGATAAATTTTTATAAATATCGAGCAACTCGTTTATATCTCTTAAAAGTTCCATTTCTTTTTCTCTTTCGATACTGTTCATCTCAATCCTCCTTGTCTACGTCCTTTAATCAGTCTTTATAAGAGCCTTTTCAAGCTCCTTGATCTCTTGTGCATTTTTAGTTATCTCTTCCTTGAGCAGCCCTATGCGAGCCCTGACAACGTCCTTGCCTTTCAGCGCCTTGTGATTGCTTGTCTCTGCAAGAAGATAGATGAGATCAAGATCATTGGTTACATGGCAAAATGCATTGATTACATCTATAGACATTCCCCATCGCTTGTTACTATTGTGGTCGAGACTGTCGCTTGAGAGGTCTCTGCTTTCGGCAGACCAGTTGTCGAGTGTGCTTTTGGGGATTTCGATGCCTGTGAGTTTGTATATTTCTGCACAAATGTCTATCCTGTCCTTTCCCGACTGTCTAATTGCATTTGATATTATCTGCCTTGCCCGTACGCTGATATTCATACTGCCCGGAGATGGCGGAGTGGAAGGTTTTAGGTATGCAAAAATGCTTATCTGCGCTTCGTCAATCCCCTTAGTTTTTTTTGACATTGAAATACCTCCCTGAAATCAGTAAAATCAAAGCTAAAACAAAGAGGGCATCGGCCAGAGCCGCCAAGCACATAGCCGACGCCCGGGGAGAAAGCATTTGAAGGGATGTCCGTTTAACAGCTTCGGGCCGTGCAGAGAAGGTAGATGCCTGTTCTACCTCAATAAGAAAGAGGCTGACGAGGCGATCACCCTTTATAGTCCTGATGGAAAACATGATGGAGTTACGCAGCTCCCACAGGATCGCTGCCGAATTCTACTTCTCTTTGAATTTCAGCGAGAAGGGCTTCTCTCCTCTGCTTACGCTTCAGACGCGCTTGCTCGATGGCAGATAAAGGATAGTGCTGAACCCCTTGTGGCTCTGGCAGGGATGATTCGCAGGGTTCAACGGTCACTTGATGACCTAAAAAGGGAAAAGAAAGCTTCATGACTACCTCCTTATATATATATGATGGTTACGCTGCTTTTCTATGGCTGTTATTTACAGGCCACAACTCCTCAGCCCTCATTCCGAGGGCAGAGGCGATAAGCTCTCTTGTGACAGGGCTTTTCTCATGGCCATTAAGCACGAGGGATGTCCACGTGCGAGACTTCCTTATTGCCCTTGCCAATGCTGTTACATCCACCTTAATAAGATTTTTTTTGTCTTTGTTTCTTAACAAGTTGTTATTCATGAGGCTTATTAAATCACAAACGTTGACTGTTGTCAACATAAAAATGCACAGATATGGATTTTGAGTCAATAATTAAGAGGATAATGGAATTAAAGGGCCTCCGTGAAGATCAGGAAGTTGCTTCTCTTCTGGGGTTTAGTAAAGGTGCATTCTCAGAGAGAAAGCGGCGTGGCAGCGTCCCTAAAAAGGAGCTTGAATTATTCTGTGAGCGTGAATCAATAAATATTAACTGGTTATTGACCGGCGAAGGAGAGATGAGGCGAAAGACATCCACATATCCTAATGTAGTTGGGGAGCCGATGGCTGAAAATACTATAATTCCCCCGCGTCTTCAAGCCTTGATAGAAAAGTTGACTCTCATATATAATGAAGGGACTTTTGATGAGCAGTCGAAGCTGCGCGGTGCTATAGAAAATATTATTGACGATATTAAGGCTCGCAAGGAGGAGGACGAGCGGAAAGCTCGCTCATTTCAGGAAAAGGAAGGGGAACGAAAATCAGCTTGAGCTATTTCCTGAATTTGAGTGCCAGTATTGCAAGTCGGTGATGTGGGAGGAATTTCAAAAATTTATTATAGAGCGAATTTTTGAAATTAAGCGTACACGTGGTTGTAAGGAAGGGAGGTTTTGTATTCAGGAGTACCTGATAAGAGTATATAACTTAATGTATGGGTAAGGGTTCTAATGGATGCCACAGAGTTACGTATTGTGGACAGTCATTTAAACGATTATCATAACCTAATTAAGGACTGTGCGAAAGTAGCAGGGAAGTGAGAGGGTTTTGAAGTTAGAAATATTTTAAAAGAAGGAGGGGTAAGATGAAGAAAAAAATTCTGTGGGGTGTAGGGATTTTTGTGGCTTTAGCAATTATTGGGTCTCTAATAGGAGAGAAGGAAACTAAAAACACGACTAAGGAAGTCAAGCAAACAATGGACGCGGACGCGGAGAAACAAAGTAAAAACAAGTCGCAGAATGAAAAAACAACTCTCGCCATTTTTAAGGTCACAAAGGCAAACTACAATAGAATTCAGATCGGCATGTCAAAACAGCAGGTTTTGGATATCACCGGCAAAAAACCAGATAATGTTGTTGAGAGCGAAGCTGAAGGACTTGGTAAAATGGAGCAGTGGGTTTATGAAAGCGGTGTCTTTAATAAAAGGGATATTTTTATTAATTTTCAAGATGGCCATGTGTTTTCGAAAGACTGGGTTGACTGATTAAAAAATAAAGAAGATAGGACAATAAAGAGGGGGAAGAAAAGGATGGGTCCCTATATGGTAAAAACATTTTTTATGCCTTTTATGCTTATACTGTTATTTAGTATGTTTTCTGTCCATGCAGTCGCAATGACCAATAAAGAACGGCTTCTTTTTATCACCTTAGAAACTTGGGATAGAAATAGCAATGATGATAAAAAAAATATCATAGAACTTTTCAGGTTGTATGACATCGATTCACGATTTTTAACATCCGGCAAGCCTCATGATGATTTTATAAAAGAAGAAGTTTTACAACTTATGAGGTCATATAAAAGAAATTATGAAAGTTCTGAAAAATTCAAAAAAAACACATCTATCAAATATCAACGATTACGAGAATATGTCAACAATGAATCTTTCTATTCAAAATTGATGGCTTTCTTTTATGATGTTGAAAAAATATTTTCAGAAAATCCGACCCTCTCTGAAACAGGGAAGCACACAAAAAAAATGCAACAAACAATAGAAGCTATCAAAGAAAAAAAAGAGCAGGAAAAGTTGGCACAACAAAAGATGGAGGAAGAACTTAAAAAGGAAGCCGCAAAGGACGCTGAAGAAAGACGGAAAGTATACGAAGAGATGAATAAAAAGGCAATAAAAATGGGTTTTTCTGGGATTTATGAAGGTATTTATGACACCATAGTTAATATTTCAGATGGAACTATCTCATTTGAGTCAGCAAAAAAATATTTAATTGAATCCGATGAATCGGATATTAACCGTTTTAGAGTTCAAGGCTTAGTTGGAAAATATGCAATTTACGTACATGAGAGTAGAGGGCAGCAAATCGCATTAATTAAAGAACATGGAATGTATTATGGTAATGATGCACTTTTACAAGATGGTTTTTTTAAGATTGTAGGTATACAGCAATTTAATACCGTATTAGGAGCAACGGCTGAATTGATAATTCTTAAAAGAGTAGATTTTAAATATTAGAGGAGACTTTTAAAGGCAGTTTAATTTAAACCGCGATTAAGCCACCGATAAAGCGTCTTATCTGGTACGCCGGTTATTTGATGCACTTTTCCGTCTCGTACTCCTTGCCGTCAGTTGATGTCAATCTGACACTAACTGAAAAGGGTTTTATGTGAGGATTCCGCCGGATTATTAAAGTAAGTGCGTTCTCAGGTTTACGGTACTCCAGCCACTCGCCGATTGCGCGTAAAGTCGGTGTCCGTTTTAAAAACCTCTTGAAGACCCCCTTACTTTTTCCTAATGTGGAAAATCTGGCCAGCATAAAATTCCTTCTCAAAGCGGGTGTAAAAACAGGGTAAAACGGGCAATTCCTTCTCAAAGCGGATTTAAACCCTAAACCTTCAAATAATCCTTTATTTTTAATTAGTTACCTTAAAGATGCTCTTTAATCTTTTCTTCTCAAATTACCTGTAAGATTACAAATGCATAACCGATTGGGCTTGTAGTCTAGTATCCCCCGAATACTGTTCCAAAGTTGATTAA
>CAYTSY010000117.1:0-4594 GCA_964440555.1 uncultured Desulfobacteraceae bacterium
AAATAAAAACCGTCTTTGGCTACAGGTTGCCAATAAAATGCGGATTTGCAGAGAATTGGCGAACAGAAACCTGTTGGATGGAATCGCTGGCCTGTCGCCTGCATCAGGCAAATCCGATGATTCCTATCCATTCTGAAAATTTTAAATCAAAATTATGTTTCGATGTTCGATGTCGATGTTTCGGCCTGTCCCCAGGCCGAAACCATAAAGGGCTACACTTGCAAATTGAGCATCATTTAGCTACCGTTGCCCTTAATACTTTCGGCGTGGGGACACGCCGAAAGATCAAAGACCAAGATTTGGAGGTAAAAATGGCTCAGACAAAATCAGATGATTACGTAATTGTAAAAGAACTTTTTGAAGACGGCGAGGGGAAAAAGGAATACGTCCAGTCAATGTTTAATACCCTGGCCGGGCATTATGACTTCATGAATTCCTTCCTTAGCCTGGGGATTCACCATTACTGGAAGAATTTTGCGGTGGCCAGGACGGAACTGAAACCGGGCCAGGAGGCGCTGGATTTATGTACCGGCACGGCGGATATTGCCATCCGGTTGTCCAAAATGGTGGGGCCGGGCGGCCATGTAACCGGGATTGATTTCTCGCATAAAATGCTGGCGGTTGGCGAGCAGAAAATCAGGAACGCCAATATAGACAACATTCACCTGTCTTTTGGAAATGTCGAGTCCCTGGAATTGCCAGACAATAAATTCGATGCGGTAACCGTAGCCTTCGGCATCAGAAATGTGGTACACTTGTATTACGCCCTGAGCGAGGTTTACAGGGTGTTAAAACCGGGGGGACGTTTTGTCTGCCTGGAGTTCTCCCATCCCACTTCATTTATTATGCGCAAATTATTCGATTTCTATTCGCTGGTGCTTATGCCGCGCCTGGGTGCGCTGCTGGTAAACGACAAGGTTAAAGGTTATCTGTATCTGCCCAAATCAATCCAGTTGTTCCCTAACCAGGAAAAATTCAAGGGGTATTTAGAGGAAATAGGCTTTAGCAAGGTAACCTATTATAACTTAACCACCGGCATTGCGGCATTGCATGTGGGCCTAAAACCCTGTGTACTGTAATGTGAACGAGCAAATCAAACATGTCCTGCAAGCCGAATTCCGTGACCGGATCAGCTTTGATCCCGCGGAATGCCTGTTGTACAGCCGTGACCTCGGCTCCCCCCCACCCTTGATCAGGCCGCTGATAAGCCGCTCCCCAGCCGAAGGGGTGGTACAACCCCAAAATGAAGACGAAGTAATTTATCTGCTGGAAATTGCCAATCGGCATAGAATCCCTCTTACCCCCAGAGGCAGCGGCACATCCGGCTATGGCGGAACGATTCCCAGATACGGCGGGTTGGTGGTGGATTTTACCCGCATGAACAATATTCTGGATATAGATTCCGGAAATCTCACCGTTACTACCGGGCCGGGGGCGGTCTGGGCGGATGTGGAGCGGGAGATTGCCAAGCATGGGCTGGCCCTGAGGCTTTACCCCGGCAGCGCCCCTTCCTCTACGGTAGCCGGATGGCTGGCGGAGGGGGGAAGCGGTTTCGGGAGTTACGCCTATGGCTGGTTTGGCGAAAATGTCGTCAGCACCAGGGTCGCATTGCCAGATGGCAGCATAATTGACTGCAAGGCCGAAGAACTGGATGCGGTGAAGGACGTGGAGGGGATTACCGGCTTCATAACGGAAATCACGTTCAGGGTCAGGCCGCTGGAAAAGATGAAAACGCTGACGGCCTCGTTTGAAACCATAGACCGGCTTGCCGCTATGCTTAACCAGGTGGCTGAACAAAGGCTTAAGCTATGGTCGGCAAGTTTCATCAACCCGTATATGGCAAAGTTAAAGGACGGCCTGCGGCTACCGGGGGAACGGTTCCCGCCAGAGATCGCCGGGGCTTATCTGGCAACCTTTGTTTTCCCCGCCGGGGAAACAAGCATCAGGACTACCCTGGACGAATTGATTGTTTCCCACCATGGCCGCCGGCTGGCGCAGGGGCTTTCTGCCCGGCTCTGGCAGGAGCGCTTCGATATACCCAAAATAAGGCAATCCGCTCCCTCCCCGATTCCCACCAAGGTAATTATACCGCTTATCTCTCTAAAAAACGCCCTGGAAAACAGTTTCCAAATCAGGCCGCCTCTGGCTGTTGAGGGACTGATACTGCAAGATAAAGACAAATCTGCCCAGGCGGTGCTGCTGGGTTTTATACTTCATGATGAGCGGAAATTGAGTTATAATCTGGTATACGGCCTGTCGCTGAGCTTTATCAGGCTGGCCCAAAAGTATGGCGGCAAACCCTGCGCCGAGGGAATCTATTTCAGGCATCTGGCCGCCAGGATTTTCGGCGCATCCCGGCTGGAACGGCTGATTAGAAGGAAAAAAAGCATTGATCCGCTGAATATCATGAACCCCGGCAAGGTAATCGCCAGAGACGGCCTTTATCTGTTAATGAAACTGGCCTGGAATTTCGAGCCGGTTATACGGTTTATAGCCAATCTGTGTTAAGCTGCTGCACCGTCATACGATAATTGCCAGATTCGTAGGGGCGGGGTTTCCCCGCCCTTGATTTGCAAATGAACGTTCGTTTCCAAACCGGGGCGGGGAAACCCCGCCCCTACGTCAGCGACACATATTGTGTAACAATGCACTAAATAACTAATGAAAAATTCCTTTCTCCTGATAGATAACCATAAAACCCTCTACTGGATATCAACCTCCCTCACCAGTTTTGCCATTTCCCTGGTAAGGCTGCGGCTTGGAATCAGCGTGCCACTGGAATTGATGGGTATCTTCTTTATGGCCGTAATATTCGATCCCTGGCTGGCCGCCTTTACCGGACTGGTGCTGGTAATGTTCCAGGGTTTTTTTATAGGGGAAAATTATTTCTATTTGTTGCTCTTATACATGGCGCTGGGGCTGTACTGGGGGTATATGATACGGCTCGGAGCAGCCGGAATCTGGGGCAGGGGCAGCTTAGGGGAACGGATTAAGCGCTGGGCTGTATTTGTCCTCGTTCTTTTGATTGGCGGCAGCTTCATCGAATTGAGCATAAAGGAAACCCTGAATGAATTGGTATTCAAGGAAGAGGGGCTGATTTACTACAAAGAGGGGCTGTATAAGTTTTGGATAAATTATATATACAACGGCCGGCTGCTGATGCTTATTTTGCAGGGAATATCCTGGAATTTCTATATCCAGACAGCCTTAATCATTGCAAGCACCTATCTGATATACAGGTTTTTTCCCTCCCGGAACCGTTACCTGCTGGCCGAAACAAGCATCACCCGCCAGGATATCTTGGTAGAGCAGAATTCCATCATTCTGTACATGCTGGGGTTGTCCGTTTCGCTGTTTGTCCTGTTCTTTATGGAAAAGGGGGATTCGACCAATTTCAAACTCCTGGATTTGATTCATACCGCCTCCTTCTGGGGCATCTTCTTTATTGTCCTGGGGACGGTAGGCTATTTTGTGGGCACCCATGAAGCCATCCAGAACTATGTCCGGTCAATTATCGTAATCACCCTGCCGCCGCTGCTGATGATCTGGATGATTGTACGCATCCAGAGCCAGATTAATATCCGAACGTCTTATAAACTCAAGAATATGGTGGGAACGGCAGGCATTTCCTTTGAAAAGATAAATGAATTGATAATCAACCAATCTTACCAGCAGATGGGACTGGCGGCGCTGATTACCGCTTCTTTCCTGGTAGGCTGTTTTGTGATTATTCTGATAATATTCAATTGGAACAAAGACTTAAGAGAGGCCAAGAGCGATCTGGAAAAGAAAGTGGCCGAGCGCACAGATAGCCTGCAAAAGGCACAGGCCACCCTGATCGAAAACGAAAAGCTGGTTTCCCTGGGCCGCCTGTCCGCCGAGGTTATCCATGAAATAAACAATCCCTTGTATGGTATGCTCAATTATGCCGATTTGCTTATGTCCAAGCTGGAAAAAGACCCCGGCACGGTTAAATATGTAAATATCATCCGCAGCGGTCTGTACTACATCAGCGCCATCCTGAAGCAGCTCCGGGGAATTTCAGGTTCGGCCGATCCGGCCTTTACCCGCACGGATGTAGTGGAATTGATGGAACATTCGCTATTCCTGATGAATTACAATTTTAACAGTAAGGATATTAACGTATTGAAAAATTATGCCGGTAAATCTGTTATAATAGAAGCCGATCCGCAATTATTGCAGCAGCTTTTTATCAATATAATCCATAATGCCATTCAGGCTATGCCATGGGGCGGAAAGTTTACGGTGACTATCAAACCCGTTCCTGATCTTTCGGCCTGTCCCCAGGCCGAAAGCCTAAAGGGTAACTCTGCCTGTAGGGGCGAGGTGACCTCGCCCCTACGAGCAGACCGAAACATCAGCGGTTTCATCGAGATACATTTTCAGGATGAAGGAGCCGGTATACCGGATGCGGATTTGAAAAAAATCTTCAATCCGTTCTTCACCACCAAGAAACCGGAAGAAGGTATGGGGCTGGGGTTGACCGTCTGCGAGAAGATAGTCCGAAACCATAGGGGGAATATCAAGGCGCAGAGTACCCACGGCCAGGGGACGGTTTTTATTATCCAGCTTC
>CAYTSY010000117.1:4604-10324 GCA_964440555.1 uncultured Desulfobacteraceae bacterium
AATAAAACATGTTTAAGCCCAGAATTCTTATTATAGACGATGAACGTTCCATCCGGGATTCCCTGTCGGAGATAATTTCCGCCGATGACCGTGAGGTTATTTCCACTTACTCGGCGGAAAAGGCTGTCGAAATAATCAAAGATAACCGGATAGATATTATCCTGCTGGATATGGTATTACCGGGCATGGGCGGATTGGAGCTATTGAAGTTCCTGAAAGGAAAAGATTACCAGGGTGAAGTTATCCTTATGACCGCTTACTCCACAGTGGAAAGCGCTGTCTCCGCCATTAAATTAGGGGCTTATGACTACTTGATTAAACCCTGCAACAATGAGGAGGTCAAGCTCTTAATAAACAGAATCGTAGAAAACAATTCTTTAAAAATTGAAAATCAGATATTGCGGGAGCAATTGAGCGGGCAATGCGGGTTATCCAATATTATCGGCAAGGGTAAGCCGATGGAACAGGTTTTCCACCTGATCCGGGTGGCCGCAGCCTCCAATTCAACCGTGCTGATAGGCGGTGAAACCGGAACCGGCAAGGAAATAGCCGCCAGGGCTTTACACCAATTAAGCCCCAGACGTGAAAAACCCTTTATAAAAATAGACTGCGCCTCCCTGCCGGCCGAGATTTTGGAAAGCGAACTGTTTGGCCATGAAAAAGGGGCTTTCACCAGCGCCTCCAATAAAAGAGAGGGCCGGGTGGAACTGGCCGATACCGGAACATTATTTCTGGACGAAATCAGTTCCCTCCCCTTAAATCTTCAGGGCAAGATATTGAGAATATTGCAGGAAAAGGAATTTGAAAGGGTAGGCTCAAATGAGACCATCAAAGTGGATATCCGCATCCTGGCGGCTACCAACATTGATTTAAACAAATCTGTTGCGCAAGGAACATTTCGTATTGATTTATATTACCGGCTGAATGTTTTCAATATAGCCCTGCCGTCATTACGAGAAAGAAAAGAAGATATACCCTTGTTGCTCAACCACTTTATCGCTTTATACAATGCAGAGAACAAGAAAAACCTTAAAGGCGTTTTGCCGGAAAGTCTGCGGTTGATTTTGGATTACCATTGGCCGGGAAATATCCGGGAGCTGAAAAATTATGTGGAGCGGGCTGTGCTGCTGGAGACGGGGGATTATATCAGCCCCGACAGCCTGCCGGATATTTTAATTGCGGCAAGGGAAGAAGTACCGGAAGAAATTACCCCTGATATGAATTTCCGAAAAAAGATGCTGTCTTATGAAAAAAAATTAATTGCAGATGCCCTGAAAACATCCAATGGCAAGAAAAATGAAGCAGCCAGACTTTTAGGGCTAACCCCCAGAATTTTCAGCTATTATTTAACAAAATACCAAATCACTTGATTTCAAGCAATGGAACTAATTGCGCATGATTCTTCTCTTTTGCTGTTATCAGGGCGGTGTTGCCGTTATGGTCTTTTACATGTACATCCGCTCCCTTAGCTATTAATACCTTTACGGTAGAAATATCCCCCCCCTGGACAGCCACAATCAAGGCCGTCTCACCATCTTCGGTCGTTGCATTTATATCTGCGCCCTTATCCAGTAAGACCTGGGCAATATCGGAACAACCTTTAAATGCCGCCACCATCAGGGGTGTTACCCCGATATTGCTTTTAGTGTTCACCTCTGCATTTCTGGATAGCAAGGCTTGAATGGTTTCAGTATGGCCTTTGGTTATGGCAAACATCAAAGCCGTCCAGCCGGTTATATTGTCTTTGGCATTAATATCTGCGCCATTCTTCAATACATCCAGCACAGCCTTTGTCCGGCCTTCTATTGCTGCATTTAACAGGTCAGCATTCATCGTCTGCTTAAGCCAGGTAACTATCTCCTTATGATTTTTCTTTTTGGCGATACTCAGGGCGGTATTACCCTTATTGTCCTCTGCATATATGTCCGACCCTTTGACCGCCAATAGCTGCATAACGTCGGTGTACCCCCCCCTCGCAGCATAAATCAGGGGGGGCATCCCGGCATTGTCTTTGGCGTTTACATCTGCGCCTTTATCCAGCAGGATTTGGACGATATCGGCATATCCTTCTGAGGCCGCAGCCGTCAATGCGCTTACTCCCATATTGTTTTTGGCGTTCACTTCTGCATGGCGGTCTAACAGCGCCTGCACAGTATCAGCATGTCCTTTCTTTACCGCCAGCATTAACGCTGTCCAGCCCTCCTTATTGTCTTTGGCATTAACATCCGAGCCTTGCTTCAACAGGGCCAGAACTTTGCCGGTTTTACCTTCTTTGGCCGCCGTCAGCAAGTCAGTATTCATAATTTGCTTAAGCTGCGCAATTATTTCGGCATGATTATTTTCTACGGCAATGGTCAAGGCCGTCCGGCCCTTATTATCCTCTGCATATATATCCGCTCCCCTGTCCATTAACATCTGCACGGCGGCGGCATGTCCCTTTTTTGCGGCATAGAGCAGGGCCGCGGCCGCGGCTTTATCCCTGGCGTCTATATTTGCACCCTTATCCAGTAAAACCTGGGCGATATCGGTATGGCCTTTGAAGGCGGTTACCATTAACGCCGTAACTCCCATATGGTTGCCGGCATTTACATCCACATCCCTGTCCAGCAGTGCCTGGATAATCTCAGTGTGCCCTTTTATTACTGCCAGCGTCAGAACCGGCCAACCCTCTTTATCCTCCCTGGCGTTAATATCCGCACCTTGCTTCAGCAAGGCCAGTACCTTGCCGGTTTGCCCTTCTTTCTCCGCAGTCAGCATATCGGAATTTATAGCTTGTTTAAGCAAAGCCGTTATTTCTGTATGTTTTTTCTCCCTGGCTATTACCAAAGCGGTCCTGCCTCTACTGTCCTCTACATACAAATCCGCACCCTTAGCCATCAATAATCGCACGACGGCAGTATGCCCATTTACGGCCGCCAGCATCAAAGCCGTGCAGCCGGTATTATCGTCTTTGGCGTTGATATCGGCATCTTTATTCAACAGGGTCATTATATTATCGGCCTGGCCTTCCCTGGCCGCAGTCAATAAATCGGCAGCCGCGGTTCGCTTAAGCCAGGACGCCAATTCGGTATGCCCTCTCTCTTTGGCTATTATTAAAGCTGTTTTGCCGTTATGGTCCTCGGCATAAATATTTGCCCCCCCGGAAACCAATAGCTGCACCATGGCGGTATGGCCTTCCCTGGCGGCATAGAATAAGGCGGTAGCCCCGTCTTTATCGGCGGCATTCATATCCGCCCCTTTCTGTAATAATACCGATACCTTATCGGCCTGATTTTCCCTGGCCGCAGCCATCAAATCGGAATCCAGTATTTGTTTTAATAAAACAACTTGTTCGGTGTAATTTCTCTCCTTGGATATTATTAAGGCGGTCTGGCCGTTATTGTTCTCTGCATATACATCCGCCCCCCCGGAAACCAGCATCTGAATAACCGCGGTATGTCCCCTCCCGGCAGCATAAATCAGGGCGGTTGCGCCTGTATTATCCCTGGCATTTATATTTGAACCCTTCTCCAGCAGGTTCAGCACGTTCTCCGTTTGGCCTGCCCCTGCCGCAGTCATCAGATCAAAATCTACAGCCTGCTGAAGCAAAGCCATTATTTCCGCATGACCTTGCTCCCTAGCCGATATCAGGGCCGTTTTACCCTTAATGTCTTTTGCGTATTTGTCAGCATTCCTGGAAATCAATAATTGCACGACAGGGGAATGCCCCCCCTGCACCGCAGAAATCAGGGGTGTTGCCTCGAATTTATCTACGGCATTTATATTTGCGCCATTATCCAGTAAAAACTGCGCCTTTTCAGTCTGGCCCTACCTGGCCGCAGCCAGCAATTCGACATCCGTACTTTGCTTGAGCAAAGCAACCGTTTCTGCATAATTTTTCGCTTTGGCTATGGTCAAAGCCGTTTGGCCGCTATTATCCTCCGCATATATATCCGCACCCCCGGCCATTAATAACTGCACGGCAGCGGTATGCCCATTTTCCGCGGCGCAAATCAAGGCAGTTTTCCCAAATTTATCTCCGGCATTAATATCTGCACCTTTATTCAACAAGGCCAGTATCCTTTCAGCCTGGCCTGCCCCTGCCGCAGCCAGTAAATCGGCATCCATGCTCTGCTTAAGCAGGGCAATTATTTCCATATAATTTTCCTCGCCGGCTATTATCGAGGCCGTCTGGCCGCTGTTGTCTTCCGCATATATATCCGCTCCCCGGTCTATCAATAACCGCACGGCGGCGATATACCCTCCCCTGGCCGCATAGAGCAAGGGCGTAGTATCGTCATTATCCCTGGCATTTACGTCTGCGCCATTATCCAGCAGGGCATTTACGATATCGGTATGGCCATTCAGGGCTGCCGCCATTAAAGCCGTCCAGCCGTCTTTGTCATCCTTGGCGTCAATATCCCCGCCGCATTCCAATAAAGTCAGCACCCTGTCGGTCTGGCCCTCCCTGGCTGCGGTCAGCAAGTCCGAATCCGCCGTTTGCTTGAGCAAAGCTGCTATTTCCGCATGATTTTTCTCTCTGGCTATCACCTGGGCTGTCTGACCGTTATTATCCTTCGCATAAATATCTCCCCCCCCGGAAATCAACATTTTCAAGGCATCGGCACAACCTCTTTGTGCGGCATGGATCAAGGCAGTTGCACCGGCATTGTCTCTGGCATTCACATCTGCGCCTTTATCCAGCAAGACTTGTATGATGTCGGTATCCCCAATGGAAGCCGCCACCATCAATGCGGTAAATCCGGTATTATCCCCGGCGTTAATCTCTGCACCTTTATTCAGCAATGTCTTAATGACAGCGATATGGCCGTTCATAACCGCCAGCATTAAAGCCGTACAACCATCTTCAGCCTGTTTGGCATTAATCTCCGCACCGCGTTTCAACAAAACCAGCAGCCTGCCGGTCTGCCCTTGTTTTACCGCATCCAGCAGGTCGGCATCCATAATCTGCCCAAGCCAGGCAACCGTTTCCGGGTGATTCTTCTCTTTAGCCGCTACAAAGGCCGGCCGGCCCTTATTATCCTCCGTATATATATCCGCTCCCCTGGCTATCAGCAATTTTACGGCGGCGGTATGCCCTTCCCTGGCGGCATGGATCAAGGCGGTTGCGCCGGTCTGGTCTTTCTCATCTATATTTGCGCCGTTATACAGTAATGTTTCTGCGATATCACGGTGGCCTTCCATTGTCGCAATCATTAAGGCGGTGGTTCCCATATTGCTGGTGGCATTTACCGCGGTATCCTTCTCCAGGAGCGCCCGGACGGTATCCGCATGTCCCCCCTTTACCGCCAACATCAAGGCCGTACAGCCCTCCTCGGCTTCCCTGGCGTTGATGTCAGCGCCTTGCTTGAGCGATATCAACACGTTGTCAGTCAGCCCTTCCCTGGCCGCAGTCAGCAGGTCGGCATCCACGGCTTGTCTGAGCAAAGCCGCGGTTTCCGTATGATTTTTCTCTTTGGCTGTTATCAGGGCGGTCTTGCCATTATTGTCATGGGCATACAAATCCGCCTCCTTGTTCATCAGCAGTTGCACGGCGGCAACAGCCCCTTCCCTGGCAGCGCAAATCAAAGCCGTGTTACCGGATTTATCCCTGGCATTTATATCCGCCCCCTCATCCAAAGCCGCCCTGGCAACATCCGCTTTATAAGTATCCACGGAGATGGGAATGGAGACAGCGCGACTGAGACCGCGAATCATCGGCAGGACCCGCCCCATCTCTT
>CAYTSY010000118.1:0-9542 GCA_964440555.1 uncultured Desulfobacteraceae bacterium
TTGCTGGGCTTGAATTCGGCCTTGTGCGCGATGCTGTCCACCGCGCCGGAGAATACTTCACCGGGATAAGCATCTACGCTCACGTCCACGGCCTCGCCGATGGAGATGCGCCCAACCTGCGTGACCGGGATATAGACCACGAATGTCGCCCGTTTCATGTAAAACTGTCGGGTTTCGGCGGAACAGATCGGAGTAAGATGAGTTCGCCGGTGAGATAACTCCGATTAAATACCGCCAGTCCTCAGAGCCAAGATGGGTTGACAGATGGAACGGAGATTTCGTGACAGAGGGCAGTTGCTTACCAACGCCATCCAACGTAAGGTGTAGAAGATGGAAAGTGTTTTTGTGCGGCCGGCGCTCCTGCAAGAGCGAAGGGGCGACAAGCTCCGCTGCAACGTCTGCGAGCGGCGCTGTGTGATCGTCGCCGGCGGCCTGGGTTGGTGCCGCACGCGCGAGAATCGCGGTGGGGGACTGGTGACGCTGATCTACGGGGCGGCCTCGTCTATGGCAGCCAACCCCATCGAGAAGAAGCCGTTCTATCACTTCTATCCCGGCACCTGGGCGTTCACCGTCGGCAGCTGGTCTTGCAACTTCGGCTGCCCGTGGTGCCAGAATTGGGACATCAGCAAAACGCCGCCCCCGCGCGCCGGTGACGCATGGCGTGTCACACCCGGGCGCTTCGTAGAGATGACGGAGAATGCCGGCTGCCAGGGCACGTCCATCTCGTTCAACGAGCCAACGCTCTCGCTGGAGTGGTCGCTGGATGTGTTTCACCTGGCGCGCAGACGCGGCCTCTACAATACCTATGTGACCAACGGCTACATGACGCCGGAGGCCTTGTCCCTCTTGATAGACGCGGGCCTGGAGGCGATGAACGTGGATGTGAAAGGCGATGCCGAGGCGGTCAGAAAATTCTGCAAAGGGATTGACGTGGAGAAAGTGTGGGCGGCGTGCAGAATCGCGCGCTCGCGCGACGTGCATCTCGAAATTACGACATTAGTGATTCCAACCGTCAACGATAGGGAGGCGACCCTACGCGAGATCGCCGGGCGCATCGTGACCGACCTGGGACCGGAGGTGCCCTGGCACGTCACTGCCTACCGGCCAGCCTATCGCTTTACCGCGCCAGCCACGCCGATCCGGACGCTGGAACGCGCCTGGCAGATTGGCAAGGAGGCAGGGCTGAAGTTTATTTACGTTGGGAATCTGCCCGGCCATCGTTACGACAACACGTATTGCCCCGACTGCGGCGCGTTGTTGATTCGCCGTTCGGGGTTCGATGTGCTGCTGAACGTCGTGCGCGAGGGGCGATGTCCACAGTGTGGGCAAGGCGTCGCCGGCGTGTGGGCAGATTAAGGAAGAGGAGGGGCGATGGAGTTTTTTGAAGCACTCCAGTGAAAGAAGAAAACGATCCGTGCCCTCCCTTACCACGCGCCTGGGCCTTTTCCTGCTTTCCGCCGCCACGCTCATCTTCGAGATTAATCTGACCCGCCTGTTCTCAGTCGCCCAGTTTTATCACTTCGCCTTTTTGATCGTCAGCCTGGCGCTGCTTGGCTATGGCGCCAGCGGAACCGCCCTCGCCACGCTGCGCGTCTCCAATTTTGGACGGCGGCCGGCAAGCCGCCAACGGGGTGTAGGCGCATTGCCGGCCATGCCTCTCCTGGCCGTGGCCACCGCAGTGAGCATCCCGGGGGCCTATCTCCTGACCAACTGGCTGCCCTTCGATTCTTTCAGCATCGCCTGGGATCGGCGACAGGTAACGGTGTTGGCGCTGCATTTTCTGGCGCTGGCTTCGCCCTTCTTCTTCAGCGGGATGGTGGTCGGGCTGTTGCTGAGCGCTTATCCTCACGTTGCCGGTCAGACCTATGCGGTCAACCTGGCGGGGTCAGCCCTGGGCTGCCTCGTCGCCGTGGCGGCGCCGGCCCGGCTGGGCGGCGAAGGGATGGTTGTGCTGAGTGGTTGGCTGGCTGCGCTGGCGGGCCTGGTGTGCCAATCGGCTGCCAGAGCGCAAGAAGTCTCAAGGCTCAAGGCTCAAGTCTCAAGCCGGTTGCTCATCTACGGCGTGGCAGGCGTCTGGCTGATCTTCGGTCTGCTTGACCTCAGTTGGCGAGCCGCCGGGCAACCGCCTCTCCGGCTATTCGATCTGCACCTTTCCCCGTATAAGGGCCTGAGCTATGCCCTGCAATATCCGCAGGCCGAAGTCATCTATCGGCGCTGGAACGCCTTTTCGCGTGTGGATCACGTCGGCCGCGCCGGCATCCGCACTCACCCTGGGTTGAGTTATCGCTTCACTCAACAGTTCCCGCCGCAAAACGGGCTGCTGGTGGACGGGGATGACCTCAGCCCGGTGATGCTGCCCGAGGCCGACCCGACCTTCGCCGACTATATGCCCGGC
Source organism: uncultured Desulfobacteraceae bacterium (assembly GCA_964440555.1). Lineage (GTDB taxonomy): Bacteria > Desulfobacterota > Desulfobacteria > Desulfobacterales > UBA5616 > CAYTSY01. The sequence continues at coordinate 2,396 of CAYTSY010000118.1, forward strand.
GCCATTGCCTTCCGGTTGCGTCCCCAGGCTGACGCGCTGATCCTGGAGCCACGGGGCGGGTTGGACGTGTTCATTTCATTAGCCCTGGGCGCGCGCCGGGTCACAGCCGTAGAAATCAACCCGCTCATCGTCGAGGCCGCCGGCCCCATTTACACTGTTCCGCGTGTGCAGGTCGTCGTCGAGTCTGACCGCAGTTACCTCCGGCGCAGTCGGGAGAGTTATGATGTCGTCGTGTTTTCGCTCGCGAACTCCTATCACCCGGTTCGCTCCGGCGCGTATAGTTTAGCGGAAGATTATCGGTATACCCTCGAAGCGTTTCAGGACGCGCTGGCTCGTCTGAGGCCTGATGGCCTGCTCCTGGTCACGCGCTGGCTGCAGATGCCGCCCAGTGAAGAACTGCGCGCCTTTGCCCTGGCGGTGACGGCGCTTGAGCGCGAAGGGCGCGATCCCGCCGCGTCTATCATCGCCTTTCGCGGCTACAACACCGGCACACTCTTGGTCAAGAAGAGTCCTTTCACACCGGACGAGGTTGACGCCGTCCGCGCCTTTGCCACCGACCGTGCCTTTGACCTGGTTCATGCCCCAGGCCTCCGGCCCGACGAGGTCAACCGGTATAACATCCTGCCTGACCCGGTGTATTCTCACGCTTTCGCCGCGCTGCTGGCTGCTCCGTCTCGCGAAGCCTGGTATGCAGCTTATCCCTATGATGTCACGCCGCCGAGCGACGATCGGCCTTTTTTCGGCCACTTCTTCAAGTGGTCTCAGGCCCGCCAGGTGCTGGCCGAATTGGGCAAGACCTGGCAGCCTTTTGGCGGAGCGGGCTACTTTGTCGTGATGGCGCTGCTCGGGTTGGCGACGGCGGCGGCAGTGGCGCTGATTTTACTGCCGATGGTGGTGACGCAGTTCTGGCCGCGGCAGAGGAATGACTACGCTCCAACGCCTCGCATGGAACGCCGGGCGGCCCTGGCCGGGCTGACTTACTTTGGGTTGATCGGGCTGGCGTTTTTGCTGGTCGAAATCCCGCTGATCCAGCGTTTCATTCTGTTTCTGGGGCATCCAGCTTATGCCTTGACGGCGGTACTCTTCACCCTGCTGTCCTTTTCCGGGCCGGGTAGCCAACCCGCGCATACGTCACGGGTGACCCCCCGGCCGACGTTGGCGATGCCGGTGGCGCCTGTGCTCGGCCTCCTCTGGCTGCTCCCCCATCTTTTTGCCTTGAGCCTGGGATTGCCTTTGGAATTGCGGCTTGGGATGACGGTGGCTGTTCTGGCCCCGGTCGGTTTCCTGATGGGCATCCCGTTCCCGCGGGGCATTCAGTGGCTGCAGAAGGAAGCGCCCGGCCTCATCCCGTGGGTGTGGGGCGTGAATGGCGCAGCTTCGGTGATCTCATCGGTGCTGGCGGCATTGTTGGCCCTGTCGTTTGGTTTCCGCTGGGTGCTGGTCGCAGGGGCGGCCGGCTACGCCGGAGCCTGGATCACGGCCGTGGCGTTGATGTCGAAGGGCCTTCCTTCACAGCTTCCCGGGTGAAAGGGACAAAAGCAACGCCACCCAGGCTGTAGGCTTTCAGGTCCGCCCCCTCTTTGACGAACTTCCACAGCGTCTGGTATCCGCCCGGCGGCCCGATGGGGATGACCAGCCGTCCCCCCTCGGCCAACTGAGCCGCGAGCGGCGACGGCAGGTGATCGGGGGCAGCCGTGACGATGATCGCGTCGAAGGGGGCGTGTTCCTCCCAGCCGTAGTAGCCGTCGCCTTGTTTCAGGTGGATTCCCGTGTAACCCAGGGCCTTGAGGCGATCTGCAGCCTGGTTGGCCAGTTCCGGGATGATCTCGACAGAGTAGACCTCCACATAGCCCAGTTCGGCGAGCGCCGCGGCCTGGTAACCGGAACCGGTGCCAATCTCCAGCACCTTATCCCCTGGCCGCAGGCCCAGTAACTCCGTCATCCAGGCGACGATGTAGGGTTGCGAGATCGTCTGGCCATAGCCGATGGGGAGGGGATGGTCGGCATACGCCTGGCCGAGCTAATCGGGTGGGACGAAGGCGTGCCGGGGAATCATGCGCATGACCTGCAGTACATCCGGGTTAGCTACACCTCTGGCTTCGATGGTCTCCTTGACCATTTCCAGGCGGGCCTCCGTGAATGGGTCTTGTGTGGACGCAGGGGAGATGAGGGTGGCCGGTTGAATGGTTGCAGGGGCAGGTGTGGGAGGGATCCCGGTCGGAGCCGAGGGGATGGCGCAGCCGCTCACCAGCCACATGGAGAAACACACTATCACGCGTGATATGCGCTGCACAGTCATCTTTTGAGTCTCCATCATCGGGTTGCACGCTTCGCGTCAGGAGCTTTTTGCAGTGATCACACTCATTATGACTGATTTTTCTTCAAATGTGCGTTCGAGTATCTCCCAAGTAAGACACCGGTGATGAACTTCCACATATATTAGGGAAGCTTGTCACTTCCCCATTGGTGAGGCCTTTGTTACCATAATAAATGGGTGATTCTCGGCCCGGAAAATACAGGAGAAATACCATGCAGGACTTATCCGAAGCGTTTGTTGAGTTGATCCGTCGCACGTCAACCGATCTCCCGCCGGATGTAGAGCAAGCCCTGACTGCCGCGCGTGAGCAGGAAGCGACCGGCTCGGCCGCCCGCGGCGCGCTGGACACCATCCTCCAGACCGTCGCCTTGTCGCGGCGCAATTCGACCCCGATCTGTCAGGATACGGGCACGCCGATCTTTTATGTCCGTCACCCCGAGGGGTGGAGCACTCGGAAACTACGGGAGCAGATTCGGGCCGCGGTCGCCGAGGCGACCAAACGCTCGTACCTGCGGCCCAACGCCGTGGATGCGATCACGGAGAAGAATAGCGGGAACAACCTGGGCGACGACGCCTTCCCGACGATCCACTTCGAGGAGATTGAAGGCGACGAATTGATCGTTGACCTCATGCTGAAGGGCGGCGGGTGTGAGAACGTCGGCGCGCAGTATTCGCTGCCTAACAGCGCGTTAGGCGCGGGGCGAGATCTGGCGGGCGTGCGCAAAGTGGTGCTGGATGCCGTGCAGAAGGCTCAGGGGCTGGGCTGCGCGCCGGGCATCCTGGGCGTGGCCATCGGCGGCGACCGCGGCTCATCGTACTATGCCTCGAAGGAAACCCTGTTCCGCAAGATGGATGAGCCTAACCCGGACCTCCAAATGGCCGCGCTGGAGAAGCGGCTGACCGAGGAAGCCAACCAGCTCGGCATCGGGCCAATGGGGTTTGGCGGGGAGACGACCGTGCTCGGGGTGAAGTTGCAGGGCATGCATCGCCTGCCGGCGAGCTTCTTCGTCTCCGTATCCTACATGTGCTGGGCGCATCGCCGCCGGCGGCTGGTCGTACATGGCGACGATGTGACCTACGATTAGACGGAGGCCTCAATGCGTACCGTGACTCTTCCCATCAGCGATGACGTCATCCGTGAACTCAAGGTTGGCGATCCGGTTGCCCTGTCGGGCGTGATGCTCACCGGGCGCGATGCGGCTCACAAATGGGTGGTCGAGACCTTTGTCAAGAAAACCCGCCCACCACAGGGCGACGACCTCGCGGTGTACGAGGCCATCAAACCGCTGCTGGCCGGCGGCGCGATCTATCATTGTGGGCCGGTGGTCGCCGGATTGGACACCAAGAATTATCGTTTTGTAGCCGCCGGGCCGACGACCAGCACGCGCGAAGAGCCCTACCAGGGTGATGTGATGCGGCATTTCAGCGTCAAAGCCGTGATCGGCAAAGGCGGTATGGGGCCTAAGACCCTGGCTGCCTGCGCGGAGGCGCCGGGTGTGTATCTCCACGCGATTGGCGGCGCCGCCTCACTGATCGCACAGACCGTAGGGAAGGTAATCGGCGTCTACAAGCTGGAGTTCGGCGTGCCGGAGGCGATGTGGGTGATTGAAGTGCGGGACTTCCCGGCGGTGGTGACCATGGATGCCCACCGCGGCAGCCTGCATGCGGAAATCGAGGCTAAGTCGAAGGACGAACTCGAGCGGCTGCTGGCAACATAGATGGCTGCCACCTTGTCTTTGCTCTCCGCTCTGCGGCAGCGCCTCCGCTGCCTGCCCATTTATAGCCGTCTTTTGATCGGGAATTCGGCCGTGATTATTGTGGGCGCAGTGGGCGGAACCCTGCTCACGCACTATGTAACCGATTTGCACATTGAGGCGGATTTCTGGCTGATCGGCTTGTTTTCCGCCCTCGGCATTCTTCTCAGCTTGGGTGTCAACTATTGGATCGTCAAAACGGCCCTCCGTCCGTTGAGTGAATTGCGGGAAGCGGTGGATCGTGTGCAGGCGGGGCGGGCCGACGCTCAGGTGTCGCTGACGGAGGATGCCGATCCTGACCTCAGCCAGTTGGCCGCCGCAGTCAGCTCGATGCTCGAGCGGGTGGAAGGACGCGCCGTGCAGTTGCGGGCCCTCTCCGAGCGCGCCATTAACGCGCAGGAGGAAGAACGCCGGCGCATCGCCCGCGGCCTGCATGACGACATCGGCCAGGATCTGTCCATGCTCATCATCAACCTGGAGCGGATGGAGGGTGCGTTTCCCGAAGACGCATCCGAACCGCAGCGCCAACTGGCCGCTGCGCGCCAATTGGCGATCCGCACGCTGGAGGAATTGCGCAAAGTCGTCTATGGTTTGCGCCCGACCATGCTCGACGACTTGGGACTGGCATCGGCCATCCGCTGGTACGCTCGATCGAAACTGGAAGAAGCCGGGATCGGGGTCGCGTTCAATGGATTCGACGAAACGATGCGGCTGACGCCCGAGTTGGAAACCGCCCTGTTTCGCATCGCGCAGGAGGCCATCAACAACGTCGTGCATCATGCCGAGGCGAAATCAGTCACCATCGGCTTTGGCCGGGACGCTTCGCGTGGTCATGTCTGCCTGCAAGTGGAAGACAATGGTCGCGGCTTCGATGTCGCAAAGATCAGGGGGCAGGCGCTGCGGCTGCGGCGGTTCGGGCTATTGGGGATTCAGGAGCGGGTGGATCTGGTCGGCGGAGAAGTGACGCTGGATTCTGCGCCAGGCCAGGGCGCCTGCCTGCGAGTGCGTGTGCCCTTGCTTGGGATGGAGTAGCTGGAGGCGCTGAAAGGAGCTGGCGATGAGCAAAATTCGTGTACTGCTGGCCGACGATCATGCCGTCCTACGGGAGGGCATCCGCGCGCTGCTACACGAACAGCCTGACATGGCCGTGGTGGGCGAAGCTGAAGATGGCCGGTGGGCGGTGCACCTGGCGCACGAACTCCACCCGGATGTAGTGTTGATGGACATTGCTATGCCCCTGCTCAACGGTCTGGAGGCCACCCGCCAGATCAAGCGCGATCAGCCTCAGATCAACGTGCTGGTGCTGACGATGCACGACAACGAGGAGTATGTCCGGCAGGTGTTGGCGGCCGGCGCCTCGGGCTACGTGCTCAAGCACGCCGCGGCCAGCGAGCTGGTGGCCGCCATCCGCGCCGTGCATCACGGCGAGGCCGTGCTCTCGCCGGCCATCACCCGCGTGATCATCGAAGATTATCTGCGCCAGGACGGCGCCAAACACGAACCGGCCTCGGATGACCTGACCCCGCGCGAACGGGAAGTGCTGCAACTGATTGCCGAAGGCTATACCAGTAAGAAAATCGCCGAGATCCTCAGCCTGTCGGTCAAGACCGTGCAAGCTCATCGCGCCAGCCTGATGCAAAAACTCAATGTGCACGACCGGGGCGATCTGATAAAATACGCCATACAGAAGAAGATCATCGAAGTCTAGGCCCTGCGCTATCCTTTTATCCGCTGCGTTGTTGTCACAATCGTTTGGGCCGGTAATTTTGTGGTCCTCTATAACCCCATATGTTAAGTAAAATCAAATACCTGCTGATCGGCTCTCCGTTGGCTACGCAGCAAGCCATGCACCGGCGCTTGAACAAGATACGCGCCCTGGCCGCTTTCTCGCCGGACGCGCTATCGTCCATCGCCTACGCTAACCGGGAAATCTATCTCGGGTTGGCCGTCGCCGGGAGCGCCGGTTTGTCTCTGGCCTTCCCCATTGGATTGGCCATCACCGTGCTGCTGACCTTCGTCGCCCTCTCCTATTTCCAGACCATTCACGGCTATCCTTCCGGCGGCGGGTCGTACATCGTGGCCCGCGAGAACCTGAGTACGCTGCCGGGGCTGATCGCGGCGGCCGCGCTCTTGCTGGACTACCTGCTCACCGCCGCGGTGAGCCTGACGGCGGGGGTGGCGGCGCTGGCCTCGGCGTTCCCTGCCTTGTGGCCTCATCGGGTTGGGCTGTCGCTCGCGCTGCTGCTCGTCATCACCCTGGCCAACCTGCGTGGTCTCCGTGAGACGGGCACGCTGATGGCCATCCCGGTTTACCTATTCCTCTTCACCTACCTGCCGATGTTGGCCTATGGTCTGGTGCGCGCCGTGATGGATGGGCCAGCGACCCTGGCTGCTAGCGCTGCGCCATCCACCGGGCCACTGACCGTGCTGCTGGTGTTGCATACCTTTTCGGCCGCTCGACCATTGGGCCGTTGCTGGATTTCCTCGACGAGACGGACCAGCAGCATAACGACGGGCAGCAGGCCGTGGTGGTCCTGCCCGAATTTGTCCCGGCCCGGTGGTGGGAAGAGATTCTTCACAACCAGACAGCCCTGCTGATCAAAGCCGCGCTCCTGTTTCGCCAGCGGCACTTTGGCTTTCAACGGGTGATCATAGACGTGCCGTATCACCTTCGGAATTGAACGGGCGTGAGGCACAACCTGTGAGAGCTTTATCCGTAGAGAAGGAGGATAAACATGAAAGGCAACGAGAAGCTCATCCCGGAACTGAATCGGCTCCTGGCCGATGAACTCACCGCCATTAATCAGTACATGGTGCATTCGGAGATGTGCGACAACTGGGGCTACCACAAACTCCACAAGGCCATCGAGAAGCAGGCCGTGGATGAGATGCACCACGCCGAATGGCTCATCCGGCGCATCCTTTTCCTGGAGGGCATGCCGGAAGTTTCCAAACTCAACCCGCTGAAGATCGGCCAGACGGTGCAAGACATCGTGGGCAATGATCAGGAGGCCGAGCTTGCGGCGGTGCGCGCCTACAACAACGCCATTGGCTTAGCACACGAGGTCGCCGACCA
>CAYTSY010000118.1:9552-10270 GCA_964440555.1 uncultured Desulfobacteraceae bacterium
GCTGTCTCTTGCCGCGTTATCGCGTTGTGGGGCCGGTCGAGGCGGAGAGTGGGTTTGCCTTCGATGTGATCACAGATGCGGTGGATCTGCTGATCGAGATTCTCAAGATGGAAGAGGGACACGTGGACTGGGCGGAGAGGCAGCGCGCGCAGATCGAGCAGATGGGTCTGGAGAACTACCTGACGAACCAAACCGGGGGCGCTGCGAGTTAGCGCGTGGGAGCGTCGAGCATGAGGGGTCGGAGGGCAGCCCGGCCCCTATATTGCGCCGCCTGACATCCCGCTCCACTGGTGGGCGCCGCAGACCCGCGAGGTCTTGGAGACCTCGCGGGTCTGCGGCGAGAGGAGCGCAGGAAGAGCGTTTTTCTGCCTCTTGGGTGGCTTATGGGGGATGACCACTCACCTTTGGGCCGTTTATCGGGGAATTGTGGATAAGCCACCCCTGTTACAAGGAGTCGCTCCGGCGGCGGCGGTCGTCGTGGCGGTGTTCGAGTTCATGTTCTATGGGTGCATCATCCTGAGTGTTGCCTCGCTGCGGCATCGGCAAGTGCGGGCGCTGCAACCTGGGTGATAAGCTCGTTTGCGTAGTTGGGGCGGTATTCGCGATGGCGGAGGCGGGAGGCGTGTTGGAGAGTTTCTTGTAGAGAGCTGAGGCCTGCTGGCTGTTTCCTGGCTCGCGGCCCCTTTTAGGGGCCGGGCCTTGTCGGGTATACTCACTT
>CAYTSY010000119.1:0-965 GCA_964440555.1 uncultured Desulfobacteraceae bacterium
AATCCCTGGCGATGGCGAATTATTCCGGGCGAACCCTCGGCAAATACCAACTCCAAGAACGCCTCGGCCGGGGCGGGATGGCCGAAGTCTACAAAGCCTACCAGCCCGGCCTCGACCGGTTTGTCGCCATCAAAATCCTCCATCCCCACCTGGCCGATGCGCCGGACTTCCTGGGCCGGTTCCGGCGCGAGGCGCAAGCCGTCGCCCAACTGCACCACCCGCATATCGTCCAGGTTTTTGACTTCGACGTGGAAGGGGAACAGCATTACATGGTCATGGAGTACGTCCAGGGCCTCACACTCAAGAACCTCCTCGACGACTACTACACGCGCGGCGAGCGCCTGCCGCTTCAGGAAGTCTTCCGCATCTTTCACGCCCTGTTGGAAGCCGTCGGTTATGCCCACGACCACGGCATGGTGCACCGCGACCTCAAACCCGCCAATGTCATGCTCGAAATAAAGGATGAAGTTGGAAGGATGAAGGATGATCTCCTGTCTTCATCCTTGATCTTTCATCCTTCATCCTTTCGCGTCGTGCTTACCGACTTCGGTATCGCCAAGATGGTCGGCGCGACCCGGTACACCGCCTCGGGCGTGAGCGTGGGCACGCCGACTTATATGAGCCCGGAACAAGGCCACGGGGCGTCGGGCGACGCACGCTCAGACATCTACTCTCTGGGGATCATGTTGTACGAATGCCTCGCCTCGCATGCACCCTACGAAGCGGAGTCTTCCGTAGCCGTCCTGCTCAAACACATCAACGCTCCCATCCCCTCCCTGTCCCAAACCCGGCCCGACCTTCCCCCCTCGCTGGACAATCTCATCGCTAAGGCGCTCGCCAAGAACCCGGAGGAGCGTTTTCAATCCGCGGGCGAAATGTGGGCGGCGCTCGCCGCGCTGGTTCCGGCCTCGGAAGCGACCACGTCCATCCAAAATGCGGTGTCGGCAGAGACAAGCGACCGTCCG
>CAYTSY010000119.1:975-10262 GCA_964440555.1 uncultured Desulfobacteraceae bacterium
GATAACGTCCCCAATGCAATCTGAACCGCCGCCCGCTTGCGGGCCTCTTCCTCCTTCCGCGCTTCGGGGCTTTCTCGCCTCCTAATCGAGCTATCGCCGAAGGGGAGGCCCAGCTGGCCTCGGGCGACTACCAACTCGCCGCCGATGCCTTTACCTTGGCCCTGGAGCTTGACCCTGATAACGTCCGTGCGCTATTGGGACGCGCTAAGGCCTCCGAGCAACTCGGCCAGGTGACGGATGCCATGGCCGACGTCGAGCACGTCATCTCGTCTGCGCCCAATAACCCGGTGGGATACGAAGAACACGCGCGTCTCCAACTTCAATATGGTCTCGACGCCGATCCCGAAGCTATTCTGCGTGAACTCAATCGGGCCATTGAACTGGCGCAGCCACCCGACGCAGCACAGGCGTACTTCTTGCGCGGTTGGGCTATCCTGAATTTTCCGCTCGTGGAGGGGGTCCCCAACCCTCAAGCGGCGCTGGAGGATCTGCGAGAGTCTGTCTCACTCGACCCCAAGCAGGCCGAGGCGCAATTCACGCTGGCGCAAGCCCTGCTGGCTGCGAAGGACCCGGGTGAAGCGCTTACCGCCGCCAACCGGGCCGTGGAATTAGAGTCCAAATCCGCGCCCAGCCGAAAGCTGCGCGCGCACATTCAATTTGCGTTGGGCGACTTCCACGCCGCGATAGACGACCTGACAACCGCCATCGGCCTTGAGGCCGACACGACGGCGCAGGCCACGCTTTACGCCGAGCGCGCTTATCTCAAATTCCGCCTCAACGCTTTGGCCGACGCCCAATCCGATCTAGACACAGCTCTAAGCCTTGCGCCGGACTCCAAGATTGCCAGGTACGTCCAAATGCGCCTCGACCCCTCTCTCCCTCGCCCTGACTCCTCACAGTTGGACGCGGCCCGCGCCGACGCCCCCGACGATCCCATCTGGCAAACAGTGATGAACGACCTCCTCTCCATCCACCTTGTGCTACAATCTTCTCAACCCTCTCACTCACAGGAGTCCCTATGACCGAACCAACCAAATCCCTCGAATACGCCAGGCGCAATCACGACCGCTATCTGGCCGAGTACAAAGAATTTCTCTCCATCCCCAGCATCTCTACCCTCTCCGAACGCAAGCCCGATATGCAGCGCGCCGCCCAATGCGTGTCGAAGCAAATGAGCGCCATGGGGTTCAAGAAGGTGGAGATCATGCCGACCGCGGGGCATCCCGTGGTCTATGGGGAGTGGCTCGGCGCGCCGGGCAAGCCCACCGTGCTCGTCTACGGCCATTATGATGTCCAGCCAGTGGATCCGCTCGACGAATGGATCTCGCCGCCGTTCGAACCCACCCTCCGGGGCGACAATATTTACGCCCGCGGCGCTTCGGACATGAAAGGGCAGGACCACGCCTTCCTAAAGGCGCTCGAAGCCCTGCTGAAGCACGACGAGTTAGGGATCAACGTCAAAGTCATCGTCGAGGGCGAAGAGGAGATCGGTTCCCCGAACCTCGGGCCGTTCATGGACAGGCACAAGGACAAACTCAAGTGCGATATCGCCCTGAATGCGGACTCCGGGATCATGCGCCCTGACCTGCCCTCGCTGGTGTACGGCCTGCGCGGCCTGGCTTACTTTGAAGTCTGGGTGTACGGCCCCAAGCAGGACCTGCACTCCGGACTCTTCGGCGGCTCGGTGCACAACCCGGCGCAGGCATTGTGCGAGTTGATCGCGGGCATGCACAACGCGAACGGCCATGTCACCCTGCCCGGTTTCTACGACAAGGTGCGCGTGCTCTCGGACGAGGAACGCGCCGAACTGGCGCGCGTGCCGCTCACCGACGCGGCCTGGAAGCAGATGGCCGGCGTCCCGCAACTCTATGGAGAAAAGGGTTTCACGACCGTGGAACGACTGGGGGCGCGGCCTACGCTCGAGGTCAATGGCATCCTCTCCGGGTTTACGGGCGAGGGGTCGAAGACTGTTCTCCCGGCCAAAGCCATGGCGAAAATCTCGACGCGCCTGGTCCCGGATCAGGACGATAAGGCCGTAGAAGGACAACTGAAAGAATATCTGCGCCGGAACGCGCCGCCGACCGTAACCTGGGAAGTCAAGAGTCTGGTCAGCGGGCCGGCGGCGCTGGTCAAGCGTGACACGCCCGCTATGCGGGCGGCCGCCGCCGCGCTCGAAGCCACCTTCGGCGTCAAGCCCGTCTTCCGGCTCGAGGGCGGCAGCGTGCCCATCGTGAGCATGGTGCAGACCAAACTCGGGGTGGACTCTATCCTCTTGGGCTTCGGCCTGCCGGACGACAACCTGCATTCGCCGAACGAGAAGCAGCACCTCCCCAATTACTATCGCGGGATTGAGGCCTTCATCCGCTTCTTCAGCCTGGTGGGCGGCTAGGCCATTGCACACCACAGCTCGTCTCAACACCGGATGTCCCAATGGCATCCGGTGTTTTTGCTTCCACGCTAAGTGCTCCCTAGCCCCGCTTCCCGTGCGCGCATAGCATCTCTTCCTCGTCTGCGTCTGTCAGGATGTAGACGCGCGCCCCGGCCCGCATCGCCGCCAGTACTGAGTCGTTGTCTTCAAACATCGTCACCGCCGTGATCAGGATGAAGAGGAGGAGCGGAGGCACTGAGGCGTTCAGGCGGCCAGCAGCTTGCGGATAGCGGCGCAGGCTTCAACCACCGTCGCGCCGAGAAACACACCGGGGATGGCTGTGCGCAGCGCGGGGTTGACGTTAAACGCCCGTCCGCCGAAACCGAACTTTGGGCGCGGCCGCATCCCGGCCAGGCTGTCGTGAATGTGGCGCAGGGCGCGCGTGGCTTGATCCACACTGGCCGACAGGCAAATCAGCGCGGGACGCTCCAGCCGGATATGGTCGAGCAAGTCCTCAACCTCCACATCCGCGCCCAGAAATTCCACGCGATAGCCTTCACGACGCAGGAGCAGCGCCAACATCAAGCCGCCGATCTCGTGCTGTTCGTGGGGCGCGCAGCCGACGATGATGCGCGGCGCGCCGCGCGGCGTGGGGTAAGCCTGAAACAACGCCAGCAGCCGGCCGCGCAGGTAAGCGCTGGCGAAATGTTCGGTCGCGATCTGGTATTCAACTTATCCAGTCCAGGAATTTATACCACGCTCCGGCCAGGGGCAGAAACCACGGCGTGCCGTTATACAACCCCAGCGGCGCATCCGGAAACGGCAGCCCGGCAAAGGGGTTTTCACCCTGCCTTCCGCATATCCCCTCGGCCATCTGCGCGCCCAGATAGGTGGCCAGCGCCACGCCGTGCCCGGCGTACCCCAGCGCATAATATATCCCCTCCAATTGCCCGGCGTGCGGCATAATATCAAACGCAAAGTCGAGTGTCCCCCCCCAGGCGTACTCGACTTTCACATCACACAACTGCGGATAGACGCTTACCATCCCCCGGCGGAGGATCTCGGCGCTCTCCCGGATCGAGTCGGCCGTCTCCGGGAAAAAAGCGGCGCGGCCGCCGAACAGCATCCGGCGATCCGGCGTGAGGCGGAAGTAGTAGAGGAAGTTCTTCGAGTCGAGGATCATCCGGTTGCGCGGGCTGACATCGCGGGCTAAGTCTTCGGGCAGGGGCGCGGTGACGATGATGTACGAGCCAATGGGGATGATCTTCTTTCGCAACGCCGGCGTCGCTTTCCCCGTGTAGCCGCTCGTGGCGACGAAGACCTCGCGGGCGCGCATTTCCCCGCGCGAGGTGCGAACCCGGAACACCGGTCCATCGCGCTCGACCCGCTCGACCGGCGTCCGGTCATATAACGCCGCGCCGGCCTTGCCGGCCGCCCGCGCCAGCCCGGCGACATACCGGGCCGGGTTCACGCCCGCGCTCACCTCGTCCAGCAGGCCGCCGTGGTAGAGGTCTGACCCAATCTCGCTCCGCAGTTCGCCTTTCGGGATGATCCGCAATGGGTGATTGAACTCGCGGGCGATCACCTCCGCCGAGCGGCGGAAGTGCTCGAAGTGCGCGGGCTTGCAGGCGACCTCCAAATGGCCGGAGCGCGAGAAGTCGCAGTCAATGCCCTCTTCTTTGACGATCTGCTCCACGCAATCAATCGAGGCCAGCGACGCGGCGTACATCCGGTGAGCAGTTTCACGTCCATATTTCGCCATCAATTCGCCGACGCCGAGCTTCAAGCCGGTCAAGACCATCCCCCCGTTCCGCGAACTCGCGCCCCAGCCGATAGTTTCAGCTTCGAGCACCGCCGCCTTCGCGCCGCGCTTCGCCAGCGCCCGCGCGGCGGAGAGGCCGGTGAAGCCGGCGCCGATCACGGCCACGTCCACCTCCTCCAGCCAGGGACGCGACGCCTCGACGGCCGGCATGGTTACCGTATCCATCCAAAACGGCATCTCTTTGAAAGACATGTTACGGCCTCCCACCGCAATCCAATCCTTTGTGCACACATTTTACACCCTTGCAAGGGGAAGAATTCAATCAATCTGCGCCCCTTGCGCTCAGCCCTATCCGCGGTCACGCCAGTGAGCGTCCTCCACGCTTATCCCAGCCCCCAGTGAGTTAGCGGCCGCGCTCAGCGCCAAGGTGGAAGCAATCCTGCGGAAAGCCGGTGCGTACCATCACGCCAAACGCATGGCCGAACTCCAAGCCTTGGCGCGCACCAGTGTCGGTCTGCTGCCCGATCCGGGCCGGGCCTGGCGGATTGCTTGGCAGACCGATTTCCCGCTGAGCAACTCCCGCCCCGCGCCTGATGCCGAGGCCGTTGGGCCGCTTGTCGTAGAGTACAGCTGCATTTTCATCTTCTCGCCATTGCCCTTATAATTATTCATCACAAAGATATCAATACAAGCGACCTTCATGAAACCACTTATAGTATCAGGCGTTGACATCACTCATTCGCGGTTAGTTGACTTGACAAAACTGGCCGATCAGGCTAAGCCCTTCTACGACTGGATAGAGTCTCGCTTTCAAAAACACCTTTCAAGAAAAGTGTCACTCGATGAATTTCTAAGAACGGCAAGCAAAGACGAGATAAAATCTGCCATTCTGAATTCCTACTCGGCAGAAGGCGAGGGTAACCTACCTTTGCTGTTTGATGGTATTGGGCGCAGTTATCCGCATTCCAAGGCGTGCTACTACATGTTTTCGTGGCTCATACGTGACGCACCTCAGCAAAGGCTAGGCCCGCTAATTCAGAGAATCGTTCGCAATGCCAAGAAAAACCGAATTGAAGCAGAAGCAGATGCACTTTCCGCATTGATTTATAAGTATCGCGGAAACGTAAAGACCTTTGCATGGCAAGCAATCAGAGAAGTTATCATTGACCGGCTAGAAGGCTCAAGGCGAAGCATCAAAGGTCATGAAAAGGAAACCGTCGTTAGAACAGCATTGCTAACGGCTATACAGACATTTTTTGAGAAAAATGGCAACTATGGGAAGTATGCGAGGATTGAGTTAGCCGATAAGCAAACCGTGATTGGCAACGAAACCTTTGACGTAAGCGTAAACTTGATAGACGCACAAGGTAATCGGGTGCGGAGAATCTTGGTCCCAATAAAAACGCGTGAAACCGAAGGCGGTGGTCACGCCCATTTGTTTACGCGAGATATTAAGTCTGCAATGAATGCCGCAAAGTTCGATAACGCAAACGACTTTCTGGTTGCAGTGATAGTGGCTAAGAACTGGTCAGAGAGAGAAAAGGAAAACATACGCTATTTGGTTGACCATGCGGCTATCTTCGACCTCAGCCCCAATGAGTTCACTGCGTTTAGCAGTGACGAACAAAGCAGGTTGAACTCGTTTGTCGCATCGTTGCTGAAAGGCCAAATTTCACCCAAGACCATTACGGACTGAAAGGTGGGGAAGATGGCTACACGAGAAAGAAACCCAAACGCACGCAAGAAACTAAAGGAAAGTGCCGTGCCTTATGCACCGATTGACACTGTTCTTCCAGGTGACAGTTGGGCAGTAGCACGCTCACTGCCATCCAATTACGTTCAATGTATTGTGACAAGTCCGCCCTACTTTGGGCATCGAGAATACTCGGACAATGAAAAACTAGCCCAAATGGAATTGGGTAGAGAAGAAGAGCCGGCAGTCTATGTTCGCCGGTTAGTTTTCCTGTTTGAAGAACTGCGCCGAGTTCTCCGAGAAAACGGAACTCTCTGGCTTAATCTTGGAGACACTTACCGAAAAGAGCAATTGTTAGGAATGCCTTGGCGTGTTGCGTTAGGCTTACAGGACGCTGGGTGGATACTGCGAAGTGAGATTATCTGGAATAAGCCAAACGCAATGCCATCATCCGTGAAAAATCGTCCCACCACAGCCCATGAGCATGTCTTCTTTTTTGCGAAATTAGAAGACTACTTTTATAACGCTGACGCTATTCGAGAGCCACATGTAACATTTACCGAAGCCTCAAGAATGCGCGGTGGCCGCAACCATTTTGGAAAGCGCAATGGGACCCCGGAGAATGGTAAAAACAAGGGCAATCCTAATCTTCATAATGGTAGATGGGACCAAGCCTTTCATCCTCTTGGGCGAAATAAACGGACAGTCTGGGATATTCCGCTAGGAAAATTCCGCGACACTCACTTTGCAGTTTTTCCAGAGAGCCTAGTGAAAACCTGTATCCTTGCAAGTACCTCAGAAGGTGATTTAGTTTTAGACCCTTTTATGGGTTCAGGAACTACTGCTTGTGTCGCCAAGAAACTGGGCAGGCATTTCCTCGGAATAGAGTTAGTTCCACGATACGCGGAAATGACAATGAAGCGGGTGGCTTCTGTCACATATCAACCAAGCTTGCTTCCCAATTCTTAGGCGCGGCCCAAGCATCTGATCACCCGTTTCCCTTCGCCCTGTGGACGGCCATCTCGTTCTCCGGAGTGGGACAACCAAAATTCGCATTACGATGGACCGACATGCTTGGCAAACCTTATCCTCTCGACTGGTATCTGCCCTCCTCTACCGTCGTCGCCAACTTGCGCGAGATTGCCCGCGCGCTCTCGGCCGCGTGGGACGTAGATACCACCCTCGACTTGATCGCGCGCAAGACCGCGCAAGTCATGCAGGTGGACTCGTGCTCGATTTACCTGCTCGACCCAGGCGGCGAAACCCTGTGGCTGCGCGCTTCCACCGGCCTGTCGTCGAACGCGCTGGGCCGCGCCGCCCTCAAGATGGGCGAAGGCCTCACCGGGTGGGCGGCGCAGCACGGCGCCCCCGTCGCCGTGCGCGACGCGCGGGCCGACCCGCGCTTCAAATTCCTGCCCCAAACCCGCGAGCAAAACTTCCGCTCGCTCCTGGCCGTGCCCCTGGTCAATCGCGCGCGCGTGATCGGCGCCATGAACGTCCAGACCCGCGCCTTTCATGACTTCAGCCCGGATCAGATCGAACTGGCCTCGCTCATCAGCGACCTGGCCGCCGGCGCGCTCGACCGGGCCATTCTCTACGAGAACATGAACCGCCAGATCAGCGAGTTGAGCACGCTCGCCAAAGTCAGCGAAACGGTTACTTCCCCGCTTTATCTCGACGAAATGCTCGCCCTGGTGGTTGAGATGGCGGCCAAAGTGATGGGCACGCCGGTCTGCACCTTGCGGCTGATTGATCACACCCGTGGGGAATTGGTGGTGCGCGCGGCCCGCAGCACCCTGCCGGCCTATCAAAAAAAACCCTCCCTCAAGATGGGGGAAGGCATCGCCGGGCTGGTCGCCCGCGAGCGGAAACCCGTCACCGCCGCCGACATCGGCGCCGACCCGCGCTATCCCTTCGGCAAGCAAGCCCGGCAGGAGGGTCTGGTGTCTATGCTCTCCGTGCCGCTCATCGTGCGCGAGCGCGTCATTGGCGTGCTCAATTGTTTCACCGCCGAGCCGCACACCTTCAGCGAGCAAGAGATCGCGCTCTTCTCCACCCTCGCCAACCAAACGGCGCTGGCGATTGAAAACGCCCAGCTCGCCACGAACGCCGCCGTGGTGCGCGAAATGCACCATCGCATCAAGAACAACTTGCAGACGGTGGCGATGCTGCTGCGCATGCAGGCCAGCGACGCTTCCGCGCTGACGGTGCAGGATGCGGCGATAGCCGTGCACATCAGCGTCAACCGGATTATGAGCATCGCCGCGGTCCACGAAGTGCTGGCTCAGGAAGGCTTCCACCTCGTCAACGTCAAGGAAGTGACCGAGCGCATCGTCCACATCGTCTCCCAGAACATGCTCCACCCCGACCGGCAGGTGCAGATTCACGTCGAGGGCGAGGCCGTGGTTTTGCCCTCTCGCACCGCCACCTCGCTCGCGCTGGTCATCAACGAACTGCTGCAAAACGCGCTCGAGCACGCCTTCGTGGGCCGCACGGCGGGCGCGGTGCGTATTACGTTGGGACGCGGGCCGAAAGCCTACGTGGTCGAGGTCGCCGACGACGGCGTCGGCCTGCCTTCGGGCCGGCCCTCCAGCCTGGGGCTGGAAATTGTAGAGACGCTGGTCAAAGAAGACCTGCGCGGCCAGTTGGACTTCCGGAGCACGGGCGAGGGCACGCAAGTCGTGGTGCGCCTCCCGCAACTGGCGGATGTGACGGGTGACGAGTGACAGGTGACGAGTTACGTCACTCGCCATACGTCGCCCGAAGACAAGTGACCCCATGAGACGCCTGAAAATATTAGTCGCCGACGACGAGGCGATCATCCGGCTTGGACTGCGCACGATGCTGACCGAGTTGGGGCACGAGGTCCTGCTCGCCAGCAACGGGCGCGAGGCCCTGGAGTTCGCGCGCACCGCCCACCCGGATTTGGCGCTGTTGGATATCCAAATGCCGCTCACCGACGGGCTGGAGGCCGCCCGCACGATTGCCCGCAAATATCCCATGCCCATGGTGATCCTGACGGCCTACAGCGAGCAGGACTTGATCGAGCGAGCCGCGCAACTGCCGATCCACGGCTACCTGGTCAAGCCAGTGAACGAGCGCGACCTGGCCGCGGCCATTCAGGTTGCCCTCGCGCGCTTCGCAGACGCCCAGGCACTGGCGCGCGAGAAAGGTGAGCTTCAGGAGAGCCTGGAAATGCGGAAGCTGGTGGACCGGGCAAAAGGCATCTTAATGAAGACCGGGTTAAGCGAAGAAGAGGCCTATCTGGCCCTCCAACGCCAGGCGCGTGAGGCCAGAATTTCAATGCGCCAGGCCGCCGAAGCGATTCTCAGCAAATCACGACCACGGAGTGACGACTTTAGTCGTCAAGAGAAAAAAAGCGACTAAGATGGATCAATTTGTCATTGAAGGCGGTCACCCCCTGAACGGGACGGTCACGCCAGCGGGGAACAAAAACGCCGCCC
>CAYTSY010000120.1:0-10149 GCA_964440555.1 uncultured Desulfobacteraceae bacterium
GGATAGAGCCGTGGAAAAATTGACGGAGGTGTAAGAGGATGCGGTGATTGCCGTGCATTTAAAAGGCACCTTCAACGTGACCCGTCCGGCGTTTGTCAATATGCGGGAAAATAAATACGGGCGGATCGTGCTGACCTCATCGGGTTCCGGCATGTTCGGCAATTTCGGCCAGGGCAACTATGCGGCTGCCAAGGCAGGCATGGCCGGGATGGTCAACGTGTTGAAGCTGGAAGGCGCCAAATACAACATCAAAACCAATTTATTGATGCCCAGTGCCGGGACGCGTTTAACCGAAGACGTTATGCCGCCGGAAATGTTCCAAAAGCTTGACGTCAAATATATTACGCCGGGCGTGTTGTACCTGGTTTCAGAGCAATGCCAGGATTCCGGGGCCTATATCAACGCCTTTGCCGGTTACTTCAGCCGGTCTCAGGTCCTGTCCGGGCCGGGCTTTATGTTCCCGGAAATGCCCACACCGGAGCAGGTCGCTGAAAAATGGGGCCAGATCATGAGCCTGGATACCCCCAAATATTATAACGACGTCAATGAAATCATGTTTGCAGCCCTGGCTGCCAATGCGGTTCAAAAGCCGTAAAGCGTGAAGCGTAAATCGTGAATCGTAAATCGTGACAAGAATGAAGGAACCGAACTCGTCACGATTTACGATTTACTTGTTACGATTCATTCCATCGATCATTCATATATCCGTTCTTCTGCCAGCTCTTCTTCCGTCAGCGGAACATCCGCTTCAATGTTTCTTCCTTCAACGCCCCTGTTTAACACTTCTTTAAAATATTCGTGCTGAATAATCATATTCTGAATTTCGGTGGTGCCGGTCCAGATGGTCGCCAGTCGCGAGCCGCGCAGTTCCCTTTCCACGGGGAATGCGTTGGTGTAACCGATGCCTCCCAGGATCTGCATGCACTCATTGATGACTTCCCACTGCACCTGGGTGGAAAATTTTTTCACCTCCGATACCAGGCGGCGTCTGTATCCGGCGCTTCCCAATTGGTTTTGCACGATTTTGCCGACCGTGTGGGCAAAGGCCGTGACCGCGTCCAGTTTGGTGATGCAGTCGGCCACCTTGAAGTTTATGCCCTGGTAATTTCGTATGGCCTGGCCAAAGGCTTTCCGGCGATTGGCGTATCGGACGGCCAAATCCAGAGCAGCGCGGGTGCTCGTGATGCCGGAAAGCAGTCTTTCGGGGATCATCATCTGCCAGAAAATTTTCGTAGCCTGATTTTCTTTTCCGATGACATTTTCAACCGGAACCCTGACGTCTTTAAACACCAATCTTCCGGTGCCGTTTCCCCTGGCGCCCATCAGGCCGTAAACGTGTTTGACTTCGACGCCTTCACCGCGTTCAACAATGATCAGGCTGATGGACTCATGGGGTTGGGCATCGGGATCTGTCTTGGCGTAAACGGCAAAGAAGTCGGCGCCTTCCGCGCCCACCACAAATCGTTTTTGACCGTTAATGACATATTGACCGCCTTCTTTCCGCCGAAAAAATCGCTTCCGCCCCGGGGTTCGGTCAATGCTTCGGCACAGAACATTTTTCCGGCCAAGGTGGGTTTGAGATATTTTTCCTTCTGGGCATCGGTTCCGTAAACATGCAATGTTTCGCCCACGATGGACACCAGGCTGTACTGGCAGGCAAAGCAGATGCCCAGCGTGGCGATTTCATCCAGCGCGATCAGTTCTTCGTCCCAGGTAAGTCCGCGCCCCCCCCATTCTTTGGGAAATCTCAATCCCAGCAGGTTTCTTTTTCCCGCTTCGGATAAAAATTGAGTGGGAAAACTGATCTTGTCGGCATCCATATCCAACAGGATTTGTCTGGGAATGCTTTTGACCAGATCCCTGACTTCTTCACGGAGTTTTTTTTGCTCCTCGGTCATCAATACGTCAAACATGTACAGTTCTCCTTTTTTGATAGCGATAAGTTTAATGGTCGCGACTGAAACTTTCTTTCGGCCAGTCAGCACAGCCCTGCCCGCCGAGCTTTGAATATTCTTCATCATTCCACAAGGGCGTGCCGTCAAACAGGCCGACATACGTCTGACAATGCTGCTTTTGTTCGGGAAACGATTTATCCAAAAGCAGCCGGGTTTTCAGATCGATGATCCCGACGATATCCCTGGACATGCGGATTGCGCCGCCCTGGGTCGTGTCGAAAATAATGAACTTGTCCGCTTCCGGCGAGCTGTTATCCCAGGGTTTCCATTCGAATTCCGTTTTGTCTCTTCCTTTTCCCGGCGACCCCGTATAAGCAAACTCAGCCCAGTAAGAAGACATGCTGTCGGAAAGGGCTTTTCGGCCGGGATAATTTTTTTCCGTGAACAGGACTTTCATCAATCCGATGCTGCGGTCGAAGCTGTTGAATACGAAAGGAATTTCGATGCCGTGAGCGGCCCCCACCAGTTTACTCATGTCCATGCCGAGTACCGATGGTTCTTCATCCCAGTCAAACCGGTAGGCAAAAACCTTTTCCCCTTTTGATTCAGAGATACTTTCCGCGATCGCATCCACGCCGACGGCTTTCCAGAAGTCACTTCTGTATTTGGCAAACAGTTGATAAAAAACGGGGTCTTTAAACCGGGCGACGACGCCCAGGTAACGCTTGATGAATTCCGGGTCCTGGGCCATGAATATTTTAAATTCATCCCGGTTGGTCCCGATCATCAGAGGCGCCGGATTGTATCGGGCCGGGTCCTTGAAAAGCGCCAGCGGTTCGCCCTTGGGAAGAACAGCGCCATCCTGAAAAACCGCCGGAAAAGAGATCATGCCAAAGGGTCCCGGACGATAGGCGCGAAGAAGATCATAATTGCTTTTTTGGCGAAGGTAGGAAGCAATTTCGTCGTTTTTCATGCGATTTTGATATTCCTTTGCAGCATCCCGGTCGGCGACCCGCCCATCGGCAATCAACAGGCGGTTTATCACTTCCCGCGAGCTGAACGGATGCCCTTTGGCATTTACATCATCTTTGTAATTTTGGGCATCTTCAATTGAAACGATCCTGGCCATTCCGCTTTGGGAAATCGCTTTATGAAACAATCCCTTGGCCTTTGGGGAGAGCATCATCGAAAGGGTATCGACGGCCCCGGCGGATTCGCCGAACACCGTGACGTTGCCCGGATCACCTCCGAAATTCGATATGTTGTCTTTAACCCACGAAAGCGCTGCAATGATATCCAGGGTACCGAAATTTCCGGATTGGTCTTCGGACGTCAGTGCGCTGCCGCTTAAGGCCGGATGCGAAAACCACCCCAGGGGGCCCAGCCGGTAATTGATGGTAATCACAAGCAGACCGTATTTTTCCGCAAGGCTCTTGCCCCTGTAATAGCCGCCGTGGCCGATGCTGTTTCCGCCGCCGTGGAGCCAGACCATGACCGGCAGGCGCTTATCGTCTTTCGGGATATCCACAGGTGCAAAAGCGGGGGCATACACATTGAGATAGAGGCAGTCTTCCGAACCTACAGGCTGATCAAACTGCTTTTTTTCAACCGTGCCGAGCGGTCCGCCGAACTGGGTGCACACGCTGCAGATGTCCAGGGCTTCCCGGATGTCTTTCCAGGCGTCAGGGGGCTGGGGCGCTTTCCAACGGAGTTCGCCCACCGGAGGCTTGGCAAAGGGGATGCCCAGCCAGGCGTGCGTCGCATTATCCTCCTTGTATCCGACGACCTCCCCGCCGGCCGTCAGCCGCAGCGTCTCCGGATCCGCTGCTATTTCAACCGGAGCGGGTTTGTAAAAATAATGTTTTGCAGCATAACCGATGCAGCCCAGAACCAGAACGATCAGGATGATGGAAAAAAATTTTTTCATGGCGGCCTCCCAAAGTTGTTCGGAAAGAATCGTTGAAGGGTTGATTCATGGAAAAGATATCCTTTAACGGATTGACAGGGTTGATATCGTTGTGGATGTGAATGCAGACAATTTCATCCATTTGTCAAGTTTTTTTAACGGCCAAAACCGTCCTAAAGAAAAAATTGATTTTCATGACCGACTGTATTAAGCAGAAGGTTGAAAGTTGAAAGCAGAAAGCTGAAGGGGGATTGAATGTGGATGAAATAACTGTTGATTCGCGGTATACCATCGGCGAAGAAATCGCCAACAGCGTCACCCATGGGGTCGGCGTGATTCTGGCCATTGCCGGGTTGGGCGTGCTTACCGCATTTGCAAGCGTTTTTGGAGATGCCTGGCATATCGTGTCCTGTTCCATTTACGGCGCAACGCTTGTCCTGCTGTATGCCGCATCCACGCTGTATCACGGCATTCAATCCCCGCGCGCCAAACAGGTGCTGCGGCTCATCGACCACAGCGCAATTTTTTTGCTGATCGCCGGTTCCTACACCCCCTTTCCCCTGGTGAACCTGCGCGGCCCATGGGGATGGTCTTTGTTCTCGATCATTTGGGGCATTGCAATTCTGGGCATTGTTTTTCAGATATTTTTTATTGACCGGTGGAAAATTTTACCCGTTTTGCTGTACCTGGGCATGGGGTGGATACTGGTTGCGGCCATTCGTCCTTTGCTCTCGTCTTTGGCGCCGGGAGGACTTGCCTTTTTGGCGGGCGGCGGCCTGTGCTATACGCTCGGCGTCTTTTTTTATGTATGGAAAAAGATGCCGTATCATCATGCCGTCTGGCATCTGTTCGTATTGGCGGGCAGCACGCTGCATTTTTTTGCCGTCCTGTTATACGTCATTCCGATTGCTCAAAGATAACAGCGCCCATCCGGAAACGGCATCTTTTGGCCCAGGGCCGCGTTTTCGCTCTTTTGAAATCCTCAAAATAGTATTTGCTATTCCTGTGGTTTCAAAACCGCTCATGCCTTGCCCTGAACCAAAATCTACCATTTCCGGATAGACACTGTGATTTACATTGCAGGTTTCAGCCAAGTCAAACATCCTTCACTCATCACTCATCACTCATCACTCATCACTTCTCTCCGGCATTCACCCTTCCATCGTTGAGCTCAATGATGCGATGGGCCGAGTCGGCCAGACGGCGGTTGTGCGTGACCAATACGATGGTCAGTCCCTGTTTTTGGTTTAACTCGGACATGATCCGGCCAATTTCTTCACCTCGGGCCGTATCCAGGTTTCCCGTGGGCTCGTCCGCCAGAAGAATCCGGGGATTGTTGACCAGAGCCCGGGCAATGGCCGCGCGTTGCATTTCTCCACCCGAAATTTCGCCCGGAAGATGATTCTTTCGATTGTCGATGCCGAGCTGCCTGAGGAGTTTTTCCGCGTTTCCGCCGGCGCCGCCCTTTTGATAAAAGGCAAAGGGGAGCATGACGTTTTCAAGGACGGTCAATGTGGGAATCAGATAAAATTTCTGAAAAAGGTATCCGAACAGCTCTCTCCGTATTCTGGCCAAAGCCCGTTCAGACAGGGGTTTGTTTTCTCCGAAAACAGGGCGGCCGTCGAGGGAAAGGCGGCCGGACGTCGGATTGTCAAGGCATCCCAGGATATTGATCAGGGTTGTCTTGCCCGAGCCCGACGGCCCGACAAACGCCACGTATTCACCGACTTTGATGTCTAAGGACACGTTGTTCACGGCACAGACCATCTCATTTCCCCGCACATAGGTTTTATTGAGATTTTCCGCGACAATGGCAGAGGGTGTTGCATTCATGTCAGTTCACCTCGCTCCTGATGGATTCCAAAGGTCTGATCCGGGCCGCTTTCCACGCGGGGTAAAGGCCGCTGACAAACCCGATCGACAAAACCGCCGCCAGCGTTATCGCCATCAGGCGAAAATCCAGTTGAATCAGGGCGCCGGTGGGTGCATAAGGGATGAGATTGCGGATCAATACTTCCGTCAGCTTGGAAAGCCCCAGGGCAATCCCCGTTCCCACAAGGCCGCCCAAAAGGCAGAGAATAAGGGTTTCGATCCATATCATTTTGAAAATATGCCCGGGCATGGCGCCCATGCTTTTTAAGATGCCGATTTCGGCAAAACGTTCGAAAACCGACATGAGAATGGTGTTGACCACGCCGACCATGGCAATCAGTACCGCGATGACGGCAATGGAGAATACCATGATTTTGGCGGTGGTGACCAGATTCATGATGGTCTGTTTGACCTGGGCCAGCGAAACAACCTGGACGTCCGGAAGTTCATAAAGCTTTTCTTCAAATAAGGCGATATCGGCCTCTTTTTTCACCTTTATTCCAACGGCGGTGAGCTCGCCGGGTTTGTTAAAAATAGATTGAACGGTCTGAAGGGGCAAAAAAATGGTTCCGTCATCCTGGGTTCCGGTGCGCTTTAAAATACCCGTCACTTTCAGCTCTATATTTTTTTCAGGGATCAGCAGCAAGTCGCCCACTTCCCGTTGTTCCAGTTCCGCTGCTTCATATCCCAACACCGCTTCCGGGGCCGAAGGGTTTGTAAACCACCCTCCCTGGGCAAATTCCAGGAAGCTTTTCATCCTGGGAAAGGTGGCCGGATCAATCCCCAGATAGGCGGATATTCCGCCGCTTTCTCCTTTGTTGGGGTCAAAAACAGCCTGCATGAGCATCGGCGTCACTTTATCCACTTCGGGGTGAGAGGCGACCTTGTCCATCACGGACTGGTTCATGTACCGCAGTCCGGTCCCGCCTTTGAGCATCAGGGTGGCGGCCTCATAGGGGCATCCCTTGGCGGTAAGCAGAACCTGGTATCCCATGTTGTCGATATCCCGATTCAGGGAGGATTCATAGCCTTTGTTAAATCCCAGAAGGCTTGACAAAACCCAGGCCGACAAAGCAATCCCCATGATGGTCAGGGCGCTTCGGGTTCTTTTGCGTAACAGATTTTTATAGGATATTTTAAAAATGCTTATCATTTGCGGACCTCCGTTTGCCGGGATTTTTTTTCATCGGAAAAACCGGCCGGATGGATATTTCCGAAAACAAATTCATCCATCAGGATCAGGTTTTTTTTAACGGCCCGAAGCGTTGCCTTGAAATCCTGGTCCGCCTGGGGGGCCGGATTTCTAATCCGGTCGACTTTTCCCGGAGAAACCGTTTTTCCTGAAACAACATCATACCCATTGAAATCAACCAGCGTGAGTCCTTCAAATTGTTTGGCGAATTGCCGATCCCGAAACGTTTTAGCCGCTTTTGAGGTCAATTTTTGAAAATACAGGGTCTTGACGTTCCCCTGAAGATCCAAAACCAGAAAAACCTGGATTCCGCCGAATTGTCCTTTCTGGTTGACGCCGTGAATGTATCCGATTTTATCGCCATTTTTAAGGATTTCATAGATGGTGTAGGGGACATCCGCGGTTTCGAAAAGCCCCTGAAACCGGTCGCCCAGTCTTTTTTCGATTTTTTCCAGAAGGGCCTGTCCGCCTTTTTGTCCGTCTTTTTGAATGATGGAGACGTAGACGGTTTTATATCCCGTGGAATCGGGGAAAAGCCTTGCCACGTCGCGGTCGGGGTCGTTTAAATCGCAGCCCACCGCGGCCATTGAGGGATCCGCGGCCAAGGTTGCCATGGCGAGCATTACGATGATGGCGATAAGCCATTTCATGCGACAGTTCCTTTTCAAGTTGAAAGTTGGAAGTTGGAAGTTGGAAGTTTCAAGTTTCAATATTTTTGGTACAAGTACATCTGCATCACAACCCGATGATCTTCAGCGTCCCTGTCGTACTGATACATAGTTTTGATTGAAACATCCGCTGTTGTCTGAAAGGATACGCCTGTGGAGATCACCTGGTTTTCATTGCTTCCGTTTTTAAGGAAAACCGGCTGGACTTCCAGCTTCAAACGGCCTTCATCGAGCAGGTTGACGCCGCCTCTTAAAAATATAGCCCCGGCGGCTTCCCCCCGGTTTTTGCCTGCCAGGACATCCATCCGGATTTCAAACTGATTCCAGATATAAGCCGCGTCCACCCCGGCCAGGGCAAGTCCGGCAGGCTCATCCTCCATGACGTCATATCCCATGGTCTCAAGGATTTCCCCAAAACCGGCTGAGGCGCCGAGCGTGTAATTGTCCTGGTTTATGAATCCTTTGGATATCCTTGCTGCGGCCATATAGTTGCCGTTGAACCGCGCGGGCATGCCGGCGCCATTGGTCAGGGAAAGGCTGATATTGCCCCACTGAAGATCCTTAAAAGACCCTATCCCCCAATCCCGGTCAAAACCAAAGCCGTTCATGGGAAGGGTCTGGAGGAGGAGTCCGTGGCCGTCCAGATAGGATGAAATCCCTAAGGCCGGGCGGTTATGCCCCACCCAGAGATCCGACCAGGGGGCCTTGTATTTGAAATATGCGTTGTATATCTGATGTTGCACCCGGTGGTCCGACTCATCATAAGCCAGCCGGTACTGAAGAGCGAACGCGCCGAAATCCCCGGCGTCTCCTGAAAAACGGCGCAAATAATCGATTCCGACCGACGGCTTTTGCATGACGTCGTCCGGCATATGGGAATAAAAAATTGCGTCATCCGCCTTGCCGGAATATCCTGCAATGGCCTGCGCTTCAAGATAAAGCAGGCTGTCGGCCCCCTCTGCAGTACCGGAAAAGAAAGCGGCGGCCATGCAGACAAGGACAACCACGGCATGGCGCAAAGGCGTTTTTAAAGCAACATTACAGCTCAATGCCAATGGCTCCCCTGTAAACAGGCGTGTCTTCCTCAATGAAGGTGAGTTTGATTTCCCAGACGCCGGGCATGACCAGGTTCACAGGAAGAAGGTAATCCCCCTTTTTGTTGAGTTGAAAGGCCACATCGCCGGAATCATGATGGCCTTTCATGGAAGGCATGCCGGAATCCCCGACAATTTTCATGCCGGAATATTGCTTGTCGTTTTTGTCAAAGACAACGATTTTCAGGATCACCGTTCCCATCATGGGTTTTTTGTCAAAAGTGTATTTGAAATAATAATCCTGATTGATCGGGCATATTTTGCCGGGCCCGGGCAGCGGTTCAAAGACCTCTTCAGCAGCAGCGGACAGGGGGTTTACGAAAACAGCCAGAAGAAAAAAAGACATGATCAGCAGGGAAAGACTATATTTTCGTTTCATGGGATTGTTCCTTTAAAATTAGGGTTAGCAAAAAACGTGAAAGCGGACAATCTTAACCACGTATGCACAAACAATATGACCGATTACGGAGATGTCAATTATTTATGGATGTTGAAGGAGAATGTTCGATCACCTGCAGCGGTCACAATATCGGGTACAGCTCTTCGGTTTCCTCTTTCTCACTTTGGCCTTTTCCCGCTGACAATGTCACAATACCTCGTACAGCGCTACAATTTCCTCTTTGCCCCGAATGGCGGTTTGTTCTATTTTTCGGATGGGAAACCGGTTTTTCAGCCCGGACCGGGTCGCCCCGCTGATCAGAATGTCCGTTGCAAAATCCTTGTTGAGTTCCTGGATTCTGGAGGCCAGATTGACCGTATCGCCGATGAGCGTGTAGGAAAGGCGGTCCGGGCTGCCGATAGTGGCCGCCAGCACTTCTCCGGTATGGATGCCGATTCCGTGGGCTATCCCGGGAATGCCTTGCTGTACCAGTCTCAAATTAACGGTTTTCAGGCGTTCACGCATTTCAAGCGCCGCTTCCACCGCTTTTATGGGATGATCCTCAAGGGGAAGGGGCGCTCCGAAAACCGCTTCGATCTCATCCCCGATAAATTGCAGTACCAGCCCCTTTTGGTTATGAATGGCTTCCGCCATTTCCGTAAAATAGCCATTGATGATGTTTGCCATTTCTTTGGGAGGCGTTTTTTCGGAGAGCCGGGTGAAATTTCTTAAGTCCGCAAAAAGAACGGTGACGCGCTTTATCTCCCCGTCGAGAGGAATGTTTCCTTTGAGGATTTCGTCGCGGATTTCCCTGGTGACATATTTTCCAAACGTTTCCTTAATAAAATCCCGCTCTCTGAGCCCCTCGATCATTTTGTTGAAATTGTCGGCCAGCAATCCGATTTCATCCTGGGAGGTCACGGCGATTTTTGTTGTAAGATTGCCGTCTGCCACCAAGGCCACCCCCTGGGACAGGATTTCAATGGGTTTGGCGAATTTGCGGGAAAAGAGATATCCCAGCAGCCGGGTCAGAAGCAAAAGAATAAAGGTGATGGTCAACAGATGGATGCCCAGGACTTTGAGAATGCCGGCAATTCCCTGGCGGTTGACGGTCACTTTCAAAAAATAGCGGTTACGGTCTTT
>CAYTSY010000121.1:0-1341 GCA_964440555.1 uncultured Desulfobacteraceae bacterium
TTGGTCAATCTCCTGCACATCAAGATTCCGCGCCTCTTCATCCACACCTAGGGCATTGTGATGCGTGACAAACGGTTCTGCTTCCGCGCCGCCCGGTATGGGCTGCATCATGGGTGTTTCCACTTCCAGAAAATCCTGCTCAAGGAGAAATTGTCGGATCGTCTGGATGATCAGGCTCCTTTTGATGAAGATATTGCGGACCTCCGGATTTGTAATCAGATCGATATAACGCTGGCGATAGCGTTTTTCAGGGTCCTTGAGTCCGTGGAATTTCTCGGGAAGCGGTTTCATGGACTTGGAAAGGATTCGGATCTCATGGGCCAAAAGCGTCCACTCTCCGGTTTTTGTTGTGAAAAGACCTCCTTTGAGACCCACAAAATCGCCAATATCAAACAGCTTAAATGCGGCAAACGCGTCGTCGCCGACTTTATCCCGTCTGACGTAGGCCTGTAATTGGCCGGTTCTGTCCGAAAACCGGATAAACGCCGCTTTCCCAAACAGGTTAATTGCCATAATCCGTCCGGCAATAACAAAAGCCGGATAGTCTTCACCCAAAATTTCAGGTTTTATTTCAATAGCCTCCCGGATATCTTTCACAGTGTGAGTCACATTAAAATCATTGGGGAAAAGAGTCACCTTCATTTGCTTTAACGCATCGATTTTTTTCATGCGGTTTTCGATCAGTTCATTGGTTTTAATGCTTTCCATTCAACACCTGTTTATATCCGGGTTAACATTTCGCTTCATCTGATGATACGCCGACCAGCCGTTTAACAGCAAAATGGATAAATTGATTTCGCTACCTTATTTACCTGAAGGTGTCAAGATCTAGTTGGCCGGAGTCAGATCGATCCTTTTCAGCTTAAAGCGAATATGTGTCCCCTGATCCGGGGCACTTTCCACCTCCAACCTGCTTTCATATGTTTCCAGGAGATTCAATACGATGGACAGGCCCAAACCGGTTCCTTTGGTTTTTGTTGTAAAAAAAGGATCAAAAATGCAATTGATGATGTCTTTGGAAATTCCGCACCCGGTATCCGATATTAAAACTTCTGCGAAGTTGTTTTTAACCGGATGCATCTTAATTTCAACCGTTCCATTTTTATCAATCGCCTCTGCCGCGTTAAGCATCAGGTTGAAAATAATTTGCTTCAAATGATCGGGGTCGATACACACATAAATTTCAGGTGAAAAGTCGGTATTGACAGCGATAAGGTTATTAAAGGCATTGTTTTTTTCAAACAGCTCAACAATTTCAGACAACGCCCGGCCAAGGTTGATTTTTTTAGCCTTTCCGGTCTGGGGCCTTGAAAATAGAAGAAAATTACTGACCAGGGAGCT
>CAYTSY010000121.1:1351-10093 GCA_964440555.1 uncultured Desulfobacteraceae bacterium
CGCGCAATGCGATTTGCATCAGCTTATCCTGATCCGGGTCATAGTCTATCTCCTCTCTGAGAAGCTGAATTGAACCTGCAAGCGATGCCAGCGGATTTTTAATTTCATGGGCCAGATTTGCCGCCATTTCTCCCATATACGCCATTTTTTGTACCCGCTTGACATGTTTTTCCATTTCATAGAGCTCATCCTTGCTTCTCTTTGCCTGTTCGGCAAGGATGCTGCTTAGAAAAGCCACTGCAAAACACGCTGCAATTGTCATCAAAATTTTAAAAAATACCTGCTCCGATGAATAATCCACAGGATGAAAATTTCCATCCACGTCGATTGGGCTGACAATGCCCCGGCATTCCAGATGAACCATCGCGGCATACTGCAAACTGCAGAACGCTGCGACCACGAAGCTTCCATTGCGAAACAGCAGGATGCTTGAATAGATGATGACGACAAGATAAAGAAAGGAAAAAATGCTTGAAAACCCACCGGTAACGTAAATGATCAGTGAAACGAAGATCGTGTCCAAAAGAATCTGGGCGTATGCCAGCCCGGTTTCGCATGAATGGGTCTTCCGAAGCAGATAATATAACAGGGAAAAAAATAATAAGCCGGCGATAATCAGGCCCAGCACCTGAAAGGGTTTTACGGGGTTGAAGCCCTTTCCGCCCATATGAAGCACTATTGTCGAACCAAACAACAAAACGGCAAAAAGGAAGCGGCCCAATATCAGCCATTTTATTTTCTGTCTCAGGTCGCTTTCTGGCATCGCCGTCATGTTATTCATAATGATTTGGCAATACCGGGCTTAAGAAATCGCCCCGGCCATCGTGAAAATAGGCAGATACATGGCGATAAGCAACCCACCGACAACCACTCCCAGAAAAACCATCATAAACGGCTCGATCATGGCGGTTAAGTTTTCTACGGCCTGGTCAACCTCTTCGTCATAAAAATCGGCGATTTTGATCAGCATGGTATCCAAAGCCCCGGTTGATTCGCCTACGGCAATCATGGAGCATACCATGGATGGGAAAACTTTAGTCTCAGCCAGGGGATCTGCCATGGTCCGCCCTTCCGAAATGGCGGACCGGACGCCAAATATGGCGGTTTCAATGGTTTTATTGCCCGCTGTTTTGGCAACGATTTCCAATGCGCCCAAAATCGGAACGCCACTGGTGAGCATGGTCCCCATTGTCCGGGTGAACTTTGCAACCGCCACCTTGCGGATCAAAATACCGAAAACCGGAAACCGTAAAATCAGGTCATCGACAACGGCCTTTCCTTTCTCGGTTTTATAATACCTTTTGAAGGCATAAATAAAAATAGCGACGGCAATAAGTATATAGATAATTTTTGCTTTAACAAATTCGCTCAAATTCACCACCATCTGGGTGGGCATGGGCAGGTTCCCGCCCAGCGAAGAGAACATTTCCTGGAAAACGGGTATGACAAAAAGCAAAATCACCATGGTCACCATTATGGAAATCCCCAAAACCACCAGGGGATAGGTCAGAGCGCCCTTGACCTTGCCCCTGAGCTTTGCCGATTTTTGCAGATACCCGGCCAGACGCGGTAAAATTGCGTCCAGAATACCCCCGGCTTCCCCGGCGGCAATCATGTTCGAAAAAAGATCGTCGAATTCTTTTGGAAATTTTTTTAAAGACTCTGCAAGCGTTGCGCCCCCTTCCACGGATTCTTTGATTTGTTTGAGGACCTTTTTAAAGGTTTTGTTTTCCTGTTGGGCATGCAGGATATCGAGACACTGCAAAATGGGGAGGCCCGCATCGATCATGGTGGAAAATTGCCTGGCAAAAATAATGATATCCGTTGTCTTGACTTTTTGCTGCAAGAACCCGATTCCTTCGAACATATCCTTGGGCTTTTTCTTTATTTTGACGGGTATAACCTGCATTCGTTGGAGGTTCGCACGCACGGTATCTTCGGTGGCGGCATCCATTTCTCCTTTTTGAACCTCATTTTTTCTGTTTTTCCCTTCCCATATAAAAATCGGCATGGTTCCCCCTCTTTCCCCGGACCACAGAAAATAATATGAATTTAAAGGACTAAAGGTTTCTCTGAACTTCGATAATCAATTTTCGGATGAACGCTGGTAACTTTTTTTGTTTATCATAAATCATGGCGAGTTAGCAAACTTAATTTGTAATCAACAGGAATTCTCGGAGAACGTTATCAGAGCCCGGATGGACACTTTAATATAGCACGAAGCATTTCTTCCAGTCGTCGTAAAGTTCGTCCCGCTGACTTTTGGTCCATGTGGGTTTAAAAGTCTTGTTGATCTGACGCAGTTGCCGGGGGCTGTAAGGCGTCCATGTGCCGCAGGCTTCTCCGGCGAGGAGGGCCGCGCCGTATGCCGTCGCCTCCGTGGGGTTCATGCGTTCAATGGTCATGCCGAGGGCGTCTGCAAGGATCTGCATGAAAACATCATTTTCCGTGGCGCCGCCGTCGACCCTGACCAGGTCCTGATGGGGGAGCCCGGAATCCAGATAAATTCTTTCCAGCATTTCCCTGACGCGGAAGGCTACGCCCTCCATGGCTGCACGGACGATATGGCCTTTTGACGCGGCCAGCGTCAGTCCGTGCATCATTGCCTGGCGATTATACTGGTTGTGGGGCGTCCCCAATCCCTGGAGGGCGGGCAGAAACCGAACGCCGTTGGAGGTTTTCACCTGTTTTGCGATGTATTGGGCCTCGCCCGGAGACGCGATAACGCCGATTGCCGCAAGCCAGTTGAAAACAGCACCCGCGGTAATCACCATGCCTTCGAGGCAAAAGGTTTTAACCTCGTCCCTCTGCCACATCACCAAAGGATAACTGCCCGTCGCCAGTTTGATTTCCCGGCCGGTGTTGACATTGCAGGTGCCGGAGGTGCCGAAGGATATTTTGGCTTCCCCCGGGTCCAGACATCCCTGGGCATAGGCCGCACACTGCTGGTCCCCGATGATCGCCCCGATGGGGACTTCAGCGCCGAAAACAGGTTCGGCGGTGTATCCGAAAATGCCGGCGGTATCCATCAGCCGGGGGAAAAAAGTACGGTCCAGGCCCTGTACTTCCAGAAGCCGGTCAAACCAGTCCCAGGCCTGAATATAATCGAAATATCCGGTTCCGCAGGCATTGGAGGCATCTGTGGCATGGACGGTATTGCCGCTTAGCCGGAAGGCGATGTAGCTGTCCACATTCCCCCATGCCAGCTCGCCGTTTTTCATCCTCGCATAACCGTCGGGAATCGCCTTCAAGGCATGTTCGACCTTGGAGGCGGCGGCCAGTGCACTCACCGTAACAAATCCCATCCTGGTCAATTCCGCAGCCCGTTGACTTCCCCGAAGATCCTGCCATATGAGGGCCGGCCCCAGGGGATTGCCGGTCAGGCGCTCCCAGATGACTACGGTGGACCGCTGCCCGGTGATTCCCACTGCGCTGATGTCTATGGGCAATGTGCCGGAAGCGGTCAAGGCATGTTTAACGGTTTTAAGGGTGGTGCGCCACAGGGCTTCAGGGTCCTGTTCCACATGGCCGGGCACCGGGTAGTTGAGTTGAAATCGTTCAGCGGCCTTGCCCACGACATTTCCGAATTCATCAACCAGCATGGCAAGCACATTGGTCGTGCCCACATCGATGCCCAATATTTTTTTACGCATGGGGAATCAGAACCTCCGGATTCATAATATTGTCGGGATCAAGGGCGTGTTTGAGGTTTTGCAGCAGAGAAACGCCGGTTTTCCCAATCTCGGCGGCCATCCAGTCCCGCCGGATTCTGCCGATGCCGTGATGATGAGAGATACCGCCGCCGCCGTCAATGGTGGCCTGCAAAACTCTTCGCCAGCAATCACGGTATATCCTTTCCATCCCGGAAGTCTCTTTGGCTTTTACCGCAAAGGTAAAATAGAGGTTGATGCCGGAACGATAGGCGTGGGAGCTGTGTGCCGAAGCGGTCAGGATGTTTTCGACTTCATTGAGGGAGGACACCGCAGCGTCATAGATGTTGCCGATACGGTCCCAGGTTGCGGCGATTTCGATGGTATCGAGGATGATGTTGTTTTTCAAAAAGCTTTCAAATCCCGGTACGTGGTTTCGATCGGCAAGCCATTTGGTGGTGGTTTCTACCGGCGCTTTGTCGCAACCCAGGTCCGCCGCGGTTTCATGGCATTCCGCAATTTCGGCGTCCACCTGGCCGGAAGGGCCCTCATGCACCATGATGATCAGGGCGTCTTCGCTTCGGGCCTGGCCCGGGAACAGCCGCTTGACTTCCGTGTTGTCGTATTGCCGCATGACCGGCGGGGTCCACCCGGATTGGATGATATATCGCTGAAGTTCAAATCCGTTGGCCATGGTGGGTGCGTAATAAGCGCTGTAATCCTGTTTCTGGGGCTTCCAGCGCAGGGAAAAGGTTACGGCGCAGATTACGCCCAGGGTTCCTTCGCTGCCCAGGAAAAAGTGCTTCAGATCGGGACCCGATGATGCCCGCGGGGTTAAGCGGGTATTTAAGACTTCTCCATTAGGCATCACCACTTCAAGCCCCATGACCATATCTTCCACGCTGCCGTAGGCGCTGGAGAACTGTCCGCAGGACCGCGTGGCCACCCAGCCGCCGACCGAACTCACATCGATGGACTGGGGAAAATGGCCAATGGTCATCCCTTCTTTGGAAACCGCGGCTTCCGCGTCCGATCCCCGGACCCCGGCTTCGAAAGTGGCTATCAGATTATATTTATCGATTTTTCTTATCCGCTTCATGGAACTCATATCCAGAAGCACGCTCTGTGAAGAGGTGATGATGCCGCAAACCACGCCGGAACCCAATCCGAAAGTGATCAGCGGCGTCTTGTTTTCACGGCAGATATTGACCACGGCGACCACATCTCCCGTATTTGCCGGCGTTACGGCGCAAAGCGGCGGGGGCGCCCCGCGATCCTGAAGGTCCGCCAATTGGCTTAAGACCGAATAGTCGTGTCGTCTTTCCGATAATAATTCCGGCTGGGCCATCACCTTGTTTTCGCCGACGGCATGGCGCAGTTTCTCGATAACTTGATGTTCCATGGGGTCCTTTTCTCCTTAAATATTAATTAAAAACGCTGCGATCTTTGCGGCTTCGCGCGAGATTAAAGATTCTACTGTCCATAGTCGGACGGATTGCGGCTCCCCTGTTCCAAAACCGCCAGGGTGGCGTCTCGTTTGTTTTTGCAGGCATCCACCTGTTGTTTCCGGTATTCTTCAGTCCAGCCTAACAGCCCCGCCATTTTTTCAGACGCCGGTATAAGGGCGTCAAGCCCGTTATTGTCGTCAAAATAGGAACGGGCGCTGCGTCTGATCCAATAGTCTTCCAGCAACACGGCGCCTTCAGTTTTGACGGCGAATGCGGCCTCGACAGCCGGTCCGCTGTCTTGTGCAAACAGATCCAACGCTTCCGCGCCGTAAAGTTGCGCCGCCCGTTCCGCTTCTACTTCCGATAATCCAAGCTTTCCGATGTCTGCTTTCAACTGTTTAAACGGTGAAGTAAAGTCACCGCCCGGAAGCGGCTCTTCACCGGTCTTCGATGGCGTGGGTTTTCTGCCGAAATCCTTCTCACACTGGTCCGCAACCCTTTCGGCCATGGAACGGTAGCTGGTCAGTTTGCCGCCGGCAACCGTCAACATTCCGCCCGGGCCCTCGAAAAGCTCATTTTTCCTTGAAATCTCCGAGGGTTTTTTGCCCCTGGCGCCCAAAAGCGGTCTGATGCCGGACCATAGCGCCAGAATATCCCCGTACGTTAAGGGGGCTATGGAGAAAATCGAATTGGCCGAATCCACGAGGTAGGCGATATCGTCCGGTGTGATTTCCGGCCAGTATGACGGCTCCGGGAAAAATGTATCCGTGGTTCCGATATAGACGAAACGGCTCCTGGGCACAGCAAAAATACCCCTGCCGTCCGGGGCGGACCAAACCACGGTGTTAGTGATGGGAAGGCGGCTTTTTAACAGCACCACATGGATTCCCTTGGTCAACTGGAGCTTGTCTTCGGCATTGTTATCTTCAAGCCTGCGGACGACATCCACCCATGGCCCGGCGGCATTGATTACTTTTCGCGCTTTCACCCGAATGGCGCCGGCGCCCGTACCAAGTTTATCGCGTAAAACAATCCCTGCAGCGACGCCGTTTTCCAGAAGTATTTCCTCAACGGCAGCATAATTAATCACCACGGCGCCATGCCCTGCCGCACTCCGGGCATTGGCCAACGTCAGTCTGGCGTCATCAGTCAAATACTCCGGGTAGACAACCGCGCCTGCAAAATCATCAGCCCGGACAAACGGTTCATTGGACAACATTTCTTCCGGGCTCCACAGCACATGACGCTCGTGCGGATCCACCCCTCCCATTTTTTCATAGGTCCACATGCCGGTTCTGAGAACGTGAATGGCTTTTTTGGACCGGGCCAAAACGACCATGGGATTGGTCAGGGAAAGGTGAGGGGCTATTCTTCTGAGGATTTTTCTCTACTTTGCCGCTTCCCTGACCACCGTCATTTGTCCCTGGGCCAGATATCTCACACCGCAGTGGCTTAATTTTGAGGAACGGCCGGAGGTACCCGAGGCGATATCCCCGGCATCCAATACCAGGGTCTTCATTCCCCTCATGGCTGTTTCACGGGCAATCCCACAACCGGTGATCCCCGCCCCGATGACTACAACATCAAAACACTCACGCTCCAACCCCATGAGCAGATCATTGCGTTTTGTTGCATCTATAGCAGTTTCGAGCTTCATTTTAAGTCCTTAAACGTTTTTGATTCTCCATAATCGGAAATGTTTTGTCAGCATGACCAGACTGAATTTCCACCCAGGTATCCAGGGATTTTCGCATGACGGACTCTACAATCGCATGAATATCGGCACTTCCGGAACGTATGGCGTCGGCCAGGTCCCGGTAATAGTTCATGGAAGATTTCCTTGAATCGGAATACGAAAAATATTTTCGCCCCAATCTATGAAACATATCCGTGTAATCGTTTAACAACAACGGAAAAACTTTATTGCCGCAATGCCTGGCCGCCAGCCATTGCAGGCGCCAATCAAATGCGACGAAAGCATCGGCCGTATCCTCGATGTTTTCAGCCGAGCCAAGGTGCTGTAATAAAATTTCCGGATGACGTGCCGCTGCTTTTTCCGTCATTGCCGGTGTGGTGTAGATTCGAAACTCGGTTAAATCCCGGACAAAATCGTCGGGCAGGTGTTCGACGTGCCGGGCGATGGAACTCAGAATACCGTACCCGCCTTCCTGCCAGTAATCGTTGACAACTGTTTGTTTCCCATGGGAAATGGCAATCCAGCCTTCGCTTTCAAGCCGTTGCAGCGCCTCGCGCACTGTCTGGCGGGTCACGCCGATCTGTTTTGACAGTTCCCGCTCCGCCGGAAGAAACGATCCGGGTGGTAAGGCACTCTTTAATATCAAGGTTAATATCTGATTGACAGCATGTGCTTTGGGCCGAAGCGGTATAGTGGGAGGAGCTGTAAAGTTCAAAAGATCTCCTTTTAATTACTGGTAAGAGGTCATACCAGTTGTTTTGACTGAATATATTTATTCATACATCATGTCAACACAAATGAGTAATTAGTGTAAATTAAAGTTACGTCGACTTTTAAGTATAGCTAACATATTGATTTTTTTGTAAATGTCTTGACATTTAAATCGATAAAAAATATAGTATGTCACTTTGATTTTTTTCACCGGATTACAACGACGTGATTTGATGAAGTAAAATTATAGTACCAGACAAAGACGTCTTGCCCGTTTTTCGCAATGACGTCTTTTTTTATTGTTGATTTTGCGTCTGATTTTGTATCTGGGCCGCAGGGACCGGGTTTTGGCCGCCAGGCGTGTGGAGCGCGTGACATATGGACAGAATACGAAGGCTTTTGGAATCAAAAAAGCGCCTTGTCAAAGGACTTGAACTTCCCGTGGATGTTTTAAAGGCAGAGGAAGAGGGGGGATGCGGGGTTGTCGGCTTTTGCTGCACCCGGCCTGTCCCCGGCCGCCACATCTATGAACCCTCCAGACTCATGCACAACCGCGGCAACGGCAAAGGGGGGGGCATTGCCGCGGTCGGACTTGTTCCGGAGCAGCTCGGCGTCAGCCGGGAAACCCTGGAGGCCTGCTATATGATCCATGTGGCGTATTTGGATCCTCTGGTCCGGCCGGAACTTGAAAAAAAATATATTGCGCCGCATTTTGACGTTGAAGCGAAGAATGAACTTGAAACCGTGGATGACTGGAAATCAGTCGCCGGGCTGGAAGTCAGGCCCCCGGATGTATGGCGTTATTTTGTTCGCGTCAAACCCGATGTTCTTGAGGGATTTATAAAGGACAATGAATTTGAAAGTATGGCGGTCCGGGAGGCTGAGGAAGAGTTCATCAATCAAAACAGCTTCAGGCTGAACCAGGAATATTACGCATCGCTTAAGAACCAGAAGGCCTTTGTCCTGTCGCACGGCAGAAACATCATGATCCTCAAGGTCGTGGGGTACGCCGAGGCAATCGTTAAATATTATAAAATTGAAGCGCTTTGCGCCCATGCATGGATCTCTCACCAGCGATTTCCCACAAAAGGACGCGTATGGCATCCGGGCGGGGCCCACCCGTTTGCCGGGATCAATATGGCGCTGGTTCATAACGGCGACTTCGCCAATTATCATAGCGTGACCGAATACCTTCTTCAGCGTAATATCTTTCCTCAGTTTATTACGGATACGGAGG
>CAYTSY010000122.1:0-10077 GCA_964440555.1 uncultured Desulfobacteraceae bacterium
TCCCGTTGCCTGTTTAAGAATCGGTTAAACTCAACAGGATAGTCCTTTGCGCATCCGGCCCGGAGGAGGCAAAAAGGGCGAAATTCAAAATTCGGGATAAGTATGTAGACGCCTGTG
Source organism: uncultured Desulfobacteraceae bacterium (assembly GCA_964440555.1). GTDB lineage: Bacteria > Desulfobacterota > Desulfobacteria > Desulfobacterales > UBA5616 > CAYTSY01. The sequence continues at coordinate 118 of CAYTSY010000122.1, forward strand.
TGGAATATTTTCGGACCCGGGTTCGACTCCCGGCGCCTCCACCAGTCTTCGTTCGTAACGCAGTGGAGAACGAAGACTGCCACGGCATAGCCGCCAAGCGACGCCGGGCTGCCTGAACCGCTATACCGACCACGTTACGAACTACGCCTTGGCAAGCCAGTCAATCCGTTCAAGGATGCCCATATAACAAATCCGCTTTGGGTGCTGTAATGCATGAAGTGAGAGTTTCAGTCCGGTGCGGGCAGGCCATAACGCATACAAAATGATGGTTATTTATTATGTATCAATTTGAATTTATGCGGTTTATTGATTATGACGACATGCCGGCGCCTCTTGAGGAAAGATTTTTTTGTCAAAACTCTTGACAAAAAGCCCTGCCATTTATTAGGGTGGGGAGCGATAAAATGAATTTGGTGCTTTTTGGTGCAGGAGGTGGCAACTGAGTTTGCTGGTCCGGGTGAAAGCGCTCCAATCTGTTTTTTTTAATGAAAAGGACACTCAAAACCCGAATGCGTTATTCTGTTTACCGTAAACAACCTATTAAACCTCTCGTTTATCTGCTTGCCGCAGCGCTTCTGTTTTCGGCGCCCCTGTGTTTTGCAAAAGAAAAAAAGCAAGGGGCAAAAAGATACGGTTTTCCGAAAGCGAAGATTTGTGCAACGACCGGGTTCGAACCAGAACCGGACGATCTGCCTTATGAGGAGGTCGTGAGCGGATATCTGGGCATTCCCTATCGCCGGGGAGGAACCGGCAGCAACGGCATTGACTGCTCGGGATTAAGCCGGAAATTTTATATGGAAATTTACGGCGTCGATTTGCCCCATAGCTCGCGCGAACAGTGCCGTCTGAACATTTTTGAACAAATTCCCCTTGATCCGGATGTCTTCGAGTCCAAAGATCTTCTGTTTTTCAGAAATAAAAACAGACGGATCAATCATGTCGGGATCTACCTTGAAGATGGAAAATTTTTACATGCCTCCCCGAATAAAGGGGTCATGATCTCCAGCCTGGATGAATCCTACTGGAAAAACAGGCTGGTCGCCTCCAGACGGATCAAGGATACTGTTCTGGCCAAGGCCTCCGGGGCGGGTTCGTCTGACCAAGATGAGACCAATGCACATAAAACCAATGAAATTACAATGGGATATGCTGCTGATATCAATGAAGCCCTTCACGTCGATCTGGAAACATTTTACTCAAACCCTTTTTCAAATCAAAATCTGGTAAAACGTCAGACGACCGACCTTTTTGCCGACGGGTCACTTTATCTTGCGGATGTTGAATCCGAACCATGGCAGGGCGTGCGGGCTTCGACCAGCATCTATCCCGCCCAATGGCTGAGGATCACGCCATCTCTGGGTATGCTAAACGGTCCTTCATGGTTTACCGGCAACAACGACAACCTCTGGCAGGTATACGGACTGGAGACGGCGGTTTCGCCGCTTTCATCTCGGTGGTCTTTGGTTTTTTCCATGCAGTCTCTGCTTAACGACAGCTATTTCGCCGCCTATGAAGACGCAACGGACACGGATATCGGGTTGCACTTCAATTACTGGGTATCCAACACCCTGCGTGTTTCCGTCATGGGAAACTGGGAAGGCTCGTATCTGATGCAAAATGCGCAAGCCGACGATCTGGCCAGGGATATCCTGACACTTAACCTGGACTTTTCTTTTTAGCCGCCGTTTCTGACAAAGACAGCACGTATTCCAAAAAGGCGGCCACATCTTTTGCCACAAAACAGATTCGGGCTGTTCGGGCGATGTCCGGTCCGACCTTGAATACGGGTCCTCCTGCAATGAATCTGGTTTTTGGAGGAAGACAATGTCCGATTTGAACCAGATCTTCCTCGGAATCGAGCTGCAGTACGGTCATCGCAAGAAAATCCGGTTGACTGCGCCTGCAGGCTGAAACGATCTCTTCGGCAGGCATCAGAAGTCCCAGCCGGACTACCTGCATTCCGGTTGCAGTTGCATAAAGTTCTATGATATCGAGGCCATGTCCCCAGGCATCATCGATCGTTGCCGTTGCAAAAAGCGGCGGCGCGGGCCATAAAGGCGCGAGTTCATTCTCCTGCCTCCAAGTGATGAGATCATGGGCGGTTTTCACCAGTACATCCCGACTTGGGAGCCCCTCGCTTTTCCAGTTTCTGACAAGGTCCAACAGCTTTAACTTCAGACGTTGCCCGCTCATTGAATCCATTTCCCCTCATTTCGCATAGCTCCCTGATGATTATTGAACCTCATTTTCAAGGGTTCCCAAGGCTTCAATGGTCATCTCCAGATAATCTCCGGGGCCAAGAAACACCGGGGGGGTTCGTGTAAATCCCACGCCGCTGGGCGTTCCGGTAAGAATTACCGTTCCGGGCAAAAGGGTTGTATCCTCGGACAAATATTCAATCAGACGGGGAATTTTGAAAATCATATCCGATGTATTTCCCTCCTGCATGACGCGCCCGTTCAGTACGCAATGGATATCCAAAGCATGCGCATCAGGAATCTCGTCGGCTGTCACCAGAAAAGGCCCCATGGGGCAAAAAGTATCGAAACTCTTTCCCCGGACCCATTGCCCTGCGCCGGCATTGGACTGCCACGTTCTGGCGGAGACATCATTGGCGACCGTATACCCCAGGACATAATCCAGTGCTTTTGCAGCGGCTACATTTTTTGCGGCCCTACCGATCACCACGGCCAGTTCCACCTCATAATCCACCTGAAGCGGTTTTCTGCAGGATGACGGCAAAGTGATGGGCCTCTGATGGCCGGTGATGCTTGCCGGGTTTTTCATAAATACAACCGGATATTCCGGTGGTCTGATCCCGGTTTCAGCGGCGTGCTCCGCATAATTGATGCCGATGCAAAAAACAGCCGGTGGTTTTACAGGAGCCAGCCATTGCTTGATGTCAACCCGCTCCCGGGTTTTATTCAGCGTTCCGAAGAGATCCCCCTCAAGACAAACAGCAGTTTCGTCTCTGAAATCGGTTCCCAACCGGATATAATTGTTTTTATCGAGAAATCGTCCGATGCGCATGGTTATCCTCCATAAATGATAAAAGCAGGCAATGGCAATAATCAATTTCAGGTTAAACTTTGTTTACAGAAATCAACGGCAGGATGCAATCCTGAAAATGAAAAACAGTTTGACAATTGTTTAAAATAATCTAAATTATTGAAGAAATCGTGAATCGTAAACCGTGAATCGTGGGGATCGCGGGATGGTTCCCGGAGCGAACGGTTACATTTTCTCAGGAGATAAAACAAAATGGATATTGATATTTATGGGTATGTGTTGCCGGGGTTTGAAAAGGTTAAAGACGCTTTTTTATCCAACTGGGACGGATATGAAGCCGGTGCGGGGTTTGCGGTGGTTCACAGGGGGAAGACAGTCGTTGATCTTTGGGGAGGTTACAGGGGCAGGGATTTAAAAAGGCCGTGGGAAAAAGATACGCTGGTAAACGTTTACTCCACCACCAAAGGAATGGGGGCCTTGACGGTTGCCCTTCTTGTGGAAGAAGGCAAGCTTGATTATGAAGCCCGGGTCACGGATTACTGGCCTGAATTCGGTGCATGCGGCAAACAGGATGTCACCGTAGCTCAACTGCTGTCGCACCAGGCCGGGGTTTGCGGGGTGAGCGAGAAAATCACCGTGGAAGATCTTTACGACTGGGATAAAATGGTTCGGCTCCTGGCGGCCCAGAAGCCGTTTTGGGAACCCGGAACGCGGGCCGGCTACCATGCCGTGACCTGGGGGTTTCTGGCCGGAGAACTTGTCCGGCGTATCACCGGCAAAACATTGGGAACTTGTTTTCATGAAAAAATCGCCCGGCCTCTGGGTGCTGATTTTTATATCGGCCTCCCGGATTCGGAAATGCAACGGGTTGCGGATATGATCGGGCCCAACCATGCGCGAATCCCAATGAACGCAGGAAACGATCACCGTCAGGAGATCCCTCCGCTTTATGCGGTCGCTTTATTGAATCCCGATATCCGGCCTTTTCGGGACGCCAGTTCCCATGCCTGGCGAAAAGCCGAGATTCCCGCAGCCAACGGCCAGGCAAACGCCCGGGGCATTGCCCGAATCTACGGGGCGCTTGCTGATGGGGGGAAAATCGACGGCATCCGCATCATCAAACCGGAAAGCATTGCCGTTGCGGCAATGGAGGAGGCCTTTGAACCCAATGATCCGGTTACAGGCAAGCCCATGCGCTATGCACGGGGATTTATGCTGAATGCCGAAGACGGCTATGGGCCGAATTCGCGGGCATTCGGGCATGGCGGCGCAGGGGGATCCATCGGATTTGCCGACCCGGACGCCCACATCGGTGTAGGATATGCCATGAACCAAATGCAGGTAAACGCGGATGATGAGCCGCGTGCCCTCCGCCTGATCCGGGCGACCTACGCGTGTCTGTAAACACTACCCCCGTCCTGACCTTCCCCCTTGATGGGAGAAGGTCAGGACGGCTAGTCGCAGGTCATCCCCCCGTCCACCATGTATACGCCGCCGGTGCAGAAACTGCTCTCGTCGCTTGAAAGAAAGAGCATCACGCGGGCCACCTCTTCCGGCGTTGCATACCGGCCCATGGGCATACCCGCAAGAACGAGTTCTTTGCCGGACGGATGTTCAACCTCGGGTTCAACGGTTTTCAACATGGCGTCATAGCCGCCCTCCAGAGACCTCATCATCCGGCTTTCGACCGGGGAGGGGTTGATGGTATTGACCCGGATATTCAACGGCGCGCATTCAAGGGCAGCCGAACGCATAATGCCGATGACCGCATGTTTGCTGCAATTATAGGCGGATACCCCTGATGAGCCGGTGACCCCGGCGACGGACGAACTTATCACGATGCTCCCGGCGCCCTTTTGCGCCATGACGGGGATCACATACTTGAGTCCCAGCCATGCGCCGCGGACGTTTACCGCTATCACTTTGTCGAAGACATCGACAGGATAATCGGCAATGGGCAAGACAGCCCCCTCAATTCCGGCGTTGTTCAGAAACACATCGATCCCGCCATAGCGATCAACTGCTGTGTTCACATAGGCCTGGACCTGATCGGGCTGCGAGACATCCGCAACCGCAAAACTGACGGAACCGGATCCAATGTTTTGGACCGCTTGATCAAGCGCATTTTTGTTCAGATCCACGAGCAAAACCCTGGCGCCCTCCTGCGCAAAGAGTTTTCCCGCAGCCATGCCAATAACGCCCGCCCCACCCGTGATCACCGCTACCTTTCCATCCAGTCGTCCCATTTTAGATCTCCCTTTGGTTTTCTTTTCAATTATCCCCAGCCGACAGCGCCATAAGGGCGATTGCCAGAAAATAAGTACTCAAGACGATGGCATCGGCGTGCCTGATATTTTTCTTGAACCGGTTGAAGGCCAGGACAAAGTCGGAGAATATAAACAATGACCCGCCGAGGCCGGCCAACAGCGAAAATTCGGTTTTTAAATCCATCCATCTTTCCCATGCCTGCCAAGTCATGACCAATATTACAGCCATATACAACAGCACCGGCATTTTTATTTTTCCGGCATGGGGCAATAATAAAAAGGATATGCATATCCCCAGAATGGAAAAAATTCCGGCAAGCCACCAAGTCAAGCCGGGGAAACGATTCAGGCAAAAAGCAGCGATGAAAAACAGATGCGCGATGAAAAAGCTTATCAATCCGGCAACAAACCGATCGGGCGGCAGCATCAGGAAGATGTCTCCCCCCAATGAAAAGACGATTCCCGCCATAATCAGAATCCAATACGTCGATCCGGAAGACCGGCCGGCAAAAAATGCGATAAAAAAGATCAATATCGTTGTCAGGGGTTTGAAAATGTAAAGCTGAACTGGGGAAGCCGCATATTTGGATCGAATGCAAAAAATCGCTGAAACAGCCGCGCAAAAAATGAGAACCACAAGCAGCATATCCGTTTCCCCTATCTTATGGTAAAATTCATGGCACCATCAGGCAAAGCAAAAGCTCTTTCCCCAAACCATTGACAGTGGAGCAGCGAAGAGATCCAAAAAGACTTGTCTCAGAATCCATTACATGGTATTTCGAAAAAAAAATGAGGCTTTGTGTCAAATCGCAAGGGCTTGTACGATGTATACCTGATCCGATATGATTATTCAAGCGTTAAGGAGGAGTCTCACATGTCGAAAATCGGCAAATTCCTGCCCCTGGCCATTTCTGTGATGATCGGGCTGCTTTTTCAGCTCATCTTTATTTTTTTGGATAAAACGGAAACGCCCTCGAAAGCGGCGATGGCTTTTGTTCAGGCCTATTACCTGCTCGACGAGCAGACTCTGCTGGACAGACTGTGTCAAAAATCCGCTTCTCCAGAGATGGTCGACAACTATTTATACCGGGTGACGCAGGCGGCGGCGCAACGGGGGTTTGCTCCGCGGTATAGGAAAAGCCGGATTTTTCAAATGCATCTCCAAACGCTTGAAAAGAGTGACGACACCGCCAAAGTCAGAGTTATCGGAAAAAGAAGAAATGCCATCAATCCCGTATATGAATATGTATCCAGGCTGTTTTGCCTGACGAGGGCCTATGATGTGGAAGCCGACCTGGATCTTGTAAAAGAAAACGGCCGATGGAAAGTCTGCGGCAAAGGGGTTGACTTCATGTAAAAAATGAAAGGGCGGCGGAAAGACTTTTCATCAATTGAATCCGGCCCCTTGCTTAAAGGAAGAAGGTCACCGGAACGGGCTCACTTTTCGAGCATACACCGTTATATGGCTCATGCAATCCATCTATCGCGATATTCAGCAAAAAGCACTTGAAATTGCTTCAGGTTTTCCGCTTCCGGAGTTTTACCGGGAGCAGCAGCCGGCATGCGACATTTCCCGCGGTTTTTTTGAAACCGATGCCGTCGTTTCAAAGCTTAAATTATTTGTTGCCGATCATATTGAAAACGATTTCGGTCACGGAATGAGCCATGTGCGAAAGGTCACCATCGATGCGGGCGCCCTGATCCTCATCGAGGGCCAAAACAGGGGATATTCGCGCGAAACCATCGACCGCCGGGTGCTTATCGTCCAATGCGCCGGCCTGCTTCACGACATCAGGCGGAAACATAAAAACCATGCCATCGAGGGCAGTAAATTCGCTGAAGAACTCCTCCGGTCTTACCCCCTGACGCCCGACGAGGTCAATGATATCCGACTTTCCATCAGAAATCACGAGGCTTTCAAAGAAGTTGAAATAATGGATTCACCGGAAGGAAACCTGGTGTCGGACTGCCTTTACGATGCCGACAAATTCAGATGGGGGCCGGATAATTTTACCGAAACCGTATGGGATATGCTGGCCTTTTCCGAAACAGCCATCGACCGGTTTGTCGATCGTTACCCCATGAGCGTCGAAGGCCTTTCCCGGATAAAAAGCACCTTTCGAACGCCCACGGGAAAAAAGTACGGGCCCCAGTTTATCGATCTGGGAATCTCCATCGGACAGGTGATTTATGTCTGGCTTAAAAAAAACTATGGGAAACAATGACCTCTTTTGGCCGGTTGAAAAGAAAGATATTTGCGGCATGGCTTGAAATTACGATCCTCCTTCTTTTAATCGCCCATAAAAAATTTCGGGCAATCCTGCTGCCGATGATCTGGGTGATGCCTGCTTTCAGCCCCATGCCGCTTGTTGCCCAAAATATCGGTTTCCCGCTTGTTCCCGGTGAAAAATTGAATTTTGAAATCAGGTGGAGCCTTATCCCTGCGGGTACGGCCGAGCTTGAAACTTTGCCGATTGAAGACTATAAAGGCGTCGCAGCCTGGCATTTTGTACTCACGGCCAAGACCAATTCTTTCGTGGATAATTTTTACAAGGTCCGTGACCGTATCGATGCGTATGCCGACAAAGGAATGAACCGGTCTCTTTTTTATAAAAAAAAGCAGCGGGAAGGCCGCTCCAAAAGAGATATTGAAGTCATGTTTGACTGGTCAAAAATGCAGGCCCAGTATTCCAATTTCGGGAAAAAGCGACCGCCGGTTTCCATACAACCGGAGACGTTTGACCCGTTGTCCGCATTTTATTTTACACGGTTGTTCAACTGGGAGCATGAAAAAGAGATACGGCGGCCGGTCACGGACGGGAAAAAAAGCATCGTGGGGAAAGCCCGCCTGGTCAATAGAGAAACAATCCAGACGCCTGCCGGCACATTTGATGCGTATCTCTATGAACCGGATATAGAGCATATCGGCGGCGTCTTTGAAAAGAGCCCGGACGCCAAAATCAGGCTTTGGGTGACAGCGGATCAGCGTCGGGTTCCAATCCGACTGGAAAGCAAAGTCATTGTCGGGAGTTTTGTCGCTGAGCTGGTGTCCATAACGGGAAATCCGCCTGGAAGTCCACCCAAAGCTGCGCTGCAACTCCCCAGGGAACGTGAAAAAGGAAAAAAATGAACGACGATTATCCCCGATATGAGGTTGACGAGGCCGACAGCAGTATTGTCGCCAGCGATGTGGAATGGGAAAGCCGCCAATTGTGCGATGATGGAAACTGCACCGGCGTGATCGGCAGGAATGGCTGCTGCAAACAATGCGGTCTTCCCAAAGGTGAAAACTCCGGGGAACGGTCGTCGGCCGCAGGTGCGGATCCAATGGATGCCAATGGGCATGAACCGGAAAATGACCCTGCAGATGATGCCTTGAACACCGGCGACGATGACTGGGCAAGACGGATACTGTGCGGCGACGGCAACTGCATCGGCGTCATCGGCCCGAATGGCGTTTGCAGGGCGTGTGGAAAACCCTTGGAAACAAACTCAGCGGATTCTCTGGAACATCTTCCGGAATAGGGATTTACAAGGTATCGATGCGGTTGGTAAGATCCATTTTGATCGTTCGATAATATCGAAAAACCTTTTTTACGAAATACTGAGTCGATTTAAACGGCGGCATGCCCTGGTGCTCCCTGACTTTTCCGCTTCCGGCGTTGTATGCGGCAAGGGCAAGTTTCTCATTGTCGTCAAACTGAACCATCAATTGTTTGAAATATCTCACGCCCGCATGAATGTTGTCTTCAGGATCCAAGCAGTCTTTTATGCCCATGGACCTGGCGGTGGAGGGCATCAACTGCATCAAGCCCAGAGCTCCCTGTTCGGAAACCGCATTGGGGTTAAAATTGGATTCAGCCCATATGATGGCTTTAATCAAAGCGGGATCCACCTCGTATCGGTTAGCCGCATCCTCAATGATCGGATGGAACTTATCCCCGGCTTTTTTTCTCGGGACAGCAGGTTGCTCCAATCCGGCGACGACAGGCGGCCCTGTCTCCTTGGGCAGCTTGAGAAAGTTATTTAAAGCTATCGTTTGCGTCGGTGCCGCTGTTTCGGGCTTCAGACTTGCCGTTTCTTTGGACTGCAGAGGCAACGGGCGGTTGTGCCCGGAAACCCATGCACTCATAATAATCAAATAAATACAAACTGTTAAAACAAAAACAAACTTTTCCTTACGGTGGTCGTCATCCATGATCATTCTCAGATTTAAAGTTTACAGCCAAATCCTACAATGACAGGGCAAAATTATCTTAATACCCGGCCGCCGCAGACCATATTTCAACCATCGCACAAACCATAACCGTTTTTGCGTAAAAAGGCAACCATTGAATGAAATTAACATAATATCCAATATTTGTGGTTTCAAGTGGTATAAATTCGCCTTGGTACACAAGATATGGACGTCTTGGCCCATTTTTAAATTTCAATATTTTTAAATTCCCCGTCTTCGGCGGAGCATCGTGAAACGCATTGAAGGGAAAAACCCAAATTGACCGCATAAAAAAATCGTGCTACATTTATTTAAAATGTGCTGAGATTGCCGGCCCTGCATTTTTTATGACCGCAACCGCAAAAAGGAACTTTTTTATGGGTCTTGCCGCGATTTTTTCACCCTGGCTCATCTGGTTTTTGTTGGGAATCGGGTTTGCCTTCCTGGAGCTTTTGATACCCGGGTTTA
>CAYTSY010000123.1:0-5132 GCA_964440555.1 uncultured Desulfobacteraceae bacterium
TTTCTGGTTCTTAATCCCCATTCTCCTCATTTTTCATAAGATTTTTGACAGAACCAAAAGGATATGATGATTAAGGACGACAATCTAACAATTCTGCCGCTTAAATCAAGAGACAAAAAATCATCAACATACTGGCCACTTCAGGCAAAGAGTAGATCCGACGAAATATCAGACGTATCACCACTTTCACCCACGGCTGATATTTTTACCTTTTGGATGCGTATCAAAGGGCAAGCCCGAAATGATTTGACTCTCAATTCCCTGGCACAATCAAAAGTCTCTTCAAAATGCCTTGTACCTAAAATCCATTTAATTTTATTGCAAAATATCATCGGTATTGTTAAAAATGCCCAGATTCAAGCATAATGCAAGTAAGCAAGAATTGGGTTGTCACGGCCTGTCCCGTCAATTGGATGCTCTCTTAACTTCCAGAAAAAAGCAACTGGAAGCTTCTTTTTGGTGTAAAAGAGACTGACCCGGCGCGCCATTGGAACACTTGGGCATGAACCCCTCAACAGTGATAGTCTGCATGAAAAAGCTGGGTATTAAAATATTTCGCATCGTCTTAAAGGAGATACCATCTTGATCGAGATCGACGCCACCGCTTTCATCCATCCCACAGCAGTCCAGCATGGCAATGTAAAGGTGGGCGCCTATTCCAGCCTTTGGCCGTGTTCAGTCATTAGGGGGGATTTAGGGCCGGTCAAGGTGGGTCAGTTTACAAGCATCCAAGACAACTGTATGGTACACGCGGGAATAGTTGGTGATTTTGTCACCGTTGCTCATGGCGCCGTAATTCATGGATGTACCATAGGCAATAAATGCATGATCGGCATCGGCACGGTCATCCAAGATTTCGCGATCATCGGGGAGGGGAGCATAGTTGCCGCCGGCGCCGTTGTGTTAGAAAAGCAAATGATTCCACCGAATTCTCTTGTCATGGGTGTTCCAGGCAAGATAAGGGAGGGAGGGCCAGGCCAGCTGGAAAAAATAACAAGCAACGCCCTTTATTATGCCGCCCTGGCACAACTCTATAAACAAAATGAAGACGTTACGTCAACGGATGCGTTGACAAAAAAAGTGGCAGAACTCCAAAAATGGGCGGACTTATACGGTATCGGGGTCCATTAGTGGAAACAATTTCAAACCAGCTTGATATTCGGATACAAAGCGTACAATGCGCATTAAATACCATTAATAAACAAATAATTCAAAAAAGTTCTCGATTGATGAGGGGTTAAAATGGACCTGTATGAAGCGATTGAAAAAAGGCGGACGATAAGAAGTTTTGTCCAACCGGCAACAGAGGAAGTCGTTCGGAAGATAATCAAAGCAGGTACCCGGTCCATGTCTGCAGTAAACAGCCAGCCTTGGGAATTCATTATCATTAACGACCCGTCTATGGTAGAAAAAATCGCAGAAGAAAAATATCAGTTGAACCTGTCGGTTCACTCCCAGGCTGTAGCGAAGCTTCAGAAGAAAGCCTACTTTAATAGCAGCGTGATAGCCGCCTGCTACAAAGACGGACCGGGGCACCTCTGGAGTATGTGGGCCTGCGTACAGAATATGGCTTTAGCGGCCACTGCAGAAGGACTGGGCATTCTGCCGTCTACCCTTTGGGGGCGGAATCTGAAAAAAGTCGAAGATCTCCTCAAGTTACCCGAAGGGTATTCACTTGCAACGATGGTTTTAATCGGTAAGCAACGGGGTCACCAAAAATCCACGGCACCTCGTATTGTACGCCGGGAGGATTTCAGCTGGCTTCATCGGAACCAGTTCGGTGGTCCGGTCTAAAGGAGGAGAAGCATGAAGCGATTTTCCCGAGTTGTAGATTTAAGTTTGGAAATCAGAAAAGCGCCATCTGTCCTTGGAGCGAAAATCGATTATCACGATCATAAGGACAGCGTCCCGGAAATGCTGTCAAGCTTTCCCGGAATTAAACAGGAAGACCTGCCGGAAGGCCTAGGTTGGTCTTCGGAAACCCTCACACTCAATTCCCATGCCGGAACCCATATGGACGCGCCTTACCATTATCATCCCACCATGGGGGGAAAACCATCACGGACGATTGATGAAATGCCCTTAGAATGGGCTTATGGTCCTGGAGTCGTTTTAGACATGAGGCATTTGGGAGCTGAAACCGTTGTTTCGATCGAGGATGTGAAAAAAGCCCTTTTAAAAATAAATTATGAAATCAGTCCGCTGGATATCGTATTAGTGATGACGGGTGCTGATCGGTATTGGAAGAGCAATGACATCGCTAAATATATAAGCGAATATGCCGGTATGGGCAGAGAAGCCACCCTATGGCTTATCAATCAGGGGGTGAAATTGGTCGGAACCGATGCTGTAGGGTGGGACCGGTCATTTGCTTCCCAGGCAAGGGCGTTTCGTAAAAGCGGTGATCGAAGTCTTATATGGGAAGGTCATTTTGCCGGCATCGAAGCGGAGTATTATCAAATGGAAAAGCTTACAAACCTTGACGAGCTTCCCCCGCATGGATTCATGGTTTACTGCTTTCCAATTAAAATTCTTAAAGCCGGGGCAGCCTGGATTCGTCCTGTAGCTATGTTTGATGAATAGGCCCGAGATACTTGGAGAAGTAATCAGGGGAATAAAATTTATTGATGGCATTATTGAAAAACGGATCGCCGCCTGATGCCATACACAACTCTTGACAATAACTCGCTAGCAATCGGCCGTTTCATGGTTCACGCAGATTGGCTGGGTTTGATGCGAAAGGGGATCTGAGCATCAATCGGCAAGCTCAATTTTTGGTAGGGATAGAGAATCGAAAAAGATATTGAATATCAGACACATGTCATGTTTTTCGGTTGTCGGATATACTGTGGTTCTATAAGGAAATCACAGGAGCAAGCAATCTCGATTCTTATTTGATGATCTCCCCATATCACGGGCGGACGACAACATGGGATGCCGGCAAGATATGGGGTCTTCACTGGATCTATCGACCCCCTGCATATTGTGTGTGACAAGCTAATTTTCTATTATTGAGAACTTTCAACTGAATTCCTGGGTATTTTCATTTTTGCTCCTTGGGGACGACGATAGACAGCGGTCTTCTCAATCTTGTCAACCCAATAATTGAACTGCTGTCCGGCTAAATCACAACCCTTTTTCCCCTGAAGAAGAATCGTAAGATAAATCTTGTGAAAAAGCATGTAATGATTCACTATTAAAGGGTGTCTCATTCGTTCAAAAACGTTAAGATCTTAATATCATTTGTAGGAGAATCCAATGGACCTGAAACTTAAAGGGAAAAACGCCATCGTCACCGGTGGAACCCGCGGCATAGGCCGTGCAATAGCTGATACGCTTGCGGATGAAGGGTGTAATGTCGCAATCTGCGCCCGCAATGAGGATGAGATTTCAGATGCTGTCGAAGCATTAAAATCAAAGGGCATATCAGCTCTTGGAGGTATTGCAGATGTAACCGACGGTGGGGCGTTAAAAGACTGGATCATAAGAGCGGGAAACGAACTGGGCGGTCTGGATATCCTGGTCTCAAACGTCGGGGCCATGGCAATCGGTGTGGATGCCCTCTCCTGGGAACAAAATCTCCGGGCGGATATCCTGGGGGTAGTTAACGCCATGGAGGTTGCATTGCCTATGATGGAAAAGGCGGCAAAACAAAGCGGCGATGCAGCCATAGTGGTTATTGGCTCGGCAGCTTCCGTCAACGAGCTCCTACGGGGCTATAAAAGGCGCCTTGGTGCATTACATAAAGGGACTGGCAAAACAAAACGCGCCAAAGCATGTGCGCGCCAACGTGGTTTCTCCGGGTATGGTATATTTTAAAGGGGGCATCTGGAACCGAGTCGAGCAGGGATTGCCTGATTTTTTCAAAAAATCTTTTGACCAGAATCCCATGGGACGAATGGCAGTTCCCCAGGATATAGCCAATGCCGCCGTATTTCTTGCCAGCCCGTGCTCGTCTTTCACTTCCGGCATTAATATGATCGTTGACGGCGCGATCACGGACCGGGTTAATTATTAATACTACCGATGGTAAACCATTAGAAAAATATCGAATCCTTTTTTTATAGTGGTTTGGATCAGTTCTGCAATTTTTTCCCCCACTAAAAAGGACATCCCGAGATGAATGACAGAAATGAAACCACCAAACAGGTAATTCGTTCGTCATGTCGAATGTGCCATGGCGTATGCCAGGTTTTAATATACATGGAGGGAGATCGTGTTGTAAAGGTCACCGGTGATCCTGACAGCCCAACCAGTAAAGGATATATATGTCCAAAAGGAGCAGCATCTCCGGATTTGCTTTATCATCCTGATCGGGTACTCTATCCGTTAAGAAGATCGGGAAAAAGGGGGGAGAATAAGTGGGATCGAATCTCATGGGAAGATGCATTAAATGAAATAGCCACTCGATTAGATGCTATAAGAAATGAGAGCGGAAGTGAATTCTTTGGAATGATGCAGGGTACGGGGCGACCATATTCAAACTTATCCCAGCGGTTTGCCAATGCTTTTGGCACCCCTAATTACACAGGTGTAGGTCATATATGCTATGCACCTCGAGTACTGGCCAGTTTATTCACGATGGGGCGTCTGCCGATTTGTGATGTCTACGGATTTGGAGGCCAAAAGCCCAATGTTGTGGTGATTTGGGGATGCAATGTGACACATACCGGAGCTTCCGATGGAATGTGCGGCGGCATGGTTCAGCGGGCTTTAGATGAAGCACAAAAAACAATCGTAATCGATCCAAGGCGGATTCCTCCAGCAGAAAAAGCCGACCATTGGCTTCAACTCCGTCCGGGTACGGACGGAGCCCTAGCCCTCGCAATGATTCACGCTACCATTGAAGAAGATCTTGTGGATCATTATTTTGTTCAAAATTATACTGAAGGTTATGAACAACTTGTTGACCATGTGCGCCCATTCACTCCCCAATGGGCCGCGCAGATTACCGGGCTGGACTCTGAAGATATCCGCAGAGCCGCCAGGACTTATGCATCGATTAAACCGGCCTGTATTCAGTGGGGAAACGCCTTAGATATGAGTGCCTGCAACTTTCAAACTGCCCGCTCCTTGTTAATTTTAAGGGGCATTACAGGCCATTCCAGAGCGTTGCAGAAATGCGTTTAATT
>CAYTSY010000123.1:5142-10022 GCA_964440555.1 uncultured Desulfobacteraceae bacterium
ACGGTTGAGGAAAATATTATGGCCATAATAGAAACTTTGGGTTTTCCCAGAAAAACTCCGCCAGAAATCTCCATTTATTGATATGTCGGTCATGGGAGGGCAATTTCTCCCCAGGGAAAAAAGATCAAAAGCTGTTGACGGCCACCGATATCCCTTGTGCCCGCTGATTCATCCCCCCAGTTATTGGCGTTCCATTGTAACCGGTGATCCGTATCGAATCAGGGCAATGTGGATCATGGGATCAAATCCGATAGTGACCATGACACATTCACTGGAAGTTGAAAAAGCCTTAAAATTGCTTGAATTCACTATCGTTTCTGACTTTTTCATGACACCGACTGCTCAACTTGCCGACTTGGTATTACCAGCGGCAACATGGTTTGAAGCGGATGACATTGCTAATCTGCATAAAATTTGGTGCGTCTTGGCCAGAAGAAAGGTTGCCCGGATCGGCGAGGTGCGCGATGATAAGGAAGTGATGATAGATCTTGCACGACGTCTGGGTCTAATGGAGGCTTTTCCCTGGAAAGATTTACGAGAATATCATAACTATTTCCTTGGTGATATTGAAATGGATTTTGATGAATTCTGTGAGAAAGGGATACTCCAGGGGAAAATGAGGTACCGTAAGTATACAACCGAAGGTTTTGATACGGGTTCAAAAAAATTTGAAATATACAGTAATGCCTTGAAAGAAAGTGGGATTTCCCCTTTGCCGGTTTACAGAGAACCGCCAATTTCACCCTTATCTACTCCTGAACTTGCAAGCCAATATCCGCTGATTCTTACAACCGGAGCCAAAATCCGCGCTTTTTTTCACAGTGAGGGAAGACAAATCAAAAAACTGCGGGCAACGAATCGCGACCCTTTGGTAGAAATCCATCCAGAAACGGCATCCGCTCTAAATATAGCAGATAACGATTGGGTTTGGATCGAAACCCCTCAAGGAAGAGTAACGATGAAGGCTAAACTATTTGATGGGATATTAAGGGACGTTGTTAGCGCCCAGCATGCGTGGTGGTTTCCTGAGGAGGATCCCCCGGATTATGGGTGGAAAAAGTCCAGTATAAACTTGCTTTTCGGAGATACCGAATTTGATCCGGATACAGGCTCGGAATCTTTAAGAAGCTCTCTTTGCAAGGTTTATCCAGCTCCGAAGGGATCCTAACCTTGATGGTCTCGTAAAAACTCAGCGGCAATAAACGTTGTACTGAACAGTGTTAGTATAACCATCGGTTTTCAGTGGAAAGCCTGCGGCTACGGACTGAAACCTGACGCCGTATACGAAACATTGACAATCGTAACCCTTTGGGTTTCATTTTGCACCCTATGATAAAATCATTTAAACATAAGGGTTGGAGGAATTTTTTTACACTGGGAGCAGGAGGGCAATTAACCCTGAACATTCTAACAGGCTCGAACGAATCCTTGATCGTCTTAATGCCGCAAGTGGGATAAAGGATATGAATTACCCTGGTTCTTTCCTCCACCACTTGAGCGGCAACAAAAAGGGATTTTATGCTGTAAAGGTATCCGGCAATTGGCGCGTATTTTTCCACCTCATTACGACCGAAATTCATGAATCTGATATCGAGCGAGTTGTTCTACGAAGCTGCTGTTTGACTGGATCATAATAATCTAAATTGAAAAATTCTCAATTCAACGGGTTTAACAATAATTATCCAAATTGTGAAAAGCTCGTAGATGATTTTTAATATGATTCCATGGAAATACATCAAATTGATGTTGGTTTTGAAAGCTGAAGGAGCCATGGAGAATTTTTAATCGAGTTTTAATATCTCAATAATTACAAAAAGTGAAATTTGATATCAATCGATTAATTTAATAGGGGTAGTTATTATGGAAAATGGAATCTACATACAGTCGTTTGATGGTACACGCCTATTTCTTAAGACCAACATTCCTGCCAAAGCTAAAGCAATCATCGTCATCGTGCATGGGCTGTGTGAACATTTAGGTCGATATGAGTATATTACTCAAAAACTGACAGACAGATACTTTGGCGTTTATCGTTTCGATCACAGAGGGCATGGAAAATCCGAAGGCAAGCCTATTTTTTATAATGATTTTAACGAAATGATTGATGATGTTAGTTTTGTGGTCGAACTGGCCAAAAAAGAAAACCCCACTCTGCCTGTCTTTCTGATAGGTCACAGCATGGGGGGCTTTGCGGTAACTACATTCGGCATGAAATATCCCACTAAAGTAAAAGGTATAGTGGCTTCAGGGGCAGCAACCCGATTAAATGGAGCATCCCCAATTCCTTACAACATGCCAGTAGATTCATATTTTTCGAATGAGCTTGCTGATCTTGTCTGTAGCGATCCATCGGTAGTGGAGGCCTACAAAAATGATCCCTTGGTTGCAAAACAGGTTTCGTTCGGCTTATTTTACTGCCTCTTGGCAGGGATTGAATGGAACAAAGAGAACTCAAGCAAGTTAGTAGACCCCATTTTGTTGCTCCACGGCTGCAATGATGGGCTTGTGAGTGAAAAAGATTCTCGTGATTTATTTGGTGATATATCATCCAAGGATAAGACTTTAAGGATTTACGCTTTTCTATTCCATGAAATCTTCAATGAGCCGAGTAAGGATGAAGTTATCGGAGACGTTCTATTCTGGTTGGAAAAAAGGGTTTAGGTAAAAAGCGATCAATTGGTGTGCGGTCTTTGTATCCGATAAGGAAGACTCCCAACAGTCGGATGAGTCGATAATAAGGAGTGTAGAATGGAATTGAACGGATATGCGGGTCAAATTCTCCATGTCAACCTGACTACTGGAGAAATCAAGAAAAACCCTTTGGATCGGGATCTCGTTGAAGAATTCATCGGAGGCTGGGGCATCAATTTTAAATATGCTATGGATTTAATAAAACACGGCATGGATCCACTTTCGCCGGAGAACGTGATAATCTTGGGTGTTGGTCCTTTTGTCGGATCTTCTTTCCCCGGGTCATCCAAGATTGCCGCAACCTCAAAATTTACCATGCCCGCCGCCCCGGATGGGAAATCCTACATCACCTCAGCGATGAGCGGCAGCAGGCGATTTGCGTCCCTGTTGAAAAAGTCTGGATTCGATCACGTCATCATTACGGGAAAAGCCAAAAAGCCCGTGTACCTGAAAATTTTTGAAAACGAGATTGAAATCTGTGACGCAGCTCATCTTTGGAAGATAAAGGACATTTATGCGACAACCGACTATTTTACCGAAAAATATGGAAAATGTGGCGTCATCGCCATCGGCAGGGCCGGTGAAAATCTATGCCGGTTTTCCATGGCAATTACCGACAAGAAGAGTACTTTGGGAAGATCAGGTTTGGGCGCAGTGTTGGGCTCAAAGAACCTTAAGGCAATCATAACGGCAGGAAACAAAGAAATCCAGTTTGCCGATAAAATAAAGATTGAACAACTTACGGAAGATATGCGACGGAAATTCAAATCGCAAAAAGCCCTGATCGGCGATTTGAACGACAGCATGTGGAAAACGCTCGTGATGGAAAATATGAATCCAGGGGTTTGGAGCAAGCATGAATGGGATGTTTTATACGGACCTCAGAAATGGACGGGGATCAGGAAAAGCATTGCCTGCAATTCCTGTTGGATCGCATGCGGCAGCTCATTTAAAACCGGCCAAAATGCACCGCAGGAAACAGAGTCCCGGACAGGCCCTGCCCTCTGGGTATCCGTCATCGGCCAGAAGCTTGAGCTGAAGGATCATTTGCATGCCTTGAAGCTGCTTGAGAAGATGAACAAAGCGGGGATCTGCGCCGTAACATCGAGCAGCCTGATCGACTGGATAACCAGGCGATACCGAGAGGGAGTTATATCAGACATTCACACGGGTGGAATGCGGCTGGAACGCGGTATAGACAGCTATATGGGCATTCTGGACAAAATAATCAACAGAGAAGATTTCGGAGACAGATTGGCCGAAGGATGGTTTGAGGCTTCCAACTGGATGGGAAAAGACGCACGAACGGATTATATAGAAGGGTCAGGGATCGCCAAAGGAACCGATTGCATATATCCGGCCAGAGCAGCGACTCTTGATCCCATGAGATTTGCCATGGGTATCAGCAGCCCAAGGGGAGGTCATAGTTGCATTGCTGCATCTGCCGCCGCCCTTCCCCTTGTCCCCCTGGAAGTAATCAGGCAAAATGCCATAGAGATAGGCGTCCCGGCAGAGAACATCGACCGGATTTTCAGGCCGGCTGACTATTATGGCGATTTCAACGTGGGACGGCTGACGCCTCATTTTGAAGATTTTAACAGTCTCACCAATTGTTTGGGTATTTGCGAGCTCTGGCATGCCATGGGGCTCGTGAATGCATCGATGCTGCCTGAGCTCTATAACGCTGTCACGGGAATCCAGACAAACGTATGTGCCCTGAAGCGCGCGGGGGAGCGTGCTTACAATCTGTATAAACTCGTTAATGCCAGGGAGGGATTTGGGCGCGCGGAAGATGCGTTCCCCAACGCATGGCTCATCCCGATTTCAACACCGGACGGAATACAGCAATTGACCGATTATTATAAAAAACACATCATCACGGAAAGAGACATCCATATGCTGCTGGACGATTATTATGACGAGAGGGGCTGGGATAAAAACACCGGGACTCCTACTCTCGAAAAACTGAATCAACTGGATCTGACATACAATTAGCCGCATAGGGTATACGCCTTTGAAAAAATTTTAGGGAAACCACTTATCATAGCCGTCAAAATGGGTGGATTATGGATCAGGAGGAATAAATGAAGAGATATTTTATTGAGATTATTCTTGGGGCAGTTTTACTTACAGTCTCAACTTTCGGGATCGGACATGAGAGGCAATAAAAACAGTATAATTATTTGAAA
>CAYTSY010000124.1:0-9760 GCA_964440555.1 uncultured Desulfobacteraceae bacterium
GACGGGTTTTCCCGCAATCTTCATTCATGGGACCAATAAGCCCTGGGGGGTGGGCCTGCGTACCAGCCACGGCTGTTTCCACCTGTACCCGGAAAACGCCGCGGAGATTTTTCCCATTTTGCCGGTGGGAACGCCTGTCCGCATCATCAACGCCCCTTATGTGGTCGGGCGCCGCGAAAACCGCTTGTACATGGCGGCTTTTGAACGGATTGCCGACTATCCGTCCCCGCTTGGTCCGTTGACCTGTGCGGTGGCCGCTGTGGTGCGTCTGATGTCGGATAAGCCCGATGAGGTCCGCCGGACTGCCGTGGACTGGGAACGGGTGCCTGTCGTCGCGCAGGCCCAAAGTCCCGTACCCGCCGTCATCAGCCCCGGAGGTCCCACCCTCGAGGAGTATATCGCAGCGATCAGGCCCGAAGTCTATCGGTATCCTCCATACGGAAAGGATGCCAACGGCGGCTTGCTGCCGAAGGCACTACAAACGGTCAAGTAGTATTCATCCGGAGACGGCATCTTTTAGCCCATAGCTTCGTTTTCGCTTTTTTGAAGTCCTCAAAATAACACGTTATTCCTGCGGCTTCAAAAACGCTCAGGCCTCGCTCTGAACCAAAATCTACCATGGTGAAGCCTATGTGTTTATTAAAATTCGACCTTGACGGGCACCATTTGGGCACAAAAAAACCCGCGGAGGTTCACTCCCCAGGTCTTTTTTTAATTACTCTCTTTTGTATTCCGTCCTTACGGCATCCTCCAACCGGCTCAGTTCCTCATCGGTCAGAAAGTCGAAATGTGAATCTCTTTTTTTTGCGGAGAGGCGGCCACCTCCCAGGAGGCAAAGCTGGATGAAAAGATCGATCAAACGATCGGGCATGTCCACAATCTCCTGAATCGCCTGTTTGACTTTGTCGTAGCAAACCAGAAAGTCCAGCTCTTCCACCAGTTCGTGCTCGATGGTGATCTTCACAAAATCATACAGCACCTCGGCCTGGGCCGTCATATCCATGTAGCGGTACCAGCGGCCGGTCTCACCCGGTACGGTCATCCGGCCCAGGTCGTCCAGGGCATATTCAACCAGTCGCGCAATCGGGACCGAGAACGATTCAAGGGAATGATCGTAGAGCGCCGGATTCTTCAGCATCGCGGCGGAAACCGGGAACATGAGGCCTTTCGGGATTGCGCCCCTGAGAAACAGGATATTGTGGATCAGGAAGCGGTGAATGCGGCCGTTTCCATCCTCGAAGGGATGCAGAAAGACAAAGCCGTAAGATATCGCGGCAGCATGGATAACGGCCGGCAGCACGCCTTCTTTCATAATCTCATGGGCGGCGATGAGTCCGTCCATCAAACCGGAAATGTCCTCGGGTTTCGGGCAGACATAGTAAACGATCTGTTTGTGATAAGAAACCGCTTGCCCCACATAATTCTGGGTCGTGCGGTAACCCGTATCCCGGAAACGGGGATCAACAATACGGTTCTGCACATCGATGAGAAGCGACTTTTCGCAGAAATCCCGCTGCTCAGCCATTTCCAGAAGTCCGATGAATTTCTCAACCCGGGAGGCGCTCGGCTTGATGTGCTCGATTTCGAAGGAGGACTTGGTTTCCCTGCTGTAAAGATAGCTCAGGGCGCGTCTGAGCAGTTCCGGCGGATAGGCGGCGGCAACCTCTTCACATTTCTTTCGCAGATCGATTTCTTCCATGGCGGCCAGTTTTTGGGTTCTCCGAATGACAGGGCAGAAGTCCCGACCGCCAAGCAGATTGTTGATGATTCGCTGGCGCTGCACGCGCCGGCTGGACGCTGCGGTGTAATATTGGTCTGCCTTCAGAAGCTCAATGTAATTTCCCTTGGTCAGATCCGGCAACCGGAGCTTCCGCCCGGTCAGAAATTCATACAGGAACCAGATCCTTCGGGCGTATTTTCCTGTGGGTTTCGAGTGGATCCAGTTCACGATGTCCTCTTCGGCTGCCGCTTCGAAAAGGGCCGACAGGATGGCGAGGTTGGTTCCGTCGTACTTCAGGGCGAATTCCAGATGGTCTCCAATCCGAGTCCCGGGCCAGTAGGTCTGGGGGAAAACGGATTCAACCAGGCCATTCTGAAGGGTCGAACGTAACGCACCTGCCGGGCTGACCAAAGACATGTGCCAGTTCGGCAAAACTTTCAGCCGGCATTGCTCGATCAGAAATGCATATCCTGCCGCCCGATTCTGTGTCGCTTCTGAAGTCAATTGATCCCCAAAAAATCGTTAGGATTCTCAAAAATAGATTAAAAGTGCATTTATATTTAAAAATATAGTTAAACTTTGGGGTGATTTCAAGAAAAATATTAAAGGCAAATGTTTGCTAAAATTTGACCTTGACGGGCACAATTTGGGCACAGTTTTTTTGGCTGCGCCGGGTCTCGATCACGCGACTTTGAGTTGGAGGTTTTTTCCCACGGCTTGTGCGTAATTCACCAAGGTTGAGAGACGGATATCCTCAGCATGATTTTCGATTCGAGAAATCGCGGTTTTTTTGGTGTTTAATATTTTGGCGACTTCATCCTGAGTCAGGCCGGCTTCGAGACGGGCCTGTTTGAGAAGGACGCCGATTTTAAAGTTCTCATACCCCTTATCAAAATTTTTTGCGAAATCCGGGCGTTTCTTTTTTCTTTCTTCGATATATGTATCCAGATCATCCATGGGTTTGCCTCCTATTAAGATATTCTTTCTTCCTTTTTCCCGCCAATTGAATCTCCAAGAGGGGAGTTTTTTGGCTTTTCTTTTGAAACGAGTTGGTCAATATTATAAAGCCTTGGCTGCAAAAGAAACCAAGGAGCCGGAAAGTGTCTTTCCCAACATCAATTCTGACTTCCCAAATATCGTTGGTATTTACCGGTTTCTTAAAATATTTTGACGGAACCCGATCAATCTCTCGAATTAGTTTCAATACCCAAGCTACCTTTTTCGCCTGGGCATCCGTCAGGGTATCCAAATGATCTTTGACAGGGCATTTCCCCGATTCTGTCCGATAGAAATTGATTGTTTTCATGTTTAATAAGTACACAAATATGTGAACAATATCAAGGGTGCTTTTACGATTTCCCCCACAAGCATTGGTATCTCTACTGAGTGATAGAAATTTCTCAGCAGCTTAAAAATGTCTGGAAAAATTTGCGGTTAGTAATGCTGAAAGGCCTCCACATCGGGAACTTCCAGGGCGCCTTCAGGGCACAGTTCAACGCAGCAGAAGCAAGCGATACAGGCATCGCTGATTGAGAATTCAGGAGCCAGGGTCAGGGCTTCCGCCGGGCAATTATCCCTGCATTCCCCGCAGAGGACGCATTTTTCTTCATTCCGCAAAGGTCTTACCACCGTCCTTGAATTCATCATATCCGGCGGATAGAGATCCAATAGATCCTTTATTTCTTTTTCGTCAATTTGTTGGGGCTGGTAGGTAACCGGCATGCGGAAACCTGGAATGGGGTCTGCACAGCCCTGAATATCTATTTTTTCATCTTTCCAGTTTCCCAATCCCCTGGCGCGGCCTTCACGGACAAGGGGCAATTTTTCAAGATCAGCTCCCATCATTTTAGCCATGACGACGTCCAGCGCCAAGGCATCCGTGGATGCCAG
The DNA here is from genome assembly GCA_964440555.1 of uncultured Desulfobacteraceae bacterium. Lineage (GTDB taxonomy): Bacteria > Desulfobacterota > Desulfobacteria > Desulfobacterales > UBA5616 > CAYTSY01. The sequence continues at coordinate 3,611 of CAYTSY010000124.1, forward strand.
AAGTTTTTCAACCGTCCGCCGGCGTCCGCCATGACAAGGCCCGTTTCCTTCAAGGACGGTCAAAGCATCCATGATATTCAGATCCGGCGGCCGAATCTGATAGATGTCGCAGACCGCTTTTGCAAATAGCGCCGGATCGGGGGCTTCAAGGTGCAGCCTTGCTTTAAAGGCGCCCGCCACGTAGCCATAGACGTTTTTAATGGCGCCTGTCGCCATCATCAGCAAATGCGTTTTGAATTTTGGAAGATTGATCACCACATCGGCATCAAGTATGGCTTTGGAGATGACGAACCGGAGATTGGTTTCGATTCCTGTTTTTTCCACAACCCGTTCCGATATGGACATAAAACAGCCTTCCGAGGCATCTAAAATACCGGTCATCTGAGCCACATTTCGGGAGTTGCGGTTAATTCCACCCGGGTTGTCGCCCACTTGTACCCTGGCGCCGCGATCCAGGCATGAAAGCACCACTGCCCGAACCAGGTCCGGGTGAGTCGTATGCCCGAGATCCGGCGCGGAAGGCCCCACCATATTGGGTTTTATCAGGACCGTCTGCCCTGAAAAGCTGCCGGGAGCAAGATCACTCATAATATTTTCCACAACGTCACGCAGTTCTTTCTGCGCCCGTTGAACCATTACCCTGGATTTTTCATTATCAACCATTGGTCATACCTCCCTGGAGTTATGTTTACCCGAATCACAATAACGGATATATAACATAGTCAGAAGGGTTCAAGGTGGATTATATTTTATGAAATCCAAAAAACATTCCGATCAATGCCCATATCGAAAACGTTCTGGACAACCCTGAAGCCGGAGAGCGTTTCAAGATGATCTTTACATCCGCCGGCGACCCCCTGCCATGGGGCGATAAAAGTAAAGGCTCCGGATTCAAGATGGGGACCCGTCTTTTCGCCACCGAAGAAAGCGACTTCGCCCCCTTGTGGAAACAGGGGTTTGTCGAGGCCGGTGACCGCAGGACGCTGGCCGCCCGCGGATTTGTCGGACCGGCCGGGTGGGTCAAAACTGCCACATCCAAGGAGCATCAGAAGAATACGCTGGAACTCACATCCGAACTGTTCCTAGATACACCAGGTCCGGTCACCGAAGGTGCATTGAAACTCATTGACAATGAAAATAAAGGCATCAGCGCCGTAAAAAAAGGAGATCGGGAGAATGCTATGTATGCCGGCGGCGAATGCGCCCAGCGGGTCAATGACATACCGAAAGTTAAAGGTATGGTGGATGGCATTATAAGTGATGAGGAAAAGACTATCAAAAATCTGCCATCCTTGCTCAATTGATGGCATTACTGTCGTTTACGACGTTCCGCCTGCCATCCGCCAATCAACAACAGGATTATTAGAAGCGGCTCTATAACCACAGATTCTGTTCAGGGATAAAATTTGTCTGCTGGGCTGCCAGGGCGTGCTTCCAATATTTTCTGTTTAACTGAAGGCCGTTAACCGAACGGTATAAAGGGAGGTTTCCCCTTGTAGATAAGTGTGGGAGGCTTTTCCTTACAGGGATTTTCAAAAATTTGCTGCTTGGCCGGAAATGACAATATAAATGGCCTTTCCGGCAATTGTCAAGTTAATTGCAATTCTTTAAAATAGTCTTTAAATTGGCGTACTCACATGAAAATCCGATGCTGAAAAACGTTGTCCTCTCTTATTTATTAAATCAGAGATATCAGCAGGTTAAAAAAATTGGACATTTGAATTTTACGAAACCGTCAACCTCAACAATGAACAGCAATTAGAAGGAGGTAATCCATGCGTGCAATCCTATCCGGTAATGATGGTGCCATTATCCAGGATCTTCAGCAGCCGTCACCGGGTCCGGATCAAATTTTGGTGCGGGTGAAAGCGGGTGCGTTAAACCGCGCTGATCTGATGATACTGAGGGGCGCCGTTCATGGCGGATGGGGAGCGGGTTTTCCTTTAGGCCTGGAATTCGCCGGGGATGTGGTCGAAACGGGCCCGGGAGTCGATGCCTGGCGCGTCGGCGACCGCGTCATGGGCGCAGGTCCCGGGGCATTCGCTGAATACACAGTTGCTCATGAAAGGCAGTTATACGCTATTCCGGAGGGAATGCCTTTCGAACAGGCTGCCACACTGCCGGTCTCCCTTCAGACCATGCACGATGCCATCTGCACCAACGGCATGATCGCCCCCGCTCAGACCGTTTTCATCCAGGGCGCCAGTTCCGGGATGGGCCTCATGGGTATGCAGGTGGCCAAATTCATGGGGGCGGGATTGGTAATCGGGTCGTCCACATCGCCGGAAAAGCGTGCGCGGCTGCCGGAATTCGGGGCCGATGTGGTCGTCGACGCCGGCGCCGATGACTGGCTTGCCCGGGTGCTTGATGCCACGGGCAGGCAAGGGGTGGATCTTCTGATTGACTTTCTTGCCGGCCCGTATATCAACGGAAACCTCGAGGCGACACGGGTCGGCGGCCGCATGATCAATATCGGCCGCATGGCCGGCGAGAGCGGCGAGTTCAGCTTCGACCTGCACAACATGCGGCGCATCACCTTTATCGGCGCTTCCTTCCGCATGCGGTCCCCGCAGGAGACGATGGAAGTCATCGCCAAAGCCGTCCAGGCCCTCACCCCGGCACTGGCTAAGGGTGTCCTGCGGATGCCGATCGACACCATCTATCGGTTCGAGGAAGCCTCCCGGGCGCTTGAACGCATGGCGAAAAATAAGCACTTCGGAAAGATCGTTCTATCAATCCCATAGCTCCACCAAATAGTCCCACCAAAAATCGGCACGGTCATGAAATATACAGACATACGCAGCAAACCGACCTTATGGAGGTTTTATGGATAGACTGCAGGATAAAGTGGCGGTGGTAACGGGAGGTGGAACCGGCATCGGCAGGGCCATCAGCCTGCAATTCGCCCGGGAAGGCGCCCATGTGGTGGCAGTTTCAAATGTAAAGGATGAAGTGGAAAGCGTTGCCAAAGAAGTTCGTGATCTGGGGAGGGAAGGAATCGCATACGTGGCGGATGTGACGGATCCCGGAAAAGTGAAACAGATGGCCGACGACATCATCACGAAATTCGGTAAGACGGATATTCTCGTCACAAGCGCCGGCGTTATGGGCGAGCGAAATTTTGTCATCAATACTTCCGAGGAGGGCTGGTGCAGGACGATCGAAGTCAATCTCAACGCCGGATTTTACTGCATTAAGGCATTTCTCCCCCGGATGATGGAACAAAAAAGCGGAAGGGTTATCATGATATCTTCCATTTCGGGGAAACTTCCGGCCGCCTTGAATGCGGACTATGCAGCTTCCAAACATGGCGTCATCGGATTGACCAAGGCCCTGGCCCTTGAATTGGGGCTTTTGGGATTGCCCGGGATCACCGCAAACGCCATTTGCCCGGGAAACACATCCACGCCGATGATGGATGCCATCACCGAACACGTGAGGCCTTTTTTCAAAGGCGACACGACGGAAGAAATCCATGCAAAAATCACATCCAAAAGCATCCAGCAGCGAATGCTTGATCCGGTTGAGATTGCCTATATGGCCGTTTATCTGGCTTCCGATGAAGCGAAGGGCGTTACCGGGCAGGCAATAAATGTTTGCGGTGGAGCTGTCTTGTTTTAAGTATGGAAGGACGCCATAGCTCAAAATAGAGAAAGGTCATGGTTAAAATTAAAAAGGAGATACTATGAAACGCGTGCGGTTTGAGGATGTTGAAGGCTATGATTCTTCGGTTTTTGGATTACAGGGCGGTGAAAAATGGACGATTAAGCTTTTATCCGAGAATTCCATTTATAATGAACTTGGACCGGGGGGTTACACGCCGGCTGAACATAACCATGATGATAGCATCGAGCGGGGTGTGGTCCTTAGAGGACAGGGAGTGATTTTTCATGGAGATGACCGGGTAGAGATTCGGCCCCATGATTTCATCGAAATTATCGGTGGAAATCATCAGTACGTCAACACCGGCAATGAACCATTGGTTTTTGTGTGTTTCAGATTTCCGCGTTGATGTGGGGAAAGAATATGACGGAAAGGAGATGAAAATGAGTCTATTGAAATTAGGACCGGTAAGACAGGTGGGTTACGTTGTAAAGGATATTGAAAAAGCCATGCAGGAATGGCTTCATTTGGGTGTGGGGCCTTGGTTTTATACCGAGAAGGTGCCGGTTGAAAACTATCAATACATGGGCAAACCTTATGACTTGAACATGTCCGTCGCCCTGACCCAATCAGGTTATATTCAAGTGGAACTGATCCAACAGAGAAACGACGCTCCGTCGTTGTATAGAGACTTCATTAAGGCAAACAGAGAAGGAATCCAGCATGTATCCCACTGGGTTGAGGACTTTGACGAAAAAATCCAAATTCTTTTTGACCTTGGATATATCATCGGTCATTGCGGCAATATCGGTCCAAACGGCCGGTTTGCCTATCTTCTTAATGAAAAGATTCCGGGAACCATCCTCGAAGTTTCCGAGGTGAGTGGTTTTAAGGGAGAAATCTTTAAGCAGATTGCCGACATGTGTACAAATTGGGACGGCTCCGGTCCAATCCGCCGTTGACTCGAAGTTTTGATCACACCATCGGCATTTAAGTCGATTCGCGGGATTTTCAGAAATACCAACGTAAAACAAGAAACTGAGGATGGGTAATTATGAAAATAAGTGAACAAGAGTACAAGAATTTTTTAAAGATGTCAAATTCAGAAACGTGCCCCTGCCGTCCACCGGGGAAGTGTTCCAGATGCCCCTGACCGGCGAGAAAGCGACCCAAATGGTGGCCTTTTTTCCGGCATCAATCAAACCCCCATTGTCGTGATCGGGATCGAGTATATGGAAAGAAACATCCCGGGATACAATGAGGCCCTTGGGAGGCCCCCGAAGAAACGCCAAGGCCCAGGTTCTCGATGCATTTGGTGATCCCATCCCCGGTTTATATAGTGCCGGAGAACTGGGATCTCTTTGGGGGCTGATTTACCAAGGGGCCGGAAACATTGCCGAATGTATGGTTTTCGGAAGAGTCGCCGGCAAAAATGCTGCGGCAGAAAAATCGGCAAAGGACGAGACAAAATAGTGGGATCCTGAACAAGGAATCCGGCTATCAGTCCTCGCAGAAAATCAAGAAAAATCACAAGAATTGTCTGATTCAGTGCTCGCTGATGAAAACCAGCTTAACTGGTCAAAGCTTCCGTGTTCATGGGCACGGCGAATGAAATTCCCCTGCTCCTCAATAACATTCATGCTGATATCAGTATGTTAAACTGACACCGCATATGAATTGTGCCCGATTTTGGACGCTTTTAAACAAAAAAAGCACCTACGAAATTTTCGTAAATGCCCTTATTTATTGGTGCCGAGGGGCAGAATCGAACTGCCGACACGGGAGTTTTCAGTCGAATAATTCCCAAAACCAAAAAACCAATAATTACAAGCCGCGGATTTTTTGGTATTTAATGTTTTAGCGACTTCATCCTGTGTCAGACCCGCTTCGAGGCGAGCCTGATCCATAACATAAACTTAGGGGATTATGAGATTGGAGCATTATAGCCCCAAATTATATTGAATAAAAAAGTTGACAAATTCTTTCCCCTTGCTTATAGTTCGTATACGATCATTTTAATAGGGCTAAGGGTAAATCATGACGAAAAAAGAAAAGCAGCCATCCGATTGCTATGTTTATCTGTTGTCAAAGGCATATCAGAAGGGCCAGAGTCTGGTACAAAAGAGGCTTAAAAAATTCGGGCTGACCAACCTCCAATACTTGGTTTTGGAGGTGCTCTGGAGAATGGAAGGCATTACAGCCAGTGAAACCGGTAAAATCCTGTCTATTGACAAAGCCACCTTATCCGGTGTCATTGAGCGAATGGTCGATTCTCAATGGGTTATAAAAAAGCAGGATGATGCTGACAAACGCGTATTTCAACTTTATCCGTCAGAAAAAGCAAACCAGCTTAAAGAGGTGCTGATTGATGAAAGAAAGACGGCAAATAATCAGTTTCTCGCCGATTTTACCATTGAGGAACGTGTTCTGCTCAGACGTCTTTTACTCGCACTCCAATAGAATGGCTAACAGTTAATTTCCAATAATTTCATATGCTTAAAATCTATAATGGATTCACGGCCGTATCAGACATATAAACCTATAAAA
>CAYTSY010000125.1:0-4407 GCA_964440555.1 uncultured Desulfobacteraceae bacterium
CTTTTTTTACGGTCGCCGCCGCATCCTCCGGGCCTGCATTTTTGCCGTTCGGATCCGTGCTTTTCAGTTGAAGAACAATCATCTGCGCGCCGAATTTTTCAACGCATTTTTTAGCCCACGCCGCCGGGTCTCCAATCACATCCTTAAAATGGACTTTTGCCGCATCCGGCCATTCCTCAGGTTCCATGTCCCAAACTTCCATTGCGATCTTTGGTTTATTGGGCATTTTACCTTCGAATTGGTAAAATGGATAGCACGACTCACCACCGACAACAACGGCAGAATCCCCCTTGCCCAGGGAGACCTCTTTTATTTTGCCATTATAAGATTCCTTAAAAAATTCAAAGCCCAATTTAACCTCCTTATCGGTGAAAAAATTATAAGTTTTCATCCTTCTGCAAAATCTTGTCTGTTGCGCACAGCATCATTTGGTTAACCCGTCATCAACCCCCCTTTCATAGCATATTTCCGTATATCGTCTTCTAAAATTCTATTCGCCGACCAAGCCGGCAACAGGATAAACAATTGAATCAAAAACAAAACATGTATTTTGCCAAATTTTATCTTTTATATACAGTATCATGTTTTGTCAAGCGATGAACACGTGTAAATTACAATTTATAATTAAATCCGATTCACCGGCAATTTTTTTCGGGCAGCAAGCCGCGCATTTAATTTTGGAAACTGGTTTAAATCCGTATGCGGCAGAAACAATGCCGCAACATAATTGTCCATGAAAGAATGCGTTTCAGACAGTTCAAAGTTCGTCATGCGCTTGGTGACCTCCACCACGTCATACCGGATGCGATTGGTCAGCGCGCTCATCTTGCATCCCATCAGCGAGCCGTTGCCGATATAGGTCACTTTAGCCGCGTCGATCTCCGGCAACAGTCCGATGATCATGGCCTTTTCAAGATCCACATAACTCCCGAAACCACCGGCCAGCATGATGCGTTCGATGCCGGAAACATCCATCCCCACTTCTTCGAGCAGCGTCATGCATCCGCTGTAAATCGCCCCTTTGGCGCGAATCAGGTTTTCAATATCAATCTCTGAAATCGCCACATCCCGGTCGATCTGGGTCTGATCCTTCCAGGCCAGAACATACTCGTACACTCCCTGATTTTCCCTGAGCCGGGGGGTTTTGAGGTCTCGGTCGAATTTCCCCAGATTATTAATGATGCCCATTTCAAACAGGGTGGCCACAATGGCGATCAGGCCTGATCCGCATATGCCTTTGGGCCTGACATTTCCAATGGTGAGGATCATTGGTTCAAGCGTATTGGGATCAACTGAAAAATCCTCGATGGCGCCCCTGGCCGCGCGCATGCCGAATGTAATGCCGCCGCCTTCAAAGGCCGGCCCTGCCGAACAGGCCGCACACGCCAGCCACTCCTTGTTGCCGATAACGATTTCCGCATTGGTTCCGATATCCATATACAAAGTCAGTTCCTCAGTCCGGTATACGCCCGATCCCATGACGCCGGCGACGATATCTCCCCCCACGTAACTGGAAACGACCGGATAGACCAGCGCTGTGACATGATCGGCCAGTTCCATGCCCAGATCAATGGCGCGGACCGGCGGATAAAGGGTGGATGCCGGAACATAGGGTGATTTCCGGATATACCGGGGATCCACTTTCAACAGCAACTGCGTCATGGTGGTATTGCCCGCCAGGGTTATCGTTGAAATGTCCTCCGGCAGTATCCTCGCCTGGCCGATGATTTTTTTGATGATCGTATTGATGGTCTGGATGACCACGTCGTGAAGTTTGTCCAAGCCTCCCGGCTTTTCCGTATAGATGATCCGGGTGATCACATCCTCGCCGTAGCTGATCTGGCCGTTGAACTCTCCATGTTCGGCCAGCACCTCGCCGGTCAACAGGTCAATCAACTGACCGTAAATGGTTGTCGTCCCGATATCCATGGCGATGGCAAAGTTTCTGGCCGTCGTATCCCCGGGCTGAATGTTGATGATGTGGGTTTTTCTTCCCTCCTGAACCGGGCGTTCCAGGGTGACGGTGACCTTGAAGTCGTCCTGTCTGAAAATACCGGGCACCTTGCGTATCACCGGCAGGCTGACCGTCAGGCGGTGCTCGTCGTGTTTGAGCTTCAAATGACTCACCAGCCGCGAAACATCGGGAATATGGTCCTGGGCATCGGGGACCGGCAGTTCCAGATACTGTTTTTCAACCGGCGGCATAAACAGCCCTTTTTCCTTTAAATCATCAAAATTCATTTGTTTGATCCGGGCTGTCTGCCGGGGCGTGCTTTTAAGGTTTAACACCGCCGCATCGATTTCAGACTCCACCGGAACACGAACCGTCAAATCACTCTTCACCAGGGTCTGGCAGGCCATCCGGTAATTGGCGGCCACATCCCCGGTGCTGAGCTTTTCCGATATTCCCCCTTCCACTTGTCCGCTCTCAATGATCACGCGGCATTTGCCGCATACCCCTTCGCCGCCGCAGGAGGCGTTGATGTGGACGCCTGCTTCCAAAGCGGCCCGAAGGAGCACTTCACCGTCGTCAACGGTGATTTTTTTATTGTGTGGAACAAATAAAATGGTATACCGACTCATATGTATCTGCCTTTCCCGTTACTTTTTTCCTTTGATTTTTCAATCGAATTCATCAAATTTGCAGCTTAAAATAAGCGTTTCATAATCGATGCTGGTTTGTATTTTATACGGCAGGGTCCTGAATAATTCAATCATGGCCTGATTTTCGGCAGAGGTATAGGCCACCAGTCCCGGAATGCCGTTTTCCAAAGCAGCGGCCGCCAGTTTTTTCAACAAAATTTTACCCAGACCTTTGCCCTGCCATGGGTGAGCGACGGAAAACGCCACTTCCGCGATATTTTTCGTTTCTCCCAGAAGATACTCCCCGACGCCGATGACGGTTTCAAATCCGACTTCTCCCAAAACCGCGATGACCGTGAGCTTTTTAACATAGTCTATCTGGGAGATATCTTCCACCTCATCGTGCTTAAAGGAGGTCTTTTCATGGAAAAATCGCAGGACCACATCCTGTTTTTCCATTTCGTAGTAGTGTTCCTGCAGCCGCCGTTCATCATCGGGTTTGGCCGGCCGGATCACCACGTTCCTGCCGTCAATTTGCACTGCCTCCTCAAGCCGCAACGGATATATCCCATGAATGGATTCCTTTAAATGACGCTCCGGCCCCAAGAGCCCCATGCTTTTGGCTTTATAGAAAAGCTCTTCCCGAAAATCCGGATGGGCGATGCTGATCAGTGCGAGGGCCCGTTCCTGCAGGCTCTTTCCGAACAGGTTGACCGCGCCGTATTCCGTCACAACGTAATGTACGTCCCCCCGGGGCACAACGATGGCCGTATCGCTCAGCATGGGGACGATCCGGCTTTTTTTGCCGCCCTTTGTCGTGGCCGTCAGCATGAGAATGGACTTTCCGGATTCGGCACGCGCAGCCCCACGGACAAAATCCAGCATTCCCGACACGCCGGAAAACAGATTGTAGGGCAAGGCGTCGCAGGCCACCTGCCCGGTCAGGTCAATGGACATGATCACGTTCATCGAAACCACTCGATAGTGGCGGGAAATGATCCCCGGGTCGTTGACATAATCCGACGGATAGAACTCAATGGACGGGTTGTCGTGGATAAAGTCATAGAAGATTTCCGTGCCCATGGCGCTGCTCGCCACAAGTTTTCCCTCATTAAACCCTTTTTTCCGGTTGGTGATCACGCCTTTGGACACCAGGTACATAATATCGTCGGTGAGATACTGGGTGTGGATGCCCAGATCGTTTTTCCCGGAAAGAGCAACAAGAATCGCCTGCGGAGTGGTTCCCAGACCGATTTGCAGGGTCGAGCCGTCGTCGATGAGTCTGGCGATATGCCGGGCAATGACATTGGCGGTTTCAATTTCGGGCATATGGCCGATGGTCAGAAGCGGTTCATCATGCTCTACGATAATATCCACGTCATTGACATGAATGAAACTCCGGCCCAGGACCCGGGGCATTTTTACATTCACCTGGGCAATGACCAGATCGGCGGACAATGCGGCAGCCTGTGTGACGTCAACAGACACCCCCAGACTCATCCATCCGAAATCGTCGGGCGGCGATACCTGGATCAGGGCCACATGCAAAGGCAATTTTCGACTTTTAAACAAGCGCGGAATCGCCGACAGATTGATGGGGGTGAAAAACCGCATGTTTTTGGCCAGTCCCCTGGGTTTGGCGGATCCCAGATAAAATGACCGGATATTAAAGGACTGATTGCGGGTATTGTGGGCGATCAGGTTCAGGGGAGCGGACTCCAGGGCCATCAGCCGGACGATTTCAAGATCCGTGAAATGGTCCTGCGCTTCGGACAATTTTTGAACCAGGTATTGCGGCTCCCCGCAGGATGAGCCGATAAACAC
>CAYTSY010000125.1:4427-4892 GCA_964440555.1 uncultured Desulfobacteraceae bacterium
GACCGGATCGAATCCGAGCGATTGCATCTTCCGCGGCGGATTTTTTTTCCAGATAATTGTCCGCCCAATAGGACGCCGTGGCCATATCTCATTCCCCGAAAGTGATTTTTTCAACGCAGAGGGTTTTGTATCGTATAGCGGATTTTATATCAAGAAGAACGAAGAAACACCCCCCCAAGGCAGGAATGTCCTGCCCTGGGGGGAGAAACGGTTCAGTTTTTTATGGTCGGTTCTGTTGCTCCGGATTTCCCTGCAAGCCGGGATCGCCCTGAGAATTATCCGCGGGTATCTCCTGCGTTTTCTCAGGTTGACCGGACTTAACTTCCTCATCCGGCTCTGCCGGAACCCTGCGTCTCACCCGTTGTGAAGACGTGCCGGTTTGCTCCGGAAGTTCCCTGCGAATCTGTTCGCGCTGCTCCGGCTGTCGAACCTCTTCCCGGGTTCTTTGCCGGGGCGGAGACACGC
>CAYTSY010000125.1:4992-9754 GCA_964440555.1 uncultured Desulfobacteraceae bacterium
GAATCCGTTCACGCTGCTCCGGCTGTCGAACCTCTTCCCGGGTTCTTTGCCGGGGCGGAGACACGCGCTCCGGCCGAGGCTGTTCGGCTTGCTCCGGCCGCTCCCGGCGAATCCGTTCACGCTGCTCCGGCTGTCGAACCTCTTCCCGGGTTCTTTGCCGGGGTGCTTCGATCCGGGATTCACGATCGATCCTGCCTTCCGGAATTTTATTAACATGCTCCCGCAGCGTGGAAGCCTTTTCATTTCTGCCCTCATGGATATAGTCCTTATTTTGCCGGATCCGATTAATTCGCGCATCATGAGGTCTCTCTTTTACCGAAAGGTTCGAATAGGCGTATCGTTGTTTGATATTGGTGTAGTTGCGCATCACCCTGTCGTTGATGACCGGCGCCCCATGGTAGTCATTGATAATCGTGCGGCGATTGACCCTTTCCAGGCCGTGTTTCCTGTAATTGTTCACACCGTAAAAATCTTTCCGGTTAACCACGACGGCGTGGTTTGCGTAAGCATGGTCCCGCACATTGATATTGATCCGGGTAATATTGATGTTATTTACAACCACGGTATGCGGCCCTCCCCAGTGGCGTCTGCTATAATACCTCTCGCGCGGCGCCAGAGGAATCCAACCCAAATAAATTCCGGTATGAACCCATGATACCCTTCCGGGATACCAGTAATACCCCACATCAAGAAGGGGCAGGCCGACCTGAACACTCACCACAGGCGGAGCCCAATACCAGTGGTCCCGGGCATAAATCCAATTTCCATAATGGTGTGTGACGTAGCCGAAAGGCTCTGCCGGAATCCAGGTCTGATCCCCATGCCAGTCGGTCCAGCGGCCTGCGGTGAACGGAGACCATCCGTAGGCTACCGTGACAGGCCGCCAAAACCGGCGGTTCCTTCCTTCGTAATAGACGTCCTCCCATCTTCCGTTTTCTTCAAGAACATACGATTCGTCAAGCAGATCCGGCGGAAGATATTGGGCCGATCGCCCTCGTGAACCGGCTTTGCCTGCCCAAAAGTTTTCCCGGCTCAGGTTCCACCGGTCCCAGTCCGGATCAACGCTTCCCTCACCCCATGATACCTGCCTCTGATCGGCAAGAATCGACGGATCTCCAGCCCTCACGTCGTACCTAACGCCTGTTTCCGCGTGGACAAAACTTACCTTACCTTTCAGTGCGACCACTTCGGCCGAGTTTTCGCCCACGTAGAAATCAAAGACCGTGTCGGAATAGGCCAGGACATCGCCAAAGGGGCTTGTCGCCTTGACGACGGCATCGGCCCTTTTATTGTAAAAGCGCCCCACACCGATCGCCACGTCAGCCTGAGTCAGATCGCTCTCCAGGGCGATAAACTGGATTTGCGTATTGTTTCCGGTCCTGATCAAGGTTCCGTTGGGGACAATGAGTTCGGCTCTTCCGCCGGCGCCGGAATAGAGGGTGTCCTCTGTGCCAAAAGGTGCGTCATTGACCACAGCCACCCAATCCTTTTCCTCGGGGATATAACGCAACAGATCCCCTTCGATATGGTATACCCGGCCGACCACCATGGCCGGTGCGACTTCCGCCTGGGAGGGCAAAGGCAATTCCATCCCTGCAAACAAAAGCACTATAAAAAACCCCATCCACCTTTTCATGGTTTTTTCCTTTGTTTAAGATTCGTTTTGGTTGAACTCCCCTTCCGGGGTCATCTCCTTTTGAAAGACAAGGTATTCATGTTTTCTTTGTTTTTCAATTGACGCGCGACTATATATTTTTGCCTACCCGGATGGGCACTGTTTAAAAAATATTTTCCGCCTATTATAAGTTTTTCTGTAAGAAATGCAAATTTTCGATGTCTATATTGCCAGGATTTTCTAAAATAGACTTTCCTAAGATAGATCGGGAAGACCGCGCTTTTCAATATGTCCACCAGTGCCTTTACAGCGGTATAATTTATATATTGACTAAAACAGGGTTTTATGTTTAATGTTTTTTGCCCTATAAAATAATAATTACTTTAAATATCGTGTGGTTAATTTATAATCAGCCAGACGCGCCTTTGTTCAGAAAGGCAACAACTCCGGGTACTATGAAATCATCTCCCTATCTTCAATTATTTTTCATTTATATCAACGTATTAACCCGTCGTATAAACACCTCATTCTCGTCATTCCGGCAAAAGCCGGCACGAAGCGAGGCTTCAGCGCTATCCGGCGATATTACCGGATGCCGGGTCACGTCCGGCATGACGGATTTCGTCTGTTTAGCCGCCGGTTTGATATTTACCGTTGCCGCTTTCTGTCAAATTTTCCCGTGTGATGGCGCATGGGCCAAGTCTTCCTATGTAAAGGACGGGAAAGAGTACGGCGTCGTTTCGGGTGCCTTCAGAAATCGCTGGTGGAACTATTACGAAAGGGGTCTCTCCTTTGCCGAAGGAGAGTTTTATGATGAAGCGCTTTCGGACCTTCGGGAAGCCTTTCAGCAGCGTGAAAAAGATCAACGGATGGCCCGAACCTATGGAATGCATTTTATTGACTATTTCCCAAACCGCGAACTTGGCGTTGTTTTGTATGAGATGGGCAGGTTTACGGAAGCGCAAAAAGCACTGGAAATTTCGCTGTCCCAATTCCCCTCTGCAAAGGCCCAGTTTTATTTGGATCGGGTTCGAAAGGCAATCATTCTGCAAAGAGGGAAAGATGAGGCGTCCCCTGTGCTCACCCTTGATGCTCAGAAAAATGAGATTTATACCAATGCCGATCCGGTCATTATTTCCGGAAAGGCTGAAGACCCGGGGTATGTCTCGGAAATAACAATCAACGGCGAGCCTGTATTTTTGAAAGGCGCACAGCAACGCATTCAGTTTGAAAAGCAACTTTTTATGGGCCAGGGCTCTCATGAAATCAGCATCTCGGCAAAAAACCTGGCTGATAAAACGTCGCATCGAAAAATCATCATTCATGTGGACCGGGATGGCCCATTATTCAGCCTTACGGAACTTTCTGCACAACCCGGAACAAATCCCGGACAAATTAAGATATCCGGCATGGCTTCCGATGAGTCCGGAATATCCGGGCTATTTATAAACGGAAAAGAAATTTCCGTACGGGGGGAGTCGGAAACTTCCTTTTCAGAAAAAATTCCCTTTGAAAAAAATACCTTGCTCTTAAAGGCGCAAGATAAACTGGGAAACTGGACCCATGCATCTTTAGCGGTTCCCGAAAAGTCGGTTTCAAGCAACTCAGACCTGCTGGCAAGCATAGAGTCGGATTTTGAGAAAATTCTGCTGGCTTCTTTGCTTGGTTCAAAAGATAACCATCCGCCTGTTATAAAACTAAAGGACTGGGAAGAAACGCAAACGGTCTTTTTGGATAAAATATACCTGGAAGGCGAGGTCCGTGACGAAAGTCCGGTGAAGTCTCTTTCAATCAACGGGGAACCGATTCTGCGCCGCGCGGGCAAAATCATTTTTTTCAATCATCTTGCACGCTTAAAAGAAGGTGTAAACACAATCCGGATTGCGGCAACAGATGAAGAAGGAAATACTGGCGAAACAAAGATCATCGTGACCCGGGAATTGCCAAAGGCCCTCACGCTTTCGGAACGCCTGAGCATGGCGATACTTGGATTTGAATCAAAAGGGGACTTTTCAGACACATGCCTGGCTTTCCGGGACAATCTCGTCGGCGCGTTGATCGAAGAAAACCGCTTCAAAATCGTTGAAAGAGAAAGACTCGACGCCATTCTCCAGGAACAAAAAATCAGTCAGACCGAACTGATCGATAAAGATACAGCCATTAAAGTGGGCAAATTGTCGGCAGCCCAATCCGTATTGACGGGGTCAATTACAGAGACCCGAACCGGAATAGAAATAGTCGCCCGGCTGGTTGATACGGAGACGTCTGAAATCCTTTCCGCAGAGGATGTCTATGGTGAGGACAAAGACCTTAACGCGTTGAAAACGCTTTCCAACGGGATGGCCGTCAAGTTTCACAGGGAATTCCCAATGGTATCCGGGCAGATCGTTCAGCACAAAGGCAACGAGGTTTTCATTGATCTGGGACAGGGCAAAGTAAAGATTGCGCGAAGGCTGATCATTTACCGGGAAGAACCGATAAAGCATCCGACAACTGGAAAAATTTTAGGGTCAGACAATATTATATTGGGACGCTTGCGATTAATCCAGGTCATGCCCGAACTGTCAAAAGCGGAAATTCTGGATGAAAAAACTTCAGAAATTAGACTGATGGATAAAGTTATCTCTGAATGAAGCCTTCTGTTTCCGAAGAGCATCAGTTCCTGAAAAAGTGTTTTTCGGCTGATCAGAATGCATTGGAAAATTTTGTCCATCGTTTCTCCCCGCTCATTTATCGAACGGTTCAATACACGTTTAAATCCAAGCAGGTTCAATTCACGCAACAGGATCTCGAAGATCTGCATCACACGGTTTTTTTGCACCTGTTCGACGAACAGTGTAAAAAACTTAAACAATACAAAGGATTAAACGGTTGCAGCCTTTCTTCGTGGATACGCATCGTTGTCGTCAGAATTGTATTGAACTTTATTAAAAAAGCGGGGTTCGAATCGATCGGCAGGCAAAATCGACGGGTCTCATTTGATGAATGGTCAGAAATCCATGAGGGCGTTCCGGAAACAAAAAATTTAATGGAAACAGCGGAGATGGAGGAATCCTTTCAGGAAATGATAAAAACGCTGTCTGCCAGAGACCGGCTTTTTTTGAATCTTCACTACACCAAAGGATATCCCATCAAAGAAGTCGCCCA
>CAYTSY010000126.1:0-9705 GCA_964440555.1 uncultured Desulfobacteraceae bacterium
CTGTCGGCAATCACGTTCATCAGGTCGGTCTGCGCCGCACTGGTCACCGTAAAGTTGCCGATCGCTATCCCGCCGCCCACGTTGTCCTGCATGGCAACATTGCCCAGCCCCGCCACCAGCGTCAGGTTGGTGTCACCGGCGATGTCGTCGTCCACCGTGGAAGTGAAGGTGATATTGTCGCCCGCACCGCCGCCGCTTTGCACGGTAGTTGTAACCGGTCCGTGATCCAGATCCACTGCTCCGTTGAAGGTGATCGCCCCCGTTTGGCTGAAGTATGGCATCCCATTCAAATCAATATTTCCGCCCGTTACGGAGATCGCGCCGCCTATCTGTATATCTGATAGATCCACCTGGCCCGTATCTGCCGTCACTGTCAATGCTCCATTTGCTCCGGTGTCGCCCATGCCCCCGCTGATGGTAACATTACCATCCGTCCCATCTGCATCCGCATCGCTGTTGATCACCACAGTCCCGCCGGCACCGAGCAAATCCACCGCGCCCAGCAATAAATCGATGCTTCCATCGTTGCTATCGATAGCCGTTCCGTTGATATTAATGCCCCAGCTTGCCGTGACGCTGATCGCTCCTGTTGTATGAATATCGTTTATATCGGTATGCATTGAGTTGAACACCGTAAATGACGCCAGCCTCGTGCCGCCGCCAACAGCGCCCGTTACCGCAACGTCACCGTTCACTCCTGCGTTCAAAATCAGGGCCGTGTCGCTGGCCGTATCATTTATAGTGCCTGTAACCGTTATGTCATTGCCTGCTCCGCCGCCGCTGGTCACTGTTGTTGTTACTGCACCGGCAGATAAATCCACCCCTCCGACCCCTCCGATAAAAGTAACCGCATTGCTATTGCTCGTGTATGTCTGATCCTGAAGATTTATCGCTGTTCCGGTTACGGTTATCGCGCCAGCTGCAATTACATCCTGCAGATTGACAGTTGCACCGCTCAAAACTGTAAAACCTCCGACAGTATTAACTCCCTGACCGACATCGCCCTGCATATCAACATTTGCCAATCCGGCAGCAAGAACAAGCGTTGTATCATTAACGGCATCATTCACCGTGCTACCGAATGTAATATCATTTCCGACTGCCAGACCGGTTGTCAGGGTTATCAAACCGGCGGTCCCCAATTCAACGGCTCCGTTGTATGTCTGGGAACCGGCTGTTGTTACACTGCCGTTAAGCGTGACTGCAAGGTTGGCATCAGTTAAAAGGTCAACAATCGTAATAGGCAGGCCTACGGCAATGGTCAAGGTATCGCCGCCATCTCCATTCAGGGTAAGGTCAGCGGCAAAAGCGGCATCGAGGCTGCCTAAGGCAATCGCATCGGTTCCAGTGGTTGCATTGACCGTCATGGAACTAGTCGGGTTTAAGAAAAGAACCGACTCGCCAAAGTCCGAGTCTATTTGGGACATACCTGCTCCTGCCCCGTCGCTAATGGTGATGTTCTCGGCTGCACCCGTAAAGGTAAAGACCCTATTTACCGCACTCAGGTTATCGGTTATAGGCTCTAGTTGTGTATATGTTATAGTTTCCGTGATTCCGTTGGAGATTGCAATTGATCCTGCATCTTCGCTTGTAAAATTATGTGTGACGTCAATTATTGCCGCTGTAATGTTGTTAATAATTATCGAATCAGTATCAGGGTCAGGCGGGTCACCACCTCCATTAAATATCACTGCGCCACTACTAAAAAGCTCATTGTCAAGGGCATAACTGAGGGTCAGCGTATCACTTCCGCCGCCTCCGTTTATTGTTGTAATATTAGAGACTCCACTAACACCATCTGCGGAAAAGTTATCAGCATCCCCGCCCCCTGTAACAGTTGTAAATCCAGCTCCAATAGTTAACATTCCAGCTTCGGAAGTTACAGTTCGGGCGTCAAGATCCCAGTTGTTGGGGTTCCCATCGGCCAAGTCGTAAGAGAATTCACCTGTTCCGCCTGGAGCTGAAAATGAATCCATACCGTCAAAGGTTCCAAGGCCAGTAGCGGTACCATTATATCCTTCTACATCATAGCCACTGATGGTAAGTGTAACACCTGCAGACTGGAATTGGAGTGTATCCGAACCTGCCCGGCCATCAGCCTCTCCGGTCAAGGATCCACCATTAATATTAAAAATATCATCCCCGGTGCCACCGATGACGTTCTCAAACTGACTCCATAGCTGTCCCCCACCTCCACCTATATTGCCAGCGCCGCCTCCAGTGATATTGACCGTCACGCCGCTGTCCGGAACCGTCAGAGTGTCGTTATCCGCTCCACCAGTCAAAGCCACAGACGCTGAGCCCCCGGTATCTACATTGACCGTATCATCTCCGGCACCGCCCGTAACCGTACCGGTAACCGCCTGATCCAGGTTGATGATGTCACTGCCTGCTCCACCGTCTACATTGATGGCCGCAGCCGCATTAAATTCAAAAGTGTCGGCTCCCAAACCGCCAACCACGCTCTCAAATCCGCTCCATGCCTGTCCCCCACCTATATTGCCGGCGCCGTCGCCGGTGATGTTCACCGTCACGCCGCTGTCCGGAACCGTCAGAGTGTCGTTATCCGCTCCACCAGTCAAAGCCACAGACGCTGAGCCCCCGGTATCTACATTGACCGTATCATCTCCGGCACCGCCCGTAACCGTACCGGTAACCGCCTGATCCAGGTTGATGATGTCACTGCCTGCCCCGCCGTCTACATTGATCGTTGCAGCCGCATCAAAGTCGAACGTGTCAACTCCGGAACCACCTGTAACACTCTCAATTCCACTAAACGTGCCGGTTACGTCTGCTACCGTTCCCTGACCCGATCCTGTTATCACCCACGCATTTGCTGCATCAGCCTGCGTCAAGGTATCCGTGCCGTCTCCGCCTATAATATTGCCGCTTAAGGTTGCACCGGAATTGATAGTAAAATCGTCTGTTCCTGTCCCGCCTGTTATGTTATCGATATCGATCCAGGTCCCGCTTACGTCTGTTACGGTTCCGGTATCCGCCCCTGTCACGACCCATGTGTTTGCACCATCGGCCTGCACCAGTGTGTCGCTGTCGCCGCGGCCATCAATCGAACCTGTCAAAGATGCCCCGCTGGCAATAGTGAACGTATCATTACCGAAACCACCTTGAAGGTTGGTAATTTTAACACCTGCAGTATTGATATTCAGGGTGTCATTTCCATTACCGGCGTTTAATGTGGTGATACCCGACGCAAGAGCATTGTTGAAATTAAAGGTGTTGGCGTTGCTGTCGCCTTGCACCGTTGTAGCGGAGATATCGGCATTGATGTCGATCTGAGGTGCATTGAAATTGACAGTGGTTGCGGTGATCGCACCGTTTTGTGTTATTGTACCGGCCGTGCTGTCCAAGGTCGCAGTACCCGTTACATTGATGCCGGCTATTGTAAATCCGCCGTTATCCCTGAAACTCAGTGTGGTCAGCGCTTCATTATCCGCATCGAGCGTCGTCACCGCGTTGTTCTGCGTGTTCAATGTATATGTAGCGCCAGTCCCTTCCAGTGTCAGCGTCGGAGCCGTTATCACAACGCTTTGCGTTACCGTTCCGCCGTCACTGTCCAGCGTGGTCGACGTTGTCGTGTTAATCCCGGCAACATCAAAACCTGTATTATCTTTAAAGCTCAATACGGCCAAAGCACTGTTATCTGCATCAAGGGTCGTCACATCATTGTTTTGCGTCAATGTATAAGTGGCTCCAGCCCCCTGAAGCGTAAGGGTTGCGGCATTTATAGCGCCGCTTTGCGTAACCGACCCGGTGGCAGTTATGAGGACATTGCCGGCGTTGCCACCGGCGTCGCTTATTCCGCCAATGGCAATCGCATCATTTGCGCTGAACGTCACACCAAGGTCAGAGGTTTGGGTGATGGCCGCAACATTGATGTTACCGCCTGCGGCATTGGCGGTAAAGGTAACTCCGCCACCGGCTGTAATCTTGATGTCACCGATAGCGCTGTTGATATTGATCGAGCCAGTGTTTGCAGTGAGGCCGACCCCACCCGCAATCTCAACATGGTCTGCAGAGCCACCAGCGCCCTGAATAGTAATGCTCCCGGCCGACAGGTTGCCGCCAATGTAGGCAGTGCCATCGGAGCCAGCGCCGTCGTCAGCATTGATCGTCAACGTGCCGGTGCCGATATTGACACCGGTCACATAAATCTGGCCGCTCGTACTGGCAGTCAGGTTTTCATTGCCTGTTTGGGTGACTGTTCCCGGCAACTTCAGCCACGTGTCATTGCCAGGCTCGGTGGTAATGGTAGCCGTCGTCCCGGCACCGCCGTTAAGCGACATCGTGGTGATGCCACTGAGGTCGATATTGCCCGCCGCGGAAATCGTGACATTTTTCATCGAGGCGCCACCGGTCTTGGCAGTTATTGAACCGACTGTGACTCCATCGGTACCGGCCTGTATGTCAGCCCTTATATCAATGGCTGCTGCGCCTGCGCCAGTGCCGTCAATGGTAATGTTCCCCTTGCCTGAAGTGATTGTGCCGCCGACGCCGATTACAACCCCTCCGGTGTTGTTAATATCTACAGCACCACCACCCGTGGATATCGGGCCGCCGGTGTTGTCAAATCCCGTCCCATATGAAGTGAAGCTTCCACCGTTTGTATTAATCGCCCCGTTAACATCAACAGTGCCGACTGCATTGAGTACAACGTTCAGTTGGTTGCCGGCAGCAGTTGTTCCACCATCAAGGTCTATGTTATTCTGTGCGATTAAGGTTAAGGTAGCGTTACCTCCCACACCTGTAAAATCAATTATAGCTCCGCCAGCCTGGGTGATATTGCCGGTACCTCCCCAAGGGCCGCCAACATTAACCGATGTATCCAGAGTAACATCGGTGCCGCCATTTAACAGGGTCTCGATAGTTGTATCAAGAATATCGTTGGTAGCAGCATTTCCCTGAAATATACGGGGATCACCAGCGCCAGGATCTGTTAAGGCAGGATTAACCAAACCAGCCACTATATTTATGTCCGTGGGGTCGATCAGGAACTCGCCTGCTGCACCGTTTGCAGCACTCGCATTAACAAATCCATTGATTTCCACATGTTTCCATCCGGAAACTTCAACAAACCCGCCGTCACCGGCTACGCTTCCACCTTTAGCTTCGATGACTGCACCATTCCAGAACAGCGCCGTATCCGGTGAAATCACATTAACTGTTCCGCCATCCCCAACAGTTCCGGCATTGGCACTCGTTACGCTGCCTGAGCTCAAGGCAACCGTTTTAGCTGCCGTCAGGTCAACCTTCCCGCCGTCGCCAACGGTTCCATCAGCATGCGCCTGGCCGAACTGCCCCACGCGCTCGCCATCCATAACAATCTCACCACCCGACGCACCGGAAGCATCCAGTGTGCCGGAGTTGATCACATCGCCTTCATCCCCACCCAAAAGCTTAATCACCCCACCCTTGGCGGAAACGGACTTGGCTTCGATAACGCCGGTGTTATTCACCACCGCATCAAACACGGTTCTTGCCGCATTGGCCGTCATCGCGACTTTGGCGCCTGAAATGGTGCCCGAATTCAGAACGGCGGAGGTTAGTTCCGCTCCGTCAGGGCCCACAACTTTGGCTGCCACGGCTTCATCCACCGCATAGTTGATCATGCCGTCGCCGTTAAAATCAAAGGACATTTTCCGTCCCGCGGCAATCACCACTTCGCCGTTGCCGGCATTGACAGTTCCGCCGTTAACTACGGATGCACCGGCCAGTATGGCATATCCGCCGTTATTGACTTCAATCGTCCCTTTGTTGACAACGTACCCGCCGTCGCCTTCCTGGGAAAGAGTGTACCTGCCGGCAAAAAAATCGTCTTCGCCCATGACCAGGGAAGTCGCCAGAAAACCCGCCGTGTTGACCCGGGCATCCGAGCCGAACAGCACGCCGCTGGGGTTCATGATCCAGACCTGGCCGTTGGCAGTCAACTGCCCTAAAATGGAGGTCGGATCAGCGCCGGTGACCCGCTGTAAAAACAGCGCGTCCGCAGAGGGCTGGTTGTAAATGTGAGACTCGTTTACGCCGATGTTGTAATAGTCCACCTGATTGTAGACCTTCATCTCGGTCTGGTTATACGTGGTGGTATTACCGTCCACGGACATGGTGAATCCGTCAGCGGCGGAAACCGCCGCCGGAGCGGTCAACAGTACCAGTGACCCGCCCAGGCCGATGCCGAGACGCTGTAACCGCAAAAGACTTCTGTTTAAGGAGTTTACGCCTCGCTCATTTGCCCTGCGCTCTCTTTTCATCTGCGTTCTTTTGATCTGTCTGCTTAAACTGGCCATTTTACAACCTCCTGTATTTAAAAAGTCAAACGACGCATTGATTTTTCAGGTTCCTCGTTCTTCGTTTCTCATCACTCCTCACTCATCACTTCCTAATAGAACGTGCTGAGCTGGAGATACAATTTGCCTTCGTCATCAATGGGTTCATCCCCGTCGATGCTCTTGGCATAATCCAACTTGGCCTGAACCCAGGGAGAAAGTGCAAATCTCAGCCCCAGACCCACGCCGAACATATCCGCCTCGATGATTTCCGATACATCGTCATCATTTTTCCTCATGGTCCCGTAGTCCATGAACGCGGCAAGCTGCAATACAGATCCCTGGGTGGTTAAGACCGACCAGTCCAGCTTGTCCTTTTGCCATACCGGCACGCGAAATTCCAAAGTACCTTACATCCCTTTATCCCCTGAAAATTCGCTCTGGTCATACCCGCGGACCGTTCCCGCACCGCCCAGACTCAACATCTCGGATGACGGCACCCGGTCCGGGCTCCACTGCCCGTTTATAGACAAAATGGAATCGATGTCCCAGGCATGACGCTGAAACCGGTTGAACCGCAACTCGAGCTTGGTGAACTTGGAATCCGCTGTCTGCCGGAGTTCCAGATCGTCGCTGTTCAAGCCCTGGCTGACTTTTCCGGAAACAATGTTGCGGCCGCTGAATTTGTCCAGCCAGTCCAGCGTGGCGCCCATTCTTCCCACCACGATGTTGTCTTCATGCCTGTAAACAGAGGAGTCGGATCTGGAAACCTTGTAATCAGCGCCGGCATCCCCCCACAGACTGACGTTGCGGGTGCGGATGAACGGATGGCTGGCCCACATGCCGATGGTGGATGTGTCGCCTTCCAGATCAAGCACTTCCAGTTCCTTGCCGCCTGTAAAATCCAGCTTGCTGGCAGCCAGTCCGATTTTTGTTCCCCAGTAATAGACCGGGAATATATATTCCAGCCGGCCGTACAGCAGATCGCCGGAGCCAAAACCCACATTTAAATTCGCGTTGAGCGCATCTCCCCAGCCCCCCAGATTGTAAATGGAGAAGTTGCCGCCCAGGCGATTTTGCGCCACGTACTTGGAACCGTAGTTGTCGTAGTCCAGCCCCGCGCCGAACATCCGGCCTTCGGTGACGTCTACGACGATATCCGTGGTCCCGGGCTCCGCTCCTGCCAGAAGCGTGGCTTTCACGGACATGGCCGGGTAATCCATCAGAAGCAGAAGCGCCCGCTCCAGATCCGTGGTCTTGACCGCCCCCTTCTTTTTCATGACCAGAATGACTCTTTCAACGATCTCTTTTTTGTATCGTTCATTGCCCTTGACAATGACTTTCCCCAGTTTGCCTTCGCGAATCCGGATCAACACCCGGCCGTTCTCGATGGTCTGAGGCGGAAGATAGGCCCGGGTCAGGATGTATCCGTTTTCGATATAATAGGAGGTTATCTTGTCTGCTATGTTTTGAAGTTCGTTGACCTCGATGGTTTTGTCCATGTAGCTTTCGATCGCATGGTTGAGTTCTTCCGTGGGAAAAACCTCATTCCCTTCAAAGGTAATGCCTTTGAGCTCGAATGTTACGCCTTCCCCGCCTTTGAGGGCGCCGGTCTTTTCATCGGCAACCTCGATCCTGGGCAGTTGGACCTGCTTGGGAAGTCTTTCCTGCTCCAAAGACTTCTCCACAGCGCCCGGGGCCGCACCGTAGGGATCGGCCGCCCATGCGGTCTGGCATAAAATCAACAGAAGAAATACCTGCAGCAACAATACCACCATGTTTCGTTTTGAATTTTTCACAGCACCCTCCTTGAAATTGAATAATGTAAGGCTTCACTCGTTTTGGCGCCTGCGGTTTTTAAGGGGAAAATGGGGGAAAACAGGGTACGGACGTTTGCGGGGAACAAGCACGGGAATATGCAAGCGTGTTTTTGCATAGCCCAATTGGATTTGGCAGGTGCAGCGCAAGCGAAGTAACGTTCCATTAGAGCCTCTATACACCAAATTATGAAAAACGGCCCGTCCTGATGAAAAGATTTCATTCACGGAAATTTAACCAGGACGGATTGTCAACGATAAGATTTTTTTGATTGTCTTCGTCAGTAGCAGATTGAAAATGCCTTGTCAATAATTTTATTAAGTAGGGGCAGGGAAACCGCATTTGAAATAAACAGCCTCTTTAATTCCCCCATTGACTCCTCTGATTCCCCCCTTGAGGGGGGAGTTGGAAATCTGTCCTGCCCCCCTAAATGGGGGAATTGGAAACCTGTCGGGTTATAGTTTGACTAAATCCAATAAAATACTACAAATCATGAATTCTGAGACGGCTAAAAACAAATGCGGTTACCCTGTAAGTAGGGGCGAAAGGCATTCGCCCATCGGAGAAGGATGAAGGAGGTGGTGGTGGATTTTTTGTTTATTAAAAATACGGGGTGTGGTATAGGCGGCGGGAAAATCGGTTTATGCGATATGGAAATAAAATGCCCGAAATGCGATAATGCCTTTGAATGCCCGGAAACCTGGGACTTGGACACCTGCCCGCATTGCAACGCTTCCCTGGAAGTGACCCATGCGGAAAGCGGCTTCATGCTGGTGGGAATAAACGAAGATGCAAGGCCCCGGCAGCCTTTGTCTGAGGCAACGGTCGAAGACCCGGTGACCGAAGACTTTGCCCTGTGGCGCACCCGTGCGGTTTTTTGCATGTTGTTCGGCGCAGTATTGACCGTTATCACGGGCATGGGCATCGCCCACGGCATTCTGGGATATGGCGCGTATTTCTTCAAGAGTTTTAAAAATCAACTTTTTATCGCCATCCTGGCATTGGCTTCCGTATGCTGCATCGGCGGCGGCGCCTGGCTGTATCGATATTTAGGAAAAGAACGGGAGAAATATCTCACCACGAATTTCACCACGAAGATCACGAAGGACACGAAGAATGGAATTTGATGAACTCTCAAAGCGGGTCATTGGCTGCGCGATTGAGGTACATCGTATTCTTGGTCCTGGGTTGCTTGAATCGACTTATGAGCAGTGCCTGGCGTATGAACTGCACCAAGCTGGAATACCGTTTAAATTGCAGCATGCATTACCTGTCGAATACAAGGGAATAAGGCTGGACTGCGGCTAACGTTTCATAATATGATCTTCTTAGTGCTCTTCGTGGCCTTCGTGGTTAACATACTGAATATTTAGAAATTTTTCTGCGGTTCACATTTTAAGGAGCTTTCCGTGTTTAAAAACTTCAGACGATCTTTGGGACAAGACCCGAAACAGCAATGGACCTGGCGGGAAAAAAATGATGAACTGGTGGCGTTGATCCGCAGCAACCGGATAGACGATGCTGTTGAACTGGGTCAGACCATTGTAGAC
The DNA here is from genome assembly GCA_964440555.1 of uncultured Desulfobacteraceae bacterium. Classification (GTDB taxonomy): domain Bacteria; phylum Desulfobacterota; class Desulfobacteria; order Desulfobacterales; family UBA5616; genus CAYTSY01. The sequence goes on from CAYTSY010000126.1 coordinate 9,650, forward strand.
TGGGTGGACAGAACTTTTCGGAAAGACGCCCCCGAGAAAGCGACCACTTACAACAA
>CAYTSY010000127.1:0-7455 GCA_964440555.1 uncultured Desulfobacteraceae bacterium
AACGAACTGTTCATGACCCCAACGGCAAGATATGCCGATATTTTGCTCCCGGTGACGCATTCCATGGAAAGAAACGATCTTACCCGGCCGTGGCCATCCGGGCCCTATTACACGCATATGAACAAAGCGGTGGAACCTCCGGGTGAATGTAAATCGGATTTTACGATCACCTGCGAACTGGCCGAGCGCCTCGGGTATAAAGATTTCAATCCGGCCACCGAAGAACAATGGCTCAGGGCTTTTGTTGAAAAAAACCCTGAAACCGGGCCTCAGATCACGGATTACGACCGATTTAAACAGGAAGGCGTTTTCCGTGTGGAACTCGATGACCCCCTCATCGCTTAAAAAGAACAGATCGAAGACATTGAAAAAAACCCTTTTCCCACCCCATCCGGAAAAATTGAAATCTTTTCCCAGCGGGCTGCTGAACTCGACAATCCGAATTGCCCCCCGGTACCTAAGTATGTGCCGACCTGGGAAGGCGTGGATGACCCGCTCAGGGGAAAATATCCCTTGCAGGTATTGACGCCCCACGGCAAAACCCGGGTCCATTCCCACCTGGGAAACATTGACTGGCTCAAAGAGGTCGAGCCCCACCGCTGCTGGATCAACCCAGTGGATGCGGCGCCCAGAGGCATCACGGACGGAGACGATATCATCGTCTTCAACGACCGGGGGGAAATTGCCATCAAGGCATGGGTAACCGAACGCATCATCCCCGGAGTAGTCTGCGTTTTTGAAGGCGTCTGGTATGATCCGGACGATACGGGTGTCTGCCGCGGCGGCTGCGCCAATGTTCTGACCAATGATGCTTATTCCGTGGGGGGTGCTTCAACATTGAACACCCTGCTTGCGGAGGTCCGGAAAGAAAGCTGACTTCAAATTTATAGAAAGGATTTCTCATGCAAATAGGTTTCTATTTCGACCAAACACGGTGTAGCGGGTGCGGGGCATGCCAGGTAGCCTGCAAAGACTGGCATGACATACCGGCCGGTCCTGAAAAATGGATACAGCCGCTTTATACGGAAAAGGGCAAATTCCCGAATGTATTTGTCAGTTACCTCATTGCCGTATGCTGGCATTGCCAAAACCCGGTTTGCATCCCGGCATGTCCGGCGGAGGCCTTAACCAAACGCAAGGAAGACGGCATTGTTGTGGTGAACGCCGATTTATGCCTGGGAACGGACAAGTGCGATCGCAAATGCCTCAAAGCCTGCCCGTATAACGCACCGCAATTTGATGAAACCCCGGGTGCAAAAATGCATAAATGCGACTTTTGTTTCGACAGGCAACAGGAAAACAAGCTCCCTATTTGCGTGGAAGCTTGCCCGACCCGAGCCATGGATGCCGGTCCAATAGATGGGCTCAAAGAAAAATACGGCAATATCCGGGAAGCGGAGGGGTTTTCTTTTTCCAGCCGGATCAACCCGAGTGTTGTGTTCAAGCCTAAAAGGCTGAAGGCTGTGAGTTGCGCGGTGTAAAAAAGACGAAACACCTTTACAAGATATTCATTTTCCCATATGCTAACATAATTTTTTTTATGCTTTATGACCGGATCAAACCTTCCTATAGAATAGGACTCCCCTGCGATGGACGACAAGCTGATATTGAACACATTATCCGACGACAGCAAAGACATCGGAAACCTTCGCAACCATATCGATATCGTCAAGGATTTTCTGACTCTGGTCAACCGGATTGACGGGCTCCCGGAAACAAACCGAAGGCTGGAAGGCATAAGTCCCTATCAGGCGGTTGCCAAAAACATTCCGCTGCAGCAGCTCGAACGATTTTTCATCGCTTTTTTCGGCGCCCCCATCAAGCGGGCCGGAGAAGCCCCGTCGTTCAAACTGAAGTTCAACCCTACGATCAAATATATCGGAGAAATTCGGCCGGAGCAGGCTTTTTTTACCCGTAAAATTAAAAAGGGTGAATTTTACGGCGCCATTTGGCCCTGGTTAAGAAAGCCTGGATATCTGACCATTCACCTCGGATACTACTCCAAAACACTCTCCGATGCAGATTTCCAAAAAATTGAGGAAAAGCGCTCATGAACGGATGATGGGCGAAATGGAGGCCGGCGTCGGAGGGCAGATCAGCGGAATCACGATCCCCTCTTTTCTTCAAATGGCTGAGATGGAAAAAACAACCGCCACGCTGAAAGTCAAAAGCGATAACAACTCCGGAATTTTGTATTTGCGCGATGGGAATGTCATCGATGCTAAAACCGGAGAGTACGAAGGGAAAAACGCCGCCTGCCGCATTATCTGCTGGGAAAACGTTGTTATCGAAATCGATAAAAAACTCCCGCAGAAAAAAAACATCATCAACGAGCCGTTGATGCACCTCCTCATGGAAAGCCTTAAAATAAAGGACGAGGATGAATTTCAGAAGCTCAAGCAGGAACCCGGGGCTTCCGTCCGCGAAGACGGAACCGTCGCCGGCTACGCGCATGACGTTATGGAAGAAATCAGAGTCAGTCAGGAGCAAGAACCTGAGGCCGCCGCAGATCTTGCAAAAGGCGTTTCCCCTTCGCCAAAGCAGGCCCGGAAGCCGGCCTTTTTTCAAAAACTGCTCCGGGACCCGATCAGAAAACGGCGGATAATTCTCTCACTGGCCACCGCGGCCCTGGTGCTTGCAGTTGTCGGGGTTTCTTTACTGGCCGCTCACTTTATTCAATCGAAACAAACTGCTAAAACATACGCCGCCCTTTTGGAAAATATCGAAAAACAACCGGGGTTAAAAGAAAAAGAGGTTTTGCTGAAGCTTTTCATTAATTCTCAAAAATCAGGCCCATACGCTGAACAGGCACAGGAAAAACTCGATAAGATCCGGGGCGCCATGGACGAAAGCACCTATCGCGAAGTAAATGCCAAAGTGTCGTCACTTCCGCTGACATTCGACTATGATGAAAAGGCCAAAGCGCTTTATCAGGGCTATTTAAACCAGTTTCCCCACGGTAAATACGTTTCCGGTATCCAGGAAGATATCAAAAGGATTCCCGGGATCATCGACGATATCCAGTATGAGCACCTGATCAGTGCGAGTTGGCCTGATGAAGATAAAAAGGCAGAAGCGTTCAAGAACTATCTTTTAAATCACCCCAAGGGGAAACACCGTACAGAGGTGGAAACTTTCCTCGTGGAAAGCCTTGAGAAACGATATGCGCAAATTCAGGCCCACGCATCCCGCTGTAATGAAAATTCCCAATGGGAATCCTGCATTGTAGCGTGCGACCGATTTTTGGCAGTATTTGACAATTCTTACCGAACCGAGGAAATTAAAAAGCTCCGGTATGAATTGCAGGGAAAACAGGATTTTTCGGAGTTGCAGCGCAACGAAAAGGAACTGGGCGATGCGTTTGAAGAAATCATAAAAATATATACAAATTACTTGACTTCTCATCCGGATTCCTCGGCTAAAGATCTGGTCGGCCGGGAAATCGAGCGGCTAAACGGCCGGGTCGTTGAAAGGAACGACTGGGGGAAAGCCCTGGCATCGAGCCAAAACCCGGAAATAGACATCAGCACGAGGATTGATCAAATCGACAGGTTCATTGACCGGTATCGGGCAGGTCCTTTTTATGCCAAGGCACGGTCAAGGCTGGAAGAACTTCATAAAGAAAGGCTTGAAACAGACCGCAAACGGTCTGAAGAAACCGAGCACGCGCGAAAAACCGAGCAGTTTCACCGGGAGATGCTGGCAAAACAGCAGCAGAAAGCACGGCTGGACCAGGAAGCCTCAAAGGTCGCGGCCCGGTTCCAAACAAGCGGCGGACGTTATAGAAACAACGGCAATGGGACATTCACAGACCAGAATACCGGAAAAACCTGGTGTATGCTGGATTCGGATATCGTTCTGGGTAAATGCCTGGATCACGCATCCGCTCTTCGGTACGCAAACAGTCTGCGCACGGGAGGTTTTTCAGACTGGAGACTTCCCTCGTTCAGCGAACTGGCCGCGATTTATAAGAATGACCCGTTTTTCCCCGTAAACGGTTCTAAATGGTTCTGGACATCGGAAGTTGTCGTCAAGGGATACCATGAAATGGCCGGTGTCGTATCCTCCCGAAAAGAAGCCGCCTTTCAAAGAGAGTACGCACCCACCCGGGAATGCAAAACGGTTCACGCGGTGAGACCGTAGGGAAAAGAGTGAGGAGTGAGGAGTGATGAGTAACGGGTGAAAGAGAGAAAGCATGCCGAAAATTTATCTGGTGCGCCATGGGAAAGCCGAACGCGGGTGGGGTGAGGAAAAAGATCCCGGGCTAAGCGATCTGGGACGGCTTCAGGCGGAATCAATGGCCTGCACAATGTCCCCTCTCGGCCCGATGCCTGTTTTCACAAGCCCTATGTCGCGAACCCGCCAGACAGCGGCCCCGCTGGCGCGGCTATGGAACCTGACCCCGAAAATAGACCCCCGCGTCTCCGAAATTCCAACACCGGATGAAAAAGAAGCAGGCCGGCCTCAATGGCTCAAAACGGTTATGTCGGATAAATGGCCGAATCTGGACAAGGCGTTAAATGCCTGGCGCCGCGAGGTTATCGCGGCGCTGTGTGGTTTTGTAAATGACACGGTGGTGGTGAGCCATTTCATTGCTATTAATGCAGCGGTCGGTGAAGCTTTAAGCGATTCCCGCGTGGTGGTGTTTAAACCGGACAATGCATCCATAACGGTAATCGAAGCCGGTCATCGCACCCTTAAACTGATCCAACTGGGCGAAGAAGATAACACCCTGGTTCTGTAATTATCTGAATTTATCGGTCCTCTCGCCCATCTCCCATCGCCTATTGCCTTTCACTCATAACTCATAACTCATCACTCATAACTTCTTTTACCTACTGACCCTGAGTTTCTGCCCCGGAATAATGACCGCATTTTTCTCCAGTTTATTCAGCGCTAACAATTCAGTCTGTTTTAAGCCGTATTTCTTGGCAATTCGATAGAGATTTTCCCCTGCCTTCACGGTGTGGTACTTGATTTTTGCCGGCTTGACCGCCTTTCTGACTGCTGCTTTTTTAGACGCCGCTTTCTCAGCCGCAGGTCTCACTCTGGTTTCAGTCAGGCCCGCTTTGAGCGTTTCAATCTCATTTTTTAATCGGTCCGTGTTGGCCGCCAGAGATTTTTCAAGCGCATCGAGTCGATCATTGGTTTCCTTCATTACGGGCAGACCTGCCGCTTCAGGATTCGGCGCTTCAGATGGTTTCGGCATTTGGGCCAACCGATCTTCGAGGATTTTCACTCTGCCGTCCAACGCAGCGATTTGTTTGTTGTCGGAGGAACGATTGGCGTCAGGCAAAAACAAAAACAAGGCCGCCAGCACAACCAAAAACAAGCCCAGCCATCCAACGGAAATGCCGGGCAAACTGAAAAGTCTGGAAAAAAATCCGCCCTTTTCCCTTTCCATGGCGGGATATTCCATCTCATCGGTAAAGTCCGGAAGATAGCCCTCCTTCTCCTTTCTAGAGCCAAAAGGCATTTCATCTTCATCGCCCGAAAACCCCTTCAGCTCTTTGCCCGAATCGAATCCCTCGTCCCCCAGTTCTTCCGTCAAATCCCTGTCGTCATATTTATTTTTGTCATTCATCCGAAACCTCCCTCATTTCTTTTAATAGTCTCTTTTCATGGTATTGCCTGCAAACGCATCAAATGCTTTCCAGAATTCCAATTGAACCGACCCGGATTCCTTTAAAATTTCATGCCGCGCGTCCTTAATCAAATAAAATGTGCAATCGGGCATCATCGCACAGATTCTTTTTTGAGCCCCGACCGAGACGATGCTGTCGCATTGCGCGCCGGCGACCAGAACCGGTTTTGTAATCCCGGCCGCAAATTGCGGTGATTTAACGATGTCAATGGACTCAAACGCGGCCAAAAGCCACCCATAGGTGACGCCTCCCACTGCCAGGTCCGTATTTTTCTTTACAGCCCGGACGTGATCATTGAATCGACGGGCATCGGAAGTAAGTTTGTTCCCTTGAAATGTTTGCTTATCAGGATCATAATCACCGTTTCCCGGCGCATAGGAGCCGGCCCGCCCTGTTTTTACCATCATCCGTGCCAAAGCCCGGACAAACCAACCCGGAAACGGCCGGGTGTCGATATCGATCATGGGTGACGACAACACCGCCCGGTCCCACAGTTGACCATGGTCGTGCATCCATCGTAGGGCCACATGCCCGCCCATGGAATGAGCCAGAACAATCACCGGCTGCCGTACCCGCGGCGCGAACACGCGGGTCATCATTTCATGCAAATCCGTCACGTATTCATCAAAATGGCCCACATGTCCTTTATGGCGGTTCGCCAGGCAACGTTTGGAAAGCCCCTGCCCTCTCCAGTCAAAACTGAAAACGGCAAACCCTCTTTCCATAAGCTGCTGAGCCGGCTCTTCATATTTTTCCAAAAACTCGGACCGGCCGTTTAATAGAACCACTGAACCGGCCGGTTTGTCTCCCCCGTCCCCTATGCCATAGCGTATGGCAACATTATCCGATGTTGTGAAATAATCCGTATGAAAAAACATATTTTGATGCACTGCCTTTGGCCGGATGTATAAAACCGAAGGTTGACCTTTATCCGATTATTTATTATGCATGCAACTGCTGTTGTATAGCACATTTTCTTTTGCAATTCATCTGTTTTGATTTATTGGGTTTGATTTATTGGGTTTGATTTATTGGGTTTGATTTATGCGGGGGGAAATCATGTTTACAGAAAAACAGCTCAACCGATATGCGGACGTTTTATTGTGGGCGCTGAAAACCGCCCGAAAAGGCCGTTTCAAAAAAAACGATATCGTACTGATCCGGTATCATATGGCTGCGGTCAATCTGGCGCAAACCGTGCATAAGAAACTGATTGAAATAGGAATGAACCCGGTTGTGCGTGCGGATCTGAACTCGACCATGGAACTGTCGTTTTTTAAAAACGCCGCCATCAAACAATTGACCTTCCAAACGCCGGGAGACCAGACGCTTTACGAAAGCCTGAACGGCGCAATTTATATCCACGCACCCGACTCCATCACCCATCTCGGAGGCATTGACCCGGCGAAAATAGGGAAAACCGCTGTTGCCAAAAAATACTTGCGCGATATCCTCACCCGCCGGGAAGAGCAGGGCCTGTTCGGATGGTCCCTTTGCGCCTATCCCACGGAAGCGCAGGCCGGACATGCGGTTCTGTCCCTGACGGAATATGCCGGTCAGATCGCCTCCGCCTGTTTTTTAAACAAATCATCGCCGGTTGAAGAATGGCAGGCCATTTACAGGCAGGCCGCGGAAATCAAAAATTGGCTCAACAAAATGAACGTCAACCATTATCATGTGGAATCGAATCGGATTGACTTAAAAATAACCCCCGGCAAAATGAGAAAATGGATCGGCATCTCAGGCCACAATATCCCGAGCTTTGAGTTGTTCCTCTCCCCGGATTGGAGAGGGACCCAAGGGATTTTTT
>CAYTSY010000127.1:7465-9404 GCA_964440555.1 uncultured Desulfobacteraceae bacterium
GTGAAGCTTACATTCAAAAACGGCAGGGCCGTGAAAATAGAAGCCGATACCGGCGAAAATTTCGTGATCAAGCAGCTCTCCATGGACAAGGGCGCAGATAAGCTGGGTGAATTTTCATTAACGGACAAGCGGTTTTCCAAAATCAGCAAATTCATGGCCAACACCCTTTTTGATGAAAATTACGGCGGAAAATACGGCAATTGTCATGTGGCCGTAGGCGCTTCATACTCGGATACGTTTTCCGGCGACCCTGAAACATTGACCGGGGAAATAAAAGAAGATCTCGGATTCAACGACAGCGCCCTGCACTGGGACCTGGTCAACACGGAAAACAAACGGGTGACGGCACATCTGGCAAATGGGAAAACCATTGCGATATATGAAAATGGGGAATTCAAGATTTGACGTCGTCGTAAAAAGTCTGATTTTCACCACGAAGGACACGAAGAGCACGAAAGGGCATAAGAATATATAATATTTTCAGCTTCGTGTACTTCGTGCTCTTCGTGGTTTATAAAAATTTCGGCATAATGGCGACTTTTTACGAGACCATCAAGATTTGACGTCGTCGCAAAAAGTATGACCGGAAATGATTGATTTCGGTTCAGAGGTTCATTTCCGGATGGATACTGAATAAATAGCCTGATTATTTATACCCGATACAATTTGATGCTTGACAATAAGATTATATTTTATTAATTAAAAAATAATTTTTAATTATTTGTAAAATAATGTTCATCCCAATACATGTGCCGTTTATACCTATTTTAATTGACTAATGGCGAAACTTGCTCTCAGAACAACCTCGTACGATTTGGATCGTTCATTTTCAATCTAAATTATATTTCTCGAGCGCCTGTTCGTTTAAATTTTTGACCTCGACGACAACGGAAAGTCTGTAACCTTATAATTACATTCCTCCACCTGACATCCTATCACAAGGGTAAGGAGGGACTTTTTGTGCAGGCTTCAACTATAAACACTGAAAAGAAAAGGAGGCAACAGTCAAAAGAGCCGAAAGGCACTATCAGACAAAACAATGTTCCCATCAAACTAAGGTTTCATGAATATTTAACTTGTCAAAGGAGAGGAGAAATTATGTCGAAAAAAAGATTCATCGGTAATTTCCGGACGTTTGTTTGCTTATTCGCTTTTTTTGCATTTCTGGCATTGATTCCGTGCCAGGTTCAGGCCATGAATATGAGTTATGGCGACTGGGAACTTGACGGATTTCTGAGAAACAACACGGGCGTCTGGACGGAAAACTGGGATTATGCGCCCAACAATGATCCGCTGGCTACCTGCAGGAACTGGTTCCGGTTGAATTTAAACGGGGAAATCAGCCCTTCACTGAAGCTCAAAGCCGAGGTTCTGGCCGTTTATGAACCGGAATACAGCCGGGAAAGAGGCGGCGGAATAGCGGCAAACACCTATAACTCTTTTGATTTCCGTGAAATGCGCCTGGACTGGCGTCCGGCCATGGGGCACAACTTCCGGATCGGCAAGCAGATCGTGAACTGGGGCGAGTCTTTAAGCGCCCGGGTCGGTGACATCATCAACCCGGTAGATGGCCGGTTTGACCTCGGGTTCACCAACCTGGAAGACACGCGCATGCCCATCTGGATGGTCCGGGGGCTTCACCAGATTTCCGCCATAGGCACCTCCCTGGACTGGATTTTCAGTCCTTACATGGAACCGGACCGCTACCGCCCTTCCCGGACCTTAGCGTGGGGGCCGGCGAATTTTGATGCCTCCGGCAATTGGTACGGCACGTCACAGATGAGATTCACCCCGGCGCCGGAATTGCGGTTTTTCGGCGCTGACGGCAATCAATACGGCGCAAGCCAGGTGCTGATGCCCTACGAATACTCGCCAGGAGCATTTATGTGGGTGCCGGCCCCGAGTATGTGATGGCCGGCGTTGAATACCATTTACACGG
>CAYTSY010000128.1:0-9400 GCA_964440555.1 uncultured Desulfobacteraceae bacterium
GCCGACCTGACATTTAGCCTCATAAGCAGTCAGGGCGCCCGGCATACCCTGCAAGTACCTGAAAAAGCAGAGCTGCAATCCTTAGCCATCAACGGAGCTGCCCAGCCGATACGGCAAAAAAACCGCGACGTAACCTTTCCCATCTTGCCGGGAAAGCAAACGATTGCCCTGTCTTTCAGATCCCCTGACGGAATTTCAGGTTTGTTTAAAACTCCCGCAGTGCAATTAAACGCCCCGAGCACAAACCATTCCATTCAGGTTCAACCGGGAACCAACCGTTGGATAATCTGGACTGCAGGTCCCCGGTTGGGGCCTGCAGTGCTTTTCTGGGGCGTGTTGATCGTTATTCTGATGATTGCCGCCATCCTTGGTCGAATACCCCAAACACCGGTGAAAACCTGGCAATGGTTTTTGTTGGGAATCGGTTTGAGTCAGACCTCGGTGTTCCTGGGGCTTATCGTCGTGGGATGGATCTTCGCGCTCAATGCACGAAAAAATATGAACCCCGACAGGGGGGCGCATGAGTTTGACCTGATTCAAATAGGCCTGGGCACTTTGACGGTAACGGCCCTGGCCGCTTTATTTTTTGCCGTTCAGAAAGGATTGCTCGGACTTCCGGAAATGCAGATTTCGGGCAACCGGTCCACGGCCTTTGCGTTGAATTGGTTTGCCGACAGAGTCGGGCCTGGATTGCCCCCCGTATCCATTATTTCTTTGCCTTTGGCGGCCTACCGCGCGTCCATGCTGCTGTGGGCCCTGTGGCTGGCATTTTCCCTGGTGGGCTGGCTCCGATGGGGCTGGGAATGCTGCTCAACCAGCGGCGTGTGGCGAAAACCGCCTCCCCGGGAAAGAAAGACTGCCGGCAAAGCAAAATCATCGGGCGCCGCAGGCGGAGTGACAGGGAAAAATACAGAATCCAACTCCTGATAAAAGACGGAAAACTATTTCAAAGCCAACAGGGATTGATGGGCGATCTCGATATAATCGGAAGGAAATATCCCCATGCGCAAAACCCCATAAGCGGAAATAATAATTGCAACAATCACGGCAGGGGAAAATATAAGGGAAGTTATTTCTCCTTCCTCCGATGATGCGGGATCTTTCATATACATGGCGATGGTTACCCGGAGATAATAATACACCGATATGACGCTGTTTATTACGCCGATAAGGGCAAGGCCGAGAAAGCCTTCTTTGATTGCGGCGGAAAAAATATAAAATTTTCCCATAAAACCGGCCGTGGGAGGAATGCCGGCAAGAGAAAACAAAAACAGGCTCATCATGGCCGCGGCAAGGGGATTTTTATAGCCCAGCCCTGTAAAGTCCTGGACGTTTACCTTTTCTTCACCCTTGCCGCCCAATACGGTGATAATTGCAAATGCCCCCAGGTTCATGAACGTATAGGCCAGCATGTAATATAAAACACTGGCGATGCCGAGCTTGCCGGCAGCAACAAATGCAACAAGGATATACCCGACATGAGCGATGCTGGAATAGGCCAGCATTCTTTTTACGTTATCCTGCACCAGAGCGATAACATTGCCGGCGGTCATCGTAAGCACCGCCATTATCCAGATCAGGTCAACCCATTCACCCCGAATAGAAGGAAGCGCTTCCACAAAAATCCGTATAAACGCCGCAAATGCGGCAGCTTTGGGTCCGGCAGACATAAAAGCGGTTATCGGCGAGGGCGCTCCCTGGTAGACATCAGGCGTCCACATGTGAAAAGGCACGGAGGCAATTTTAAAACCGAACCCGATAATCAAAAGCGCCATTCCGATGATAACCGTATAGTTTTGAAAATCATTTTTAATCGTAAATTCCGAGAGACCCTTAAGACTCGTGGTTCCCGCGGCCCCATACAAAAGGGCTATCCCATACAATAAAAATCCTGTCGCAAAAGACCCCAGCAAAAAATATTTCAACGCTGATTCATTTGAAATGAGTCTTGTCCGGCTATACCCGCAAAGCACATACAGGCATATGGACATCAGTTCCAGACCCAGAAAAATGGTGATCAGGTCCGATCCGCTTGCCATAATCATCATCCCCAGCGTGGCAAAAAGGATCAGAGAAAAGTATTCGCCATGATTGATCCCCTCATCCTTGAGATATTTCATGGAAATAAGAAGGGTAAGGCCGGCGCACAGAAGAAATACAAGTTTGAAAAATCTGGCGTAGTTATCAATAACCCACAACCCGGAAAATGAATATTCAACGGTATTGAAGCCGAAAGAGGACGGCATGTAAAAAGTGGTAATTGCCGCCGTCACAATTCCGAAAAGGCTTAGATACTCAATCACGGCTTTGGTTTTTTTAGCAGAATACGCCTGTAAAAGCAAAACGAGCATCGCAAAAAAAGCAATAATGATTTCCGAATATACGGTCTGAAAATTTATCTGCGGTATTATTAGTTCCATAATTTAATTTCTTTTATTCCCGGCACATAGCATACGGGTAGGATAATGATAAGTTTATTCCGATAAATTTTTATATTCAACTACGGTTGAATCCGTTTTATGTTGATTCACATGTTCTATAAGATGTCCGACAGAGGCATGCATCGTATTTAAAAATGGCTTGGGACATAACCCGATCCAGAACATAAATAAAATGATGGGAAGCATGTAGACAAGTTCCCTGGCATTCATATCCTTTAAATTTTTATTTTCATCTTTTGTTATTTCACCATAGATGACTCTTTTGTACATCCAAAGCAGATATACAGCGCCCAGTACCAGGCCGGTCGTTGCCACGACGCCGATCCAGACATTGGCCTTAAATGCGCCTATCAGAATAAGAAGCTCACCGATAAACCCATTTAAACCCGGAACGCCCATGGAGGAAAAAGCCGTAATCAAAAAAAGCGCTGAAAATACGGGCATAACCCTGTAGATGCCGCCATATTCGGAAATAAGCCGGGTATGTCTTCTCTCATAAAGCATGCCGACGCATAAAAACAACGCGCCAGTGCTTAATCCATGGTTAATCATCTGGATGATGCTTCCCTCAATTCCCTCCGTGTTTAAAGCAAACATTCCGAGCATGCAGTAGCCCAGATGGCTGACACTCGAATAGGCGACCAGTTTTTTAATGTCGCTTTGGGCAATCGACACCATTGCGCCATAAATAATTCCGACCACTGCAAGGCAAAAAATAACAGGTATAAAATCAATTGACGCCTGAGGAAAAATGGGAAGGCTGAACCGCAGAAAGCCATAGGTTCCCATTTTCAGCAGTACCCCTGCCAGGATAACGCTTCCTGCGGTCGGCGCTTCGACATGTGCATCGGGCAACCATGTATGAAACGGAAACATGGGGACTTTGATGGCAAAAGCCAAAAAAAAGGCCAGAAAAAGCCAGAACTGAATATTGAGCGGTATGTTCAGATCATAATAGCTTAAAATACTGAACGTGTATTCCCCGGTTTCTTTAAAATTAAGAAAATAAAGAGAAAGAATGGCGATCAGCATCAGAACGCTGCCGCTCATGGTATATATGAAAAATTTTACTGCCGCATAAATTCTTCTCGGCCCTCCCCAGATGCCGATGATAAAATACATCGGGATCAGCATGACTTCCCAGAATACATAGAAAAGGAAAAAGTCCAGAGAACAAAAAACGCCGAGCATGCCTATTTCAAGGAAAAGAAGGGAAATCATATACTCCTTGACCCTTTGGGTGACCGCAGTCCAGGTTGAGAGGATAGCAAGCGCGGAGAGAAAGGTCGTCAGGAGTATTAGTAGAAGGCTGATGCCGTCAATTCCCATATGATAGCTGATGCCGAATTCCGTGATCCATGGAATTCGTTCGACAAACTGCATGTTCCAGGTAGCGGAATCAAAGTAAAAATAAAGCGGGACCGACAACGCGAAGGTGACCACCGCATTAAGAAAGGCCACCCAACGTATCAGGTTATGCCGCTTATTGTTAATGACGGAAATGACCAGGATCCCCAAAAGGGGCAGATAGGTTATACAGGACAAAATTGGAAAATTTAAACAGTTCATGATAGTTTACAGTAAATTTTTGAAAAGATAATATCCGATGACGACCACCGTGCCCAAAAGCATGCAAAAGGCATAATCCCTGATCAATCCGCTCTGGGTAACTCTTAACACCTGCGAGCAGTTGATAAAAAATTTGGCCATCCCATTGACAATCCCATCAATCACTTTCGTATCGAAAACATACCCGAGAAAGTCGGAAAATTTTAAAATATACTTTGAAAACCAGCGATTGTAGATATTACTCAGGTAATCCTCATACACAGTGAGCGGTTTGTTGGCAAACCACATGAAAACTTTGCTTCCTTTTCTGTAAACCCAATCGGTGTCCGCGCTGACGGTCGGCTCGGGATCAAGCTTTTTAAGGAGCATAAAAAAGCCGAGACCGGTGAACAGAAGGATGCCTAAAGCACTGGTGACATGATCTCCGGTGTAGGGGTCAAAGTGAACCGAAAAGGGAAGCAATCGATAAAGCGGTCCGGGCAATACGCCGATGCCGATGAAGAAGAAGGCGGCCATCCCCATGGCAATCAGCATGTTCAGCGGGGGTTCCTTGGTCCGTATTCCGGAATCTTTCCCGAAAAACATGTAGTAAGGAAGCTTTAACCCGGTATGTAAAAATGTTCCGGCTGAGGCCATCGTCAAAAGCAGGGCCACCAGGGGTCTGTGGTCGTGCGCTGCGCCGGAAACAACCATCGATTTTGTCACAAAACCGCTGAACAGCGGAAACGCGGAAATCGCAAACCCGCCTACCATATAAAGGCAAAGGGTTATCGGCATGGTCTTATACAAGCCGCCCAATTCGGTCAGTTTGCGCTTTCCGGTCATGTGAATCACGGCCCCGGCCCCCATAAAGAGAAGACCCTTGTAGAGAATATGGGCAAACGCATGGGAAACCGACCCGTTTAACGACATCTCGGTTCCAATTCCAACGCCGGCCACCATATAACCCACCTGGCTTATAATGTGATACGCCAGCAGCCGCCGGCAATCGTTTTCAAGGACGGCATAGACAACGCCGTACAAAGCCATTATCGTTCCCATCCAGACCAGAAGTTCCGTTCCCGGAAATGCCCTGACCAACACATATACGGCGGTTTTTGTTGTAAACGCCGACATGAAGACGGAGCCGGTCACCGTGCCCTCGGGATAGGCGTCCGTCAGCCAGGCATGAAGGGGAGGGACAGCGGCATTTAACATAAATCCAGCGAGAATCAGGTAAAAAGCAATCCCGCCGTCCTGTACGAGAGGCCCAAACGCAATGGACTTCGTCTGGACAAAATGTATTATTATTCCACCCAGGAGGCAGACCCCTCCGAAAATATGAACCAGGATATACCGGTAACCCGCTTCTATCGCCTTTTTATCGCGCCGGGCAAACACCAGATAGGCGGAGGCGAACGCCATAAGCTCCCAGAATATAAACAAGGAGAATAAATCACCGGCAAACGTAACGCCCAGAGATCCGCCGATATAGAGGAATGCTGCCGTGTGCTGGCCGGAATCTTTTACATGTAACGCATAGACCGCGCCGATACACGACATGATGGTAAAAACCCAGGCAAAAACGGTGCTTAATTTGTCTACGTGCCCGAAAACCAACTGGTTTCCGAGAAAACTGCATGTCCAATAAGTTCCATGGGACATATTGTAAACACTGGCAACCGCAAGTGCGGGAATAATCAGAAGCCATGCCTGCTGTACTCTTCCCTTTAAAAAGGGTATTAACAATGCCCCAAAGATAAAAAAGGTTGATGGATGGAACCAATCAATCATAATAATCCTCTTTCTTCATTATGCCGCCCTGGTGTCCGATAAATTTTGAGATGATAATAATCAGAACACAAGAGATGAAACCATAAAATGCGCCCCAACCCGGAATTTTATCCCATATATAGACGGCATGCGCCCGATGAACAAAAAAATCCGACGCAAAGGTTATAACAAGTGCGACATAGCTAATTTTTTTGCGTAACCCTGAATATTCAGGGTTACCGATAAAATCGACTATTTTTTTAATCATTTAATAACCTCCCTTGCCAGATTTAAAAAATAATCCGGATAAATTCCGATTATTATAGATATTATGGCCGTAATCACCAGCGGCGCCACAACCATGGGCAACTCCTTTGCTTCTTCGTGGTGACCGTGATCATCGTGATGCGGCTGAGGCTGTGGCGGATCCTCGAAAAATGCCTTGTAGGTAATGGGAAGAAAATAGGCGGCATTGAGCACGGTGCTGATTAAAAGGATGACCAAAATGGGGATTTCATGTGCTTCAATGGATCCCAAGGCAAGATACCACTTGCTCACAAAACCTGCCACGGGCGGAACGCCGATCATGCTTAAAGAGGCAATAAAAAAAGCGGCCATGGTCCAGGGCATTTTTTTGCCGATACCCGAGAGCTGGCTGATTTCAGTTTTATGCGCTCCGGTATAAAGCGACCCTGCACAAAAAAAAAGCGTGATCTTTGAAAAGGCGTGATTGGCAATATGGATGATGCCGCCGACCATGCTATAGGGCGTCAGAAGCACAGCACCCAGGATTACATAAGAAAGCTGACTGATGGTGGAGTAAGCCAGCCTTGCCTTCAGATTGTCTTTGGTGAGGGCGATGATGGAGCCCATGAGAATGGTAAACGAAACCAGGTAGGCGCAGGTTATGCCCAGATGCAACCGGGTCATCAAATCAACCCCGTAAATATGAAAGACAACCCGAAGTATGGAGAAAACGCCTACTTTTACGACGGCGACCGCGTGCAGCAGGGCACTGACTGGCGTGGGCGCGACCATTGCTGACGGCAGCCAGTTATGGAACGGCATGACGCCGGCCTTTGCAAAACCGAAAATAAAAAAGAAGAACGACACGAAAAGAAGAACCGAACCCTGAACGCCTTGCAACAGGCCATGGCTGGCGAAATCGGTTGTCCCGGCGACCATATAGACGATTATTATTCCGGACAGCAACAGCGTTTTTGATAACCCGAGAAGATATAAAAAATATTTCCGCGCACCCTCAATTGCCTCAGGAGTCTCCTTGTGGCCGACCAGCGGGACCGTCGCCAGGCTTAGAATTTCATAAAAGAAAAATAAAGTGATCAGATTCGCGGAAAAGGCAATCGCAATGGTAGAAGACAGGCTCACTGCAAAACATGCGAAATATCGCGTCTGTGCATGTTCCTTGTTTGCTCTCATGTAGCCGATGGAATAAAACGTGGTTATGATCCAGAGAAACGAGGATACCGTGGCAAATAAAAGCCCGAGCGCATCGACCCTGAACTTGATGTCTATTCCCTGATAAAAACTGACGAGGGTATATTCAATGGTATGTCCGGAAAAAATAACAGGGGCCATCGATATGACGATTGAAAACTTGACAACCCCTGCCAGTATGGACCAGAATTCCCTCAAATTGGGGCGGTTCCCTGATTTTAAAATTAAAAAAGCTGCAATCAGAGATGGAAGAACCGCGAGCAGAGGTTTAATGGAAATTATTGTTTGCACCTTGCATTAACCTTTCATCAAATTGATCTCATCCACATTCACGGTCGATTTGTTCCTGAAAAGGGAAATGATTATCGCCAGGCCGACGGCTGCTTCAGCCGCTGCAACCGTCATAATCATAAAAACGAACACATGACCATTCATGTTGTTTAGAAACTTTGAAAATGCGAGAAATGTCAGATTGACTGAATTCAACATCAATTCTATGCACATATAGATAATCAGAGCATTCCTCTGCGTGAATACGCCAACGGCTCCGATTGAAAAAAGCACCGCGCCTAAAATGAGATAAATATTCAATGAAATCATAATAGTATTTAATGATCAGCAATTATTGCCTAATCATCAATCCTCCTTTTCGCCAGTATAACGGCTCCGACGATTGCCGCAAGCAGTAATACAGAAGCAATTTCAAAAGGCAGTAAAAAATCCGTGAACAACAATCTTCCGACACTTCTGACGGTACCGAATCCATTCATCACATCAGCAGGTTGTATCTGGGTTGAATCAACCTTGGCAAGATTGGCGACCATAATAAAGATGAAACCGACAACCACGATGCTTAGAAATTGCAGCGCGATCTTGCTCCCCTCAAGTCTGCCTTCTTTTTCCTGAATGTTCAGAAGCATAATGACAAAAAGAAAGAGAACCATGATGGCCCCGGCGTAAACGATGATCTGCAGAGCTGCCATTAAGTGAGCATCCAGAAGCACATATATTCCCGCAAGGCAAAACATCGTAAAAATGAGGTTCATGGCGGCCGATACGGGTTTTTTGTTCGTAACCATCAGCAGCGCCGATACGACAGCACCAAAGGATAACATAATAAACATCAATAATTGCATTTGGCGTATATCCTTCTTACATATTCTATACGTCCTTTTAAGTCCTTTTCAGACCTTAAAAGCGTTTCTTTTGTATACATCATGTTATTTCTGTTGTATTCGGCCAGACCTTCATATTCGCTGCTCATCACAATGGCTTCCTTGGGGCACACTTCTTCGCAAAAACCGCAGAATACGCAGCGGGACATATCTATGGTGTAATCCAAAGGGAATCGATCGCCGTTGTCCCTCTCACAGGCCACCATGGATATGGCCGAACCGGGGCATATCTTTTCACACAAGCCGCAGGCAACGCATTTTTCATTTTTATCTTCACCCATAACCAGAACAGGTCTTCCCCGATAGGCATCGGGCAGAACGGTTTTTTCCTCAGGATAATATACCGTGCTGATTTTCCTTTTTCTACCTGCAGGCGGCAATACAAAACCGATCAGGTTTATAAAAAAATGCCTGCTGGTAATGAGAAGTCCCCTGACCACCTCAAAAATATAAAGCTTCTCCCATAAAGTGAGATTTATATTTCGCTTAACTTTTTTGGGGTTGAATGCCTCAAACGGCATTGAAGCACTCCCGCAATTAGAATTTACTGTGTTATTGGTATCTGCCATTGTTTTAAACCAAAATAATAAGGCCGGTAATAAGAATATTAATCAAAGATAAAGGGAGAATCATTTTCCACCCCAGTCTCATGATCTGGTCGTACCTGAAGCGCGGAAGGGTCCAGCGGATCGTCATCTGGAGCCATATGAGAAAAATCACCTTTGTCAGATAAGTGATTATATTGACAAGGATGGCAAGGGCGGCGGCGCCATTTTGACCTGCAAAGCTGAAAAAGGAAAGCAGCCTGGCATCGGTGATAAAGGGCAGGTGCCATGCACCGAAAAACAGAGTGGTCACGATTGCGCCTATCGTGATTATTTCGAGAAATTCTCCCATCCAGAACATGACGAATTTCATTCCGCTGTATTCGGTGAAATAACCGGCAACAAGCTCGGATTCAGCCTCCGGCATGTCAAAGGGGATTCTTTTATTTTCGGCTATCGC
>CAYTSY010000129.1:0-7017 GCA_964440555.1 uncultured Desulfobacteraceae bacterium
GTTTAACGCGGCCTTGGCGCCTGAATACGGGGCGGTTTCAGGTCTGGGTTTGACCGATTCGATGCTGCTGATGTTGATGATGTTTCCCCCGTTTCCGGCGGCCATCTTGCTTCCCACCAGGGCGGTCAGTCGAAAAGGCCCCTTGAAATTTACGGCGATCACTTTGTCGAACAGGGCCTCGCTGGTTTCCAGGCTGGACGGGGCAAGAGGGGACATGCCAGCGTTGTTGATCAAAACGTCCACCTTGCCGAAGCGATTGTAAACCGCATCGGTCATCCGTGCAAGCGCTTCCCAGTCCCCCACATGACAGGCATACGGGAATGCTTTTACACCAAGAGCTTCGATTTCGGCGGTGGTTTTTTCACAGGACTCCATTTTGCGGCTGACGACGGCGATGTCTGCGCCCTGACCGGCAAAACCCAGGGCCATGGCCCGGCCCAGGCCGCGGCTTCCGCCGGTGATCAACACCACTTTTCCGGTCATATCCAAAAAATTTTTCATTCCCTTTCCCTTTCGTATTTTTTCCGGCAGGCCATACTTGATGGTCTCGTAAAAAGTCGCCAACATGCCTGATTTTTAATAAACCACGAAGAGCACGAAGCACACGAAGCTGAAAATATTATATATTCTTCTACTCCTTCGTGCTCTTCGTGGCCTTCGTGGTGGAAAATTAGACTTTTTACGAACCCGCCATATTTACATTTTTTTCAACAATTCAAAGGCCCGGTCCATCAGCGTATTGATGGAAAATTTAAGCTCCTCCCACAGCGGATCAGGCCTTTTCCCCCTTCGGTGAAGGCTTAAATTCAGCCCGGAAATAATGGCGAATTTATAAGCCGCAAGAGCCCTGAACCAGGTGAGATCCGGCAGCGGCGAGCCGTATTCTTCCACGTACATGTGAACCAGGGTATCGGGGTCCAGAAACATCTGCCGTTCATGGCCTTCGCTGGACCAGGCTTTGGGGTCGCTGAAGGTGGCGACCCAGCCCACGTCGTTTAACGTCGAGCCGATGCCCACGAGTTCCCAGTCGATCACGGCCAGCAGGTTGCCGTCAAACGAGCAGAACAGGTTCGAAAGCTGATAGTCGCCGTGAAACACGCCGATGGGTGTCTTTCCCGGTTGGTTTTCGAGAAGCATCCGGCGTACTTCAGGGGCTTTGACAAAGCGCTCCGGATCTGCGGATCTCTCCAGAAAACGATCCCAGCGAAGCACATCCTGGTCAAAGGGAATCGGCGGGCCCAGCCGCGGGGTTTTTCTTTCCCAGTCCACCCGGTGAATGCCCGCCAGAGCGGTCATGATCTGCTTGCCCAGCCGAAGCTTTTGTGTATCCGAAAGCGTGGTTCCCCACCCACCGGGCTCCAGCCGCAGGAGATCGCCTTTCAGCAACGGCACGATAAAATAGGGCGAACCGAACCACTCCAAATCGTCTCCCGACCACTTGACCGTACAGTGGGGCACATCGGTTTCATCCAGGGCCTTGAGAATTTCCACCTGGCGCAGAACATCGGCGGTACCTTTCCATTGCACGTTGGGCGGCGGCAGCCGCAGGTACCAGGATTCCGTCTTTCCTTTTGAATGCACGGTAAAACCGTATGAAAATCCGGCGTGGCCGGGCATGGGGAAAATGTCTGCAACCTGCACATGGTCGTCTTCGTATCTGGCCCTGCAAAACCGCGTCAGGCTTTCGGCTATTTTTTCGATTTCCATAAGTTATATTTCTCCTTCCAGATTCAATATGCTTCCCGTTCCCATGCCGCATGGCTGTGCGTCTCTGTGGGGCGTCAAAACCAGGGAGGGGTTGGTGACGTCTTCTTTGGGCAAGGGCGCGATTCCACGGACAAGGCCGAATTTCGTCCGAAGCGTTTCCATATCCCCGAAGTGAATCGCCCGCATGGGGCAGGCGTCCACGCAGGCCGGATTCAGGCCCAAAGCAATAAGATCAACGCACAGGGTGCATTTGGTCATCTCCGGCGATTGTGCGCAGAACTGAGGGGCATCATAGGGACAGGCCCGTTTGCAGTCCCTGCACCCGATGCACTTGTCTTCATCCACAAGCACCAGACCGTCTTCGGCCCGTTTATAAATCGCTTCCGTGGGACAGGCGGCAATGCAGGCCGGATCCTGGCAATGATTGCAGGACAGGGAAATAAAATAGGAAAACACCTTATCCGGAACCATCAGGTCATTGACTGTTTTCCAGCTACCTCCACCGTAGTCGATCACTTTTCGCCATAGTACGCCCACGGGCAAATGGTGTTTGTCCTTGCAGGCGATCTGGCATGCCTTGCATCCCACACAGGCGCTTGCGTCAATATGAAATCCCAGTTGACCGCTCATGTTGTTTCCTCCTGCGGTGTTACAACCCGCCGGGGCCAGAGGTGGTCCGGTTCAAGGGGGGTGTCGTATTTTTCCACTTCCACCCGGGTCGTGGACCAGGCCTGGACCCCATGGCCCGATGGCGGCGGGGCCTGCACGCTGTTGGGGGCGCCCCCTTTATCGATTCCGGTTTTTTCATCCTTTTCAACCCATGCGCCGTCTGCCAGGGCCACGACTCCCGGCATGATCGCCGCGGTGGTTTTGACTCGGCGCAGCAATTGGCCGTGGGGGCTTTTGATAAAAATCGTATCCCCGTTTTCCAATCCCCTGTTTTTGGCATCCACGATATTCATCCAGCACTCCTGGGGAAACGCTTCTCTTAAATAAGGCACGTTGTCCATGGTGCTGTGGGCCCGTCTCAAGTGGTGAGGGGTGATCATCTGCAAGGGATAGGCGCTGTCCCTGGCCTGTTCATACCCGTCGATGGGAGGGGCATATCGGGCGATGGGGCCGATGAGGGACCAGCCATAGGCGTTAACCATGTCCGCCAGAGGTTTGCAATGGATTTCCAGCTTCCCGGAGGCCGTAGCCAAGGGGTTGTTTTCGGGGTTTTTGCGAAATTTTGCATGCGCGACATGCCCGTAAGGGTCGCCGGGCTTTCTCTGAACCTGGTAGATTCCTTTTTCCTTAAATTCACCCAGGGGAATCCGGCCGGACTGCGGCATACCTTCCGCGCCCATCTCATGGATCTCTTCTTCGGTAATCGTGAGCAAAGGCTCATATCCGGACCCGTCGGGCTTCATCACCTGGGCCCCGGACAGTTGGTTGTATATCCGCTGGGTTTGCGTCATTCCCGCGATCTCATCCGGATCAAGGTCCAGTCTCTTTGCCAGTTCCCGGGCAATGAACATGTCGTCTCTGGCTTCCCCCAGGGGGGCAATGACGTTTTGCCACCATAAAATGGTTTCGGGGTTGGCGGAAATGAGATCGCCGTCGCGTTCCCACAGGGTGGTGACGGGCAGGATCACGTCCGAATACCGGGCATTGGTGGCCATGAATTGCGACGCGGATACCACAAATTCCACTTTCCGGTGGGCATCTATGCCTTTGTTGAGAGCCGGCATCTGGTTGAGCATGGCGGCGTGGCCGTGATAAATCATCCGGATGTCGATGGGCCGTCTGCCGCGCAGACCTGCGCCGTACTCCCCGCTTAAAACAGCGTCCCAGCACTCGCTCCAGTTCAAGGCGTCCCAATCAGAGTCAAAGGGATTGGGAAAGGTATTGCCGATTTTACTTTTGCGCGGGAACAGGGGATTCTCCCATGCCTTATCGCCCCGGCGGCCCAGCCTCACCAGAGGCCGATCGCCGTACGGGTGGCCGGCCCAGCAGACCTGGCCCCCGGGGATGCCGGTGTTGCCGGTCATCCAGCCCACGGTGAAAAAGGCCTGGGCGAATTGCTCTCCCCGGTTTGATTTGGAGACGCTCCAGGCGCTGATGATCGCCGCGGGCTTGACGGTTCCCATCTGTCGGGCCAGATCCCGGATGGTTTCCGGGGCCGTGCCGCAGATCGAAGAAGCCCATTGCGGGGTTTTGGCAATGCCGTCATATGTGCCCAGCACATAGTCTTTGAAGTTGTCCTTCGGATCCGCGCCGTCGGGCATGTGGGAGGCGTCAAATCCCAGGGTGTACGCATCGAGAAACGCCTGATCCTGGAGATTGTTGGAAATCATATGATGGGCGATGCCCAGCAGAAGCGCGGCATCGGTTCCCGGTCGGACCGGAATCCATTGATCGGCCAGAGCCCGGGCGGATTCGTTGTAAATCGGGTCCACGACAATGATTCTGGCCCCGGCCCGTTTGGCCTCCAGGAAATGGTATGCGGAATTGCCGGCCCGGTTGACCGCCGGGTTGTTTCCCCACAGGAGGATCAGCTTTGAATTGAGCAGGTCCATGCGGTCGTTGCCGTGATACATCCCCCCCTGCATGAAAATGCTGGGAAACGGAAAAGATCCCAGGGAAACCGTGCCCCATGGGCCGACAAATCCTCCCAGACGGGTAAACACCCGGGGGACCGGGTCCCAGAGCATGGCCCGGAAGGCTTCCTCCCAGGAAAGCACCAGCAGGGACCTGTTCCCGTGGGCGTCGAGGATCCGGCGGGTTTCCGAGGCAACGATGTCGAGCGCTTCCTCCCAGGTGATGCGCACCCATTCGTCGCGGCCTCGCAGCGCCCTGTTTCCGCCGCCCTGGGCCCAGTGCTTGCGTTTCAGAGGGTACTTCAAACGGTCGGCCCCAAAGACCTGCCCGATCTGGGCCCTGCCCCGGGGGCAGGCCCGCATTTGGGGAAAATCCGGGCTGTCCGGATGGGTATCGTCGGTTTTGATTCTTTTGACGATGCCTTCTTCCACATAGGCGTATATCAGGCATCGTCCTCCGCAATTATGCCAGCAGGCAGCCGGGATCCATTTGCCGGCACGGTTTTGATTTTCGTCCTCGCGCATTTGCGGATGATTCATTGAGATCTCCGGAATATGGCCATGTTGATAGATAGGATGACTTCCTTTTTTATTGCATGCGAAGCGCCTTAAGCTCTTCCAGATTGAAGGCGCCGCCCTTGGACGGTTCCAACTGCAGAGTTACGGCGCCCGTGGGACAAGTTCCCTCGCAGACGCCGCATCCCATGCAGTTTTTAAATACGACTTCCGCCCGGTTCTGATCCTCATTTAAAATAATCGCGTTAAACTGGCATTTTCCCACACATTCCCCGCATGCAGTGCATTCATCGCCGACCCGGGCCACATACCCGGAGGGCGCCATATTGGTAAACGGTAAAACGCCCATGTTAAAGAGGTTGGCCGCTTTGATGCCGCCGCAGCAGCAACTGCAGCAATTGCAGACGGCATAGAGCCGGTTGCCCATATCTTTTTTAAAATAGGCGCATTGGACAAATCCCCGTTTATGGCAATCCTCCAGGATTTCCACCGCTTCTTTCTGGGTGATTTTCCTGAACCGCGGATTATGTTCAGCGACAAACGAGGCATGGGGATCGCCTAAAAAAATGCAGGCCTCCATGGGCGCGGGCATGCAGGTGCATTCCGGGTTGGTGTACCGGCAGGGGCAGGTGCCCACGGCGATGGCATCGGGATGATTTAAAATGACGTTTCTGGCCAGTTTGAACGGTACGATGGTTTCCGGAACTTCCATGCATACGTCCACGTCCTGGGTCACAAATTGCTCCGCCGCATCCAACGGGACAACTTTTGAATAGTACATACTGGTCTGGTTGCTTGCGGAATTGCCCAGAATCATCTCTCTTTTGGCATTGAGTTTTTCCAGGATTTCAGGATCGAGTTTTGCCAGTTCCGGAATCAGGGGCGAGCCGAATCCCTGGAGGATCATCGACACGAATTCATGCAAATAGCACATGTAAAGATAGGCGGTTTCAAAATCTTTTTTTTCATCTTCACCGTATGAATCGTAAAGCGCCTTGGTCGTGGGGTCTATTAAATCGATTTCCATAGTGCCTCCCTTTTTTAAGTGAAAAGGTTTTAAGTGAAAAGAGCTGTTTTTATGAAGTACGGTTTTCGATGTGGTTTTCTCTTGAAGATGGCTGCCTTTTTTCCACTCTTGGGGGCGGCCGCGGCAGGCGTTATTGCATCCCTGTTCCGAATACGTCGCGCTGACGGAGGACGCTTGCGTAAATCGTGAATCGTAAATCGTGACAAGTTCGACCTTGGGGATTTTTCGTCACGATTCACGATTCACGGCTTTTCATTATTTGTCGTATATCGCGACCAGCTTTTTTCGTTGCAGCTTGCCGATGGCGGTTCGGGGCAATTCATCCACAAAAAGAACCCTTCGGGGACGCTTGAAAGACGCCAGTTTGTCCCGGGTGGAGTCGATAATTTCCTCTTCCGTGGCGGTTTCCCCTTTTTTAAGGACTACGACCGCACAAGGTTGCTGCCCCCACTCTTCATCCGAGATTCCGATAACCGCCACTTCCTCGATTTTCGGATGTACGATCAGGGCTTCCTCAACTTCCTTGGGCGAGATGTTTTCTCCGCCCCGGATGATCACATCGTCGGCCCTGCCGGTCCGGTACAGGTAGCCGTCTTCATCCATCCAGCCCTGGTCCGAGGTTTTCAACCAGCCATCCTTGGTAAACGCCTGGCGGGTTTTTTCTTCATCTTTCCAGTAACCGCTCATCACCCGCGGGCCCTTGGCCACGATCTCTCCGACCTGGTTGGGCTTCAGGAAATTGCCTTCATCATCGACGATTGCCACTTCGATATCCGGCAGCGGCTTGCCGATGGAGGTTGCCAGCCGCTTGAGTTTCTTTTCTTTTTCTTCCGGGGTGCCTTCTATTTTATGGTCTTCCGGGCCCAGCATCGTAATGGTGGAACCGGTTTCGGTCTGACCGAACGCATTGATGAAGCTGACAGTGGGCATCAGTTCGATGGCTTTTTTAATCACCGGGAAAGGCATGGCCGCAGCGCCGTAGGTGATGACTTCCAGGCTTGAAAGGTCGTATTTGGGAAAGTTTTCATGATCGATCAGATGCTTGAGCATGGTGGGTACCAGCATGGCCCGGTTGGCGCGTTCCGTCTGGACCAGGGTTAACCATTCCTCGACATCGAACTGGCGCATCAAAACCAGTGTTCTGCCGCCGTAAACAGCGGCCAGCATCCCCTGCACACCGGCCAC
>CAYTSY010000129.1:7088-9374 GCA_964440555.1 uncultured Desulfobacteraceae bacterium
GGGAACCGTGAGGATATTTTTTTCCTCGGTCTCGGGATCGGCCGGCGTTACATTATCCAGGATATAGGAGCCAAAACTCTGATGGGTCAGCGGCACGGCTTTGGGGCGGCCGGTTGTCCCGCTGGTGAACATCAGAATTGTTACGTCTTCATCTTCGATATCCGAGAAGTATTCATCCTCAAAGTCGGGATCGACCAGTTCGGAATAGTCGAGCAGCCCCTCGCATGGCCCGTTGATCGAGACGCATTGCCTGAGCTGGGGAAGCTCAGGGATCAGTTCTTTCGCCATATCCAGGTAGCGCTTTCCCACGAACAAATATTTTGTATCCGACGCTTCGAGCATATAGTGCAGTTCATCCGCTTTGGCCCTGAAATTTAAGGGGACAAAAATTGCGCCGGTTTTGGCTGCGGCAAAATAGGTCTCGATGTATCGGGGACAATTGACGCTCAGCATGCCAATCCGGTCGCCTTTTTCAACGCCCATCTCAGCCAGTTTATAGGCCAGGCTGTTGATGTGAGCGCCCGCTTTCATATAGGAGGTTCTTTCCCCTTCAAAAACCATGAAATCCCGGTCCGGGCAGATGGCGGCCGCCACCGTTAAAAAATCCGTCGTGTTCATTGTTTCATCCTGTTCGGTTAAAGGTTGAAGTGTAGATGGTCTCGTAAAAAGGCGCCATCATGCCTAAATATTTATAAACCACGAAGCACACGAAGCTGAAAGCCTTATATATTCTAATACCCCTTCGTGCTCTTCGTGTCCTTCGTGGTGAAAATCAGAATTTTTACAACGCCGTTCACTGATCACCGTTCACTGATTACGGTTCACTGTTAATCGTGCGGCAAGCCGTTTTTCCAATTCCAGGCCTCCGGCAAGCGGCAGGTCCATTCCCCGGGTCACGGCCTGTTTGACAAGTTCTACCGCGTGATCGTCCATGGCTGAGATTTTTCCCGCCATCTTCAGGGCCAGGTCAAAATATATCTCACGGCTTGCGATCTGATCCACGATCCCGGCGCGAAGGGCTTCATGCGCATCGATCCACCGGTTGGCCAGAATCATCTCAAGGGCTTTTCCGATGCCGCAGGCCCTGGGAACGGTCTGGGTGCCCCCGGCAGCGGGAATCATGCCCAGTCCCATTTCCGGGAGCCCGAAGCGGGCATCCTCTGAAGCGATGCAGATATCGCAGCACAGAGCGATTTCGATGCCCGATCCCAGAACATAACCGTGGACGGCGGCAATCAGAATTTGCGGCATTCGGGTAAAAAGCCCCCAAAGGTCGCGGCTAAGCCGGACCCGGCGGGCCGCGGTGGGCGGAGGCGCGGTTAAAAACTCGCTTAAATCCGCTCCGGCGCAGAAGGCTTTTTCCCCGGCCCCGTTGAAAACAACCACCCGGAGGTTCCCGTCCATGGCCACGGCGCTCAAAACCTCAAAAAGATCGTCGCGCATCTGTACGTTATGGGCATTCAAGGCTTTTGGCCGGTTGAGCGTTATGAAGGCGACATGATCCTTTATCTCGAATATCAGCGTTTCAAATCCACTCATTTTCCCTCAAAATTCGGGGCCCGTTTTTCCCGAAACGCAGTGATGCCTTCAGTCCTGTCGGAAGTGGTGTGCAGCAGGAAATAAAGATCCGCCTCCATTCGAAGGCCCTGATCCAGGGTCATATCCATCCCCTTGAGGATTGCTTCCTTGGCATACCGTAAGGCCACAGGCCCCTTGGCCGCCATTTCCCCAGCCGTCTTTAAGGCTGACGGAAAAACTTCCGGGGGCGGGACAACCTGACTCACCAGTCCGATGGATAGAGCCTGGTCCGCGGTCAACGATTCACCGCAAAGAATCATTTCAAGGGCCTTTCCCCTTCCCACCAGCCGGGAAAGTCTCTGGGTGCCGCCGTCCCATGGGATGTCCCGGGATAGAATCTGATTCATGGCCAGTGTAGCGTCAGCAGCGGCGATTCTCACATCGCAGGCCAGGGCCAGCTCAAGTCCCTGCCCCCATGCGTTTCCGTTCATCGCGGCAATCACGGGTTGGTCAAAGGAACCGATAACGGCTGCGGCCTGAAGCCGGGCGATGCATTCCTCCCGGTTTTCATTTCCCGCATATTCCTTTGAATCCGTACCGCTGCAAAAAGCAGTCCCCTGCCCGGTAAGGACTATCACGCTGATCGGGCTTCCGTAACCGAGGCTTTCCCGGATTTCCTTAAGCTCCGCTGCAAGCTGCCGGTTGACGGCATTATTTTGCCCCGGCCGGTTGAGCCGAAGGATGCCGATTTTTCCTTCTTCCTGAAAA
>CAYTSY010000130.1:0-9299 GCA_964440555.1 uncultured Desulfobacteraceae bacterium
CATTGGAATCCTTTACGGGGATCAAAGTGTTCAGGATCAATATAACCAAACGTAGGTTTGAATTGATTTCTAAAACACAAATGTATATATTAAAATGAGTACGTGCGATATTTCTTGTACGAGACGGTTTTAATTAATAATAAAGGTTTAGGAGTTAATTTGGAATCTAAAGTTGATCAAGACACAAAAAAAAGAAGAATCCCGGATGTTTCGATTCAAGATTATTTTGGGATAATCCTGCGGGGCAAATGGATTATTTTCTTTACTCTAATTGCTGTTACTCTTGCCGCATTTCTTTATACGAGATTTGCCGACCCGGTATATAAAGCAAGCGCTTCCATTTTAATCAATACTAAAATGGCACAGCCTGCGATTTTTTTAGACGTATTAAAACGATGGGAAAGTGATAAAAATTTTACTCAGAACGAATTAGAAATCTTAAAGTCGACATCACTCGCTTCCGAGGTTGCTCAAAGGTTACTCGATCGAAAATATTTAGATTCGGCGAAGTTATTACCCATCCTCATTATACAACCGAAGAAGGATGAAGAGAACCATCGTCAATTTGCTACTGTCGATGAGATCGTTGGAAAATTTGAAAAAACTGTAGATTTTGCAGAGCTTCCCGAAACTGACGTAATCCAGATAATTGCTAAGAGTAAAAATGCTACGGAAGCAGCATTGATCGCGAATACTATCGCTCAGGCATATTACGATCGCAACATCCGGGGCAGCAGGGCGAAATCACAATCGTTCCGAGAATTCCTTGAAGTACAATTAGTCGATAAGCGGCGTGCGCTCTCTGAATCGGAGGATTCATTGCAGAGTTATATGGATAGACACGGAATCGTCTCGCTCGATGATGAGTCGAGAAAACTCATTGATCAGCTTGCAAATCTCGAGTCTCAGCGTGATGAAACAAATATCAGCATCCAATCATTAACGAAGATGCTGGCATCGTATCAGGAACAAATTCCCGAACAACAAAAGACTGTTGCAAAAGCAATCGGCGATGCTAACGATCCGTATATCCGTTTGCTTCAGGAACAGCTTGCGAAATTAGAGGTTCAGCGGGATGTCACGGTTGCTCAAAATCCGACAATCACTGAGAAAGAGATATACAGTAAAAAAATATCCGAGATTGATGAACAGATAAAATCTCTGAGAACGCAGTTGCAAAAAAGAACTAATGAATTTTTAGGGAACTTACTGCCGGGATCACAAACTGGTACTGAAACGGCTGCGTATTTAAAACAAGTTATTCAGAGAAGCATCGAAACAAAGATGGAGCTGCAGACCCTCGAAGCGAAGAAAAAAGCTTTAAACGATGTTCTTGCTACATATGAAAAACAATTTGGTCAACTACCAGGCAAGAATATCCGATTTGCACGCCTGCAGCGGGCAAAGTTGAGCAATGAGAAATTATATATTACTATTCAGGAGAAGTATAATGATGCTGTGATGACCGAGCAGTCCCAATTCGGTTACGTCGAAATTATCGATCCTGCGACTGTTCCAGATAAACCATCAAGTCCGAAAGTTTTTCTGATTCATTTCCTGGGTCTTGTCTTAGGTTTTGTGCTGGGAGTCGTTATTGTTTTTGTAAAAGAAAGACTTGACCTGAAAATCCAATCGCCGGAAGATTTAAAGAGAGAAGGATGGACAATACGGGGCACTATCATGCAAATGAAGAATGGAATTAAACCGAATAAGGAAAATCCTTTGCTTGGATTGTCTCAGCCATTCTCACCTGTTGCAGAAGCCTTCAAGCATCTCCGAACAAATTTGCAATATGTTGTTGATGGTAAAAACATTCGGTCGCTATTAATTACAAGTTCAAGACCGGGAGAGGGAAAAACTACGATATTAGCAAATTTAGCCATTGCGTTTGGTCAGTTAGGGAAAAAAGTTTTAGCTGTAGATGCCGATCTCCGTAAGCCGACTCTTTATACATTTTTCGAAGGTAAAATTCAACCCGGTTTGACTGAATTTCTTTTAGGTCAGTCAACGATTGAAGAAATTATTCAGCCGACAAGGATCGAGAATGTTTATCTTGTCAGCTCTGGAGGGAAATCAAGAAGTTCATCTGAATTGATTAGCTCCGCAAAAATGCAAAAGTTCCTTATCGATATGCAGAGTGAATTTGATTTAGTACTTCTCGATTCACCGCCGGTCCTTGCTGGAACGGAGCCGACAATTTTATCCACTTTGACCGATCAGGTGATTGTGGTTGTATCGGCAGGTGAAACCCGATTTGGTGAGCTGCTTCGGACGATAGAAGAACTCGCCGAGCCACAAGGGAAAACGCCCGGAGTAGTTTTAAATAAGTTCAATCTCTATCGAGCATACGGAATTCCCTATGGCCGATCAGGATATGGTTATTATCCATATGCAAGTAAAAGTTAGTATGATAATTTTCACAATATTTCGGCATGTCCTATGAAAAACAATCAAAAGCTGATTGGTGCTAAAATACTTCTCATTACACTTGGAATGTTTTACGCAAGAGCAATATATGCGCAGAGTGAAAGCGGGATTGGTCCAACCATACCTAATGCTTCTGCTGCCTCATTCTATTATATTTCAAAACCAGGAGAGTTAACTATGCAGGTTAATATCTGGGGTGCCATCCAGAAACCTGGTAGATATGAAATCCCGACTTCAACCGATATAATTCAATTGATATCGTATGCCGGTGGCCCGAATTCAGACGCCAAGATGAATAAAGTAAGGGTGACGCGTGCTTCAAAAAACGAGGGTATCGTTATCAGAAAGGAATATTATGTAGACCTCGATGATCTTCCTAATACCGAAGAATCTAAACTTGAGCTTTATCCAGGTGACACAATTTTCATCGATCATTCAAGTTGGTCTACTGTAAGGGATGTCCTTACGGTTGTAACTACTGCAGCCATCATCACTTCTGCGGTTGCGAACGTTATCATCGCAAAAGAGAGGTGGAGATAGCATTGGAGGATTCGTTTTGGATAAATGTTCTTTACGATGCATCTTTAGAGCTCCATGTAACTTTAAGTATAGACTCTTGAGTTGTATAAATCCTATTTTGTATTCAGGTCGGATGAATTGAAGACAACTCGTCAATGCCACGTGGCACAAATTCACTTTAATCCAGCTGAAACTTACCTTTGAATAATTGACTAAATCCATGTATAACCAATTATCAAAACGGGAATGAATAGTGATGCAATTTATATTGCTTACGTTGTTCTCGCGGCAATAACTGCGTGCATGATGGCTATAAAAAGTGAAACGAATCATAAAATCATTACATTCTTCCTGACATTCTGGATTCTCGGTGCCTCAATAATTAGAAAAGATACATTCGTTCTGAACTTTGAGGGTTTGGGTGGAGATCTGCAGGTTAAAAGAATCATTTTTCTAATCTTGGCAGGATACCTGATATTTATTTCTCTTGTAAAGTTCCGTGAATTAAGGACCCGTCTAAAAGTAAGCTTTGAAAAATATTTATATTTTTTCATCGTTTGGTACCTCGTAGTTTTAGCGTATCACACATTCGGCGGGACAGTAAAATTTAAAGAATTTTTTGTCATGCTGCAGGGCATCATGTCTGTTCTAGTGCTGTTTTTAGTGCTCAAGCGGGATGCCGATAAAGAAATGATTCTTGTATTTGCGAGGGCACTGATCATGGTTAGTGTAGTGTCGTCTCTCGTGGCGATCGTTCAATTTTTTATTGCTCAAGATTTCATGCGAATTGGCTCCTCATTCCCGGCTTTTGGTGGGCGGCTACGTTCGAATGGCATTTATTGGTCTGAGTATATTCATAGTTATACGCTCGTGGCGGCAACCGCACTTACTCTTGTTACAATTCAATCGAGATCCTTAAAGACATTCTTGATCGGATTATTCTTGATAGGTATTATATTATCGTTCCATCGCATGAGCTGGGTGGTTACATTTGTTGTGTTTTCACTTTATCTGATAATTGCAAAGCGACAGAATGTCTGGAAATTAATTGTCATCGGTGGTATTCTTATCTTTACGCTGGTCGTCGTCTCGACTGCGATAGTACCTTTCATGGATGAGATTACAAGCTCCGATGTATATCAATCGAGAATAAGCAGTGATACGATGACAAATAGATTGAAATTTTACAACATGGTTTTTGAGCGGATCGATAAAATCTTCCTATGGGGTGCCGGATCTAGGTCGAGCAGTCTCTATTACTATGGTATGTTAAGTACCGGTGTTGTTGGAAAAGAGTGGGCTCTTGGGGAGGCAGGAAGCATCCACAATCTATACTTGGAAATTTTATTCTTCTATGGAGCACCGCTCCTTCTACTTTTTTGCATAATGTTATACTCGATGCTGAAAGGATATTTAAAGCTATTTTTTGAGCGGGAGAGGGAATTTCTCTTCTTTTATCTCTTTACGGTTATTTATTGTTTAATGAATCTCACGAATGCTTTTCCTTTCCAGGGTGATTTTGGTTTTTTATTCGGGATAGTGGCTGGATGCAGTGCGGCGATGTCGACAAAGCAAATTTCGATCATGACTTGAGCTCGGGATCAATAAGATCATGGATTTTTCGTTTCGAAAATATATTTCACACCGCAAGTTTTGGCAAATTGGATCGCTGTATTCTTCCATGATCTTGACAATCATCGTTTCCTTTATTATCTCAATAATTAACACGAGGACACTGGGACCAGAGAAGTTCGGCGATTATAAATTCATTATTAATCTATTTCAATTCATGGCGATCCTCTCGAGCTTTGGATTGCCGAATACCACCTCTCAATTACTCGCCCAGATGCAAGCAACCAACAGGGATAAGTATTCTCTCATTGGCGCCAATTTCATCATGACGGCTCTTTTTTCATTGGTGTTCATTCTTATTTCCATAGTTTTTTCTTTCTTCGAGCCTCTTATTTTTAATAATCATCTTGGAATTACTATACTTATTTTTTCTCCACTCGTCGCTGTTTTCATCTCCAATAGTACGTTTGAGAATATCTTACAAGGTGATAACAAAATCCATGAGCTCTCTTTGTTCAGGATTCTACCCAGTGTTTCGTTTATGCTCGGTCTTATTGCAATCAATTCTTTTTTTCAGTTAGATTTATATACTACGCTATCAATCCAATTATTTATTGGAATTGTGGTGATTATCTTTTTTTTTATTTTGCTTCGACCAGAATACACTGAATATGTTCGTACTGTTAACGTTATTTGGGAAGCGAATCAAAGCTATGGCTGGCATGTCTATCTCGGTATCCTCAGCAATGTTGCAACTGTTTACCTTTCAACGTTCACAATTAGTTACTTTCTCGATAACACAAATGTAGGCTATTTCGCCCTTGCCACTAATCTTACGATGCCTCTTATGCAAGTCGCATCGGTTGTCGGAACAACGTATTTCAAAGATTTTGCACATCTTGTTAAATTACCCAATAAAGTAACGATCTTGACCGTCATAGTAACGGTTTTTTCTGTAACAATGTTTATTTTGCTAATCAAGCCGCTTGTGGTAATCGTTTACACGGAGCGTTTTATCGCAGTAGCATCGCTCGCCAGCATCATCGCAGTCGGCTCGGCAATGCAGGGGATGGGCGATTACTTCAACAGATTCTTGGGTGCCCACGGCAGAGGGAAGGAGTTGAGAAATGGTGCCGTCGTTGTCGGTGTTATAAACGTGGCAGGATATTTTTTCCTCATAAAATATTTTGGCATTATTGGGGCTGCAAGCACTAAGTTGCTGGCAGGAATTATTTACTGTAGTATGATGATATTTTATTATGTCAGATTCCGCCGTATGATGCAGACAAAAGCATGAGAAATAAGTTTAGAAAGAGATCGGGAAGTCGTATGAAGTCGTTGGAAAAGCCGCATATAGTGTTTTTAGGTCAGAATGGATTTCCGTGTGGATATGCGGAGATACAGAAGCTTCGATTGTTAGCGAAGAGTTTATTATATGCGGGATGCAAAGTAACGGTGATAAATAGGTTGTGGATACTGGGACAATGTCCCGAGGGATTCGAGCCGGAAGTTAGTGGGACATTTGAAGATATTGATTATATCTTTGCCTGTGGAACTCCTCATAGACCTCTGACCTTTTTAAAACGGAATTTAAGAAGAGTGTTATCAATAATTAAAGAGATATTGGCATTACGGAAATTAAATCGGAAAATGAAGATTGGTGGCGCCATAATTTCGATTGGTTCATTCTGGGAAGTTATTTATTATCGGATAATTTCACTTTTATTCTCGTTTCCGATAGTATTGAGCATTACTGAATTATTCACCGCTATCTATCCGATAAAGAATCCTTTAATACGGTTGAATGCTTTACTACTTGATCGTTATGCCTTTCGCTTTGTGCATGGTAGTATGCCTATCAACGAATTTTTTGTTGAGAACATTAAAAAATACTCATCGAGAAAACCGCTTCTTAAAGTTCCGGTTCTTGTCGATTTCTCTCGATATGACGGAATTATACGAAAGCCAGATGAAAAATATTTGTTATTTTGTGGATCTCTTGCATACCTTGAGGTAATTTTTTTCATTTTACGTGCTTTTGATGGATGTCACACGGTCGGTGAGACATTTCTATATCTTGTAGTGAATGGTCCTTCGTATTTGTTCAGCGAGTTGGAACATGCAATTTCCCAGGTAAACAAGAAACAGTTCGTTAAAGTATTTTCAAAGTTAAGCGATGCTGAACTTTCACATATGTATGTGAATTCGTATGCGCTTCTTATTCCACTAAGGCCGACAGTACAAGATCGGGCGCGATTTCCTCATAAAATAGGGGAATATTGTGCATCCGGAAGACCGATTGTGACAACAAATTATGGGGAAATTCAATCATATTTCACAAATAGTCAAACGGCGATGATCGCCTCGGAATTTAACGAATCTGTTTATGCTACAATTATGGATGAAATTCTATCCAATCCAAAATTAGCCGACGAAGTTGGAATAAACGGAAAATATGTCGCCCAAAAAGAATTCGATTACAAACTGTATGGTGAAAGAATTAAACAATTTATTCAGTCATTGAATAGTTAAAGTTGGAATTTATCTTGAAGATATCGATTTGTGGTAAAATAAATATTCTCACTCCAAATATTTAATGAGAAATAATATGGGGAATAATGAAATACTTGTAGGCATTCATATCGATCCACACAAGGAAGTTAACAGGGTCATAGAGCGTTATGAAAGTATTTTAGATTTCAATGCAATCCCCCATATAAGATTAGACTCGAGCAAATCCGATTTTTGGGAAAAAATAAAGGGGCTTTCCTTATTCATTTTTCATTTGTACGGAACAGAGCGTCAGATTAAAATGGCACACACGATCATACCGATTGTCGAGGAGACTCTTAGAATTCCTTGTTATCCCAATGTATTGATGGGCTGGTTATATGACGATAAAATAAGAGAATATTATTTTTTAAAGCAGTATTCACTGCCGGTTATACCGACCTCGACTTATTGGAATAAACAAGAAGCACTTCAAAGTTTAAATAATTTAAAATTGCCCGTTGTATTTAAATTAAAATCCGGTGCAAGCGACGAAAATGTTGTGTTGATAGAAAGTGTGTCGTACGGTAAACGGCTGATCAACAAAATGTTTAGCGGCGGTATTCTCTCCGGTCGTATCCCCGGTCTGGGGAGTTTGAAATGGAAAGAGATGTTGTCGCGTGAGCGTTTGAGAAGATTGGGAGGGAAAATAAAACGTAAGCTTCGTGGTGAGGAGGTTAATCTGTTCAAACAACATCATCGGGATTATGTTTTATTACAAAAATTTCTACCTAATAATAAATTTGATACTCGTATTGCAATCATAGGGAATCGGGCATTTGGAGATGTCAGATATATAAGAGAAAATGATTTTAGAGCATCGGGCAGTTGGAGATATTCTTGCGATCCTGCCAATGTGGATCTACGGTGCATTAAAATTGCATTTGAGATCTCGAAACGGTTTAGTTTTCCGACGATGATGTATGATTTTCTTTTTGATGAAAACAACCAACCGCTGATAAGCGAGATTTCATACGCTCAACCCGATTGGAGATTTTGGATGTATCCCGGTTATTGGGATGAAAAAATGAACTGGCATGAAGGCCATAATTGGATGCAATACCTTGTGTTAATGGACATATTGAAAATGCCAGACATAAAACAGCCTGAATTGGAGCTTGATGTTGATCTCAGATATTTGCCCAAGGAAAGATTATAAGTGATATCGAAAAATATGAGAAACATCTACTGTATACTCTCTTTAAATGATTGCCTGTAGTTCTACAAGAACATGAAATTATTATTATCGAAATATTTAAAACATAGAAGAGTGTGGCAGGTTGGATCGCTTTATACCGCGATGATCGTTACCATCATAGGTGCGTTTATTACCTCCGTTATTAATACCAGAACATTGGGTCCGGACGGTTATGGCGATTTTAAGTTTGTTAGTAACCTCTTCCTATTTATGTCCGAGCTGTCTTTGTTGGGTTTATCCTTTACAGGTTCTCAATTGATTGCCCAGATGGCGTCCGACGATAAAAGAAAGTATGACATTATCGGTGCGAGTTTTATCATCACCGCAATCTTTTCAATATTGTTCGTTTTAATTTCTATTATTTTTTCATTCTTTGAGCCCCTGATATTTGGGAACAATTTAAATACGATAATCCTCGTTTTTTCACCTCTGGTCGCGGTATTTATCTTCGATATAACAATCGAAGGTGTACTGCAAGGTGATAATCGGATACATTTTCTTTCACTTTTAAGAATACTGCCCCATATATTTTTTGTTTCAATTCTTCTGTTGGTCAACTTTTTTTCACCCCTCGATGTACAAACCACTCTATCCATCCAGTTAGCAGTCGGAGTTGTAGTAGCTTTTATCTTTTATAAAAAAGTTCAACCTTGCTATACTGAATATCTTAAGAATATAAAGACTATCTGGAATGCAAATAAAACCTATGGCTGGCATGTTTATGTGGGAAATCTTAGTAATGTTGCCACTGCTTATCTGTCGATATTTCTTATTAGTTATTTTCTCGACAACAGACATGTTGGTTTTTTCTCCCTCGCAGTCAATCTAACGATGCCGTTAATGCAGCTCGCATCGGTCGTTGGTACAACATTTTTCAAGGAGTTCGCTCATCGGAATATGCTTCCGACGAAGGTAACACTGCTTACAATATTTATCACGGTTACCTCGGTAATCGTCTTTGTGTTATTAATCAAGCCACTTGTGGTAATCGTTTACACGGAGCGTTTTATCGCAGTAGCATCGCTCGCCAGCA
>CAYTSY010000131.1:0-9039 GCA_964440555.1 uncultured Desulfobacteraceae bacterium
TAAATATCATTTTCTCTAAAACATAAGAAAATGCATCAGTTAATGAATCTGACGATCTGTTTTGCATCGGATATCGCAAATTGAATATTGACCTCAAAGGGATTGTCGTTATCGTCGGAAATTACGGCTCCGGGAAAACCGAAACGGCGGTCAATCTGGCTGTAAATCAAAAACGGGCCGGCAAAGACGTGCGGATCGCCGATCTGGATTTGGTTAATCCGTATTTCAGAACCCGGGAGGCCAGGGATATTCTGACGCAAATGGGGATTGATGTTGTTTTACCGCCGGAAAAATACCTCCAGGCTGATCTTCCGGTTTTAAGCCCCCTGGTTTCCGGAATGATCCGCCGCCCGGCTCAATTGACCTTAATCGATGCGGGCGGAGACGATGCGGGCGCCATGGTCCTGGCGGCTCTGGCGGATTCATTTAAAGGACAAAGCGTTCAAACGGTTCAGGTGGTCAATCCGTTCAGACCTTTTACGGAAACCATTGAAGGATGTCTGAAAATCAAAAGCCTGATTGAAAAGGCATCCCATCTTACGGTTAACGGCATTATCGGCAACGCCAATCTCATCGAAGAGACAACCGCTGAGCATATATATGAGGGATACCGGTTTGTCCGGAGATTTTCCGACGAAAGCGGCCGGCCGCTTTTGTTTGTAACGGCCATGCAAAATCTGATGAACAAAATTGATGTGAATAAATTTACATGCCCCGTGCTGGTCATGGATCGTCTGCTGGTCCCGCCGTGGCTGAAGAGAGTGGTCAGCAGTCAATAAACAGGAGCTAAAAATCAATGTCATACCAAATGTCGATAGAAGCGGAAAGATGCAAAGGATGCGGTCTGTGTGTGTCCGTATGCCCCAAAAGCGTGTTGGCGCTTTCTGATCAGGTGAATCCGAAGGGCTATTTCCCGGCGGTCCAGGCCCGCCCGGAGGATTGCAATTACTGCGCATTGTGCTGCATGATGTGCCCGGATGTCGCCATTTCCATAACACAAACGGCGGATGCCGTTGCTTAAATACACAGGGGCATAAATACTGCGACAAATGGTGTTTGAACTTGCCCTTCGTGGTCTTCGTGAGCTTCGTGGTTGAATTCACTGGGTTTAAATTACCACGAAGGACACGGAGAGCACGAAGAAAATACGTCAGCGATTTTCAGAAAACGGAGGAAAACATGGCCAAAGTGTTGATGAAAGGAAACGAAGCCATCGGAGAAGCGGCCATCCGGGCCGGGTGCCTGAATTATTTTGCCTATCCGATCACGCCGCAATCCGAAGTCGCGGAATATCTTTCCAAACGGATGAAAGAAGTAAACGGCGTTTTTCTTCAGGGTGAAAGCGAAGTCGCCGTGTCTTACATGCTTTTTGGCGCATCCGGGTGCGGGGAGCGGGTGTTTACCACCTCTTCCAGCCCGGGGATCAGTTTGATGAGCGAGGGCATCAGCTATATGGCCGGCGCCCAACTGCCCGTGGTGCTCGTCAATATCGTCAGAGGCGGGCCGGGTTTAGGCGGTATTCTGCCTTCCCAGGGAGATTATTTTCAGGCCACAAAAGGCGGCGGGCACGGAGATTACCGACTTCTGGTCATGGCGCCGGCGAGTGTCCAGGAAGCAGTGGAAATGGTCATGACGGCGTTCCCGCTGGCGGAAAAATATCGAAATCCGGTGATGATTATCGGGGACGGGCTGATCGGCCAGATGATGGAACCGGTTGAATTTCCCGATCACCTGAAATCCACGCCGTCCAATAAAGATCAATGGGCCACCACCGGCATGGCCCGCCGGAACAGCAAAACGCCGAACATCGTCAAGTCGCTGCATCTGGATTCCAAAATACTAAATACGTTGAATCTGACGCTGAAAGACAAGTACGACCGGATGAAAGCCGAAGAGGTCCGGTATGAAGCCTACAACGCGGATTCGGACTACGAAGTGCTTATTGTCAGCTATGGCACGATGAGCCGGGTCTGCAGGACAGCGGTGGACAACCTCAAGGAAAAAGGGCTTGAAGTCGGCATGATCCGGCCCAAGACCCTGTTTCCGTTTCCCATCGATGCAATTCGGGCTGCGGCCGATAAGAAAAGCTGCAAGGTCGTGATGAGTATTGAAATGAGCATGGGACAAATGGTTGAGGACGTCGAACGGGCTGTTCAGGGAAAGCGCCCCGTGAAATGGTACGGCATGTGCGGCGGCGACATTCCTACGCCCGAAGAAGTCATGGAGGCGGTGGAGGAAGCGCTTAAGGCTGAGGGCTGAAGACCGAAGGCTGAATCAGTGAGGCCTTGTACAAACAGAAATTAAGAAGATGAGAAGGTCAGTAACAAACTTAACTTCTTAACTTCTCATCTTCTTTATCATTTTAAGGTAAGGAGCAAACAGAATGCCAAAAACATTCAAGAAACCGGAAGCCCTGTCAGACCAGCATACCCATTATTGTCCGGGATGCACCCATGGGGTCATTCATCGGCTGGTAGCCGAGGTGATCGATGAGCTGGGAATCCGGGAACGAACAGTGGGAATCGCGCCCGTAGGATGCGCCGTGCTGGCATACAATTATTTTACGTTTGATTTTCAGGAGGCTGCGCACGGCAGGGCGCCGGCCATGGCCACAGGAATCAAGCGGGTCCGGCCGGATCTGATGGTTTTTACCTATCAGGGCGACGGCGACCTGGCGAGCATCGGCATGGGGGAAATTGTCCATGCGGCCAACCGGGGGGAAAAATTTACGACCATTTTTGTAAACAATGCGGTTTACGGCATGACCGGCGGCCAGATGGCGCCCACAACCATGCCCAACCAGAAGACGACCACGTCCCCTTTCGGGCGGGATGTCAAGGATGTCGGCATGCCCATCAAGGTGGCCGAATTGCTGGCCGCGCTGCAGACCCCGGCATATATCACAAGACAAACGGTTATCAGACCCAAGTATATCATGAAAGCCAAAAAGGCCATCAAACAGGCATTTACTTATCAGATGGAAGGCCGGTGCTTCAGTCTGGTGGAAGTGGTCAGCACCTGCCCCACCAACTGGGGCATGACGCCCATCGACGCCATACAATGGACGGAGGAAACGCTTCTGCCGTACTATCCATTAGGCGATGTGAAGACGCCGCCGGAGAAAGCTGAGATCTGAAGGACTGGCAATTTTTGATCGTAGGTCGGGATTCACATCCCGACAAAAAGGCATAATTCCATTTTCACCCGGCCGTCGGGTAAGGAAACCCGACCTGCAAGGTGAAAGATGGAAAACAGGCTGAGGGATCAGGGTGAGGAGGAATAATGCAAAGTGATGTGATGTTCGCCGGGTTCGGCGGTCAGGGGATCTTATCGATGGGAAGCATACTGGCGCATACGGCCATGGACTTAGGATATGAGGTGGCATGGGTCCCGTCCTACGGGGCGGAAATGCGCGGGGGCACGGCCAACTGCACCGTTGTGATCGGGGATCGCCCCATCGGCTCCCCCATTATACGGAATCCGCAGCATCTGGTGGCCATGAATCTGCCGTCTCTTGAAAAATACGCTCCCCTGGTCAGGCCCAAAGGGGTGGTATTGATCAACAGTTCGTTGATTTCCGCCGACAGCGGCCGGCCTGATGTGGATGAGCTCAAGGTGCCGGCAAACGACATCGCGATGAAGATCGGCAGCATAAAGGC
The DNA here is from genome assembly GCA_964440555.1 of uncultured Desulfobacteraceae bacterium. Classification (GTDB taxonomy): domain Bacteria; phylum Desulfobacterota; class Desulfobacteria; order Desulfobacterales; family UBA5616; genus CAYTSY01. The sequence goes on from CAYTSY010000131.1 coordinate 3,660, forward strand.
GGCCAATATCGTGGCCCTGGCGGCCTTTGTCGAAAGAAGCCGGATTGTGGACATGGACGTTTTCAAGCAGTGTGTGAAAAATGAGTTTAAAAAAAGTGAAAAACTTGTCAACTTGAACGTGATGGCCATGGAAGAAGGCATCCGGGCCGCCAAAAAATAAGAGTTGAGGGTTGATTTGTTTGGTCTTCAACTTTGACGGCGTCGTAAAAAGTCAAATTTCCACCACGAAGGACACGAAGATCACGAAGGGGTATAAGAATATATAATATTTTCAGTTTCGTGTACTTCGTGCGCTTCGTGGTTTATAAAAATTCAGGCAGAATGGCAACTTTTTACGAGACTATCACTATTAACCATCAACTTTCAATATGAAACTATCTGTCACCAACTCCATACGATCCATCAAGCCCTATGTTCCGGGCAAGCCTATTGAGGCCCTGGAACGGGAATACGGAATCCGGAATTCCATAAAGCTGGCTTCCAATGAGAATCCGTTGGGACCTTCCCCCATGGCTGTCGAGGCAATCCGGGAAAATCTTGCCAATCTCAACCGTTACCCGGATGGAAGCGGCCATGTTCTGGTGCGGAAGCTGGCTGAAAAATTTAATGTGGCCCCGGAAAATGTCGTTATCGGAAACGGATCAGATGATATCATCTCCATGCTGACCCAGACGTTTCTGAATCCCGGAGATGAGGCGGTTTTGCCCAAGCCGTCGTTTCTGATGTACGAAATCGCCGTAAAGACGGCTGATGCCGTTCCCGTGAGCGTACCTTTGAAATCCCTTGCCATCGATCTTAAGCGCATGCGGGAAAAAATTTCCACCCGCACGCGGATGATTTTTCTATGCAATCCCAATAATCCGACGGGAACCATCATTGCGGCCGATGAATTGGAAGAATTCTTAAAGGATATTCCGGAGGATATCATCGTCGTTGTGGACGAGGCGTATGTCGAATTTGCACGCGATCCGCGCTGCGTCAGCGCTGTCCGGCATGCAACGGACAACAGCCCTGTTGTAGCCCTGAGAACGTTTTCAAAGGCTTACGGCCTGGCCGGCCTCAGGGTGGGATACGGAATCATGGCCAGGGAAACAGCCGGGCTTTTAAACCGCGTCAGACAGCCCTTTAACGTGAATTTGCTGGCCCAGGCCGGGGCGTGTGCGGCTTTGGACGATAACGTCTTTTTTGATAAAACCATAAATCTGATTCATGACGGGTTGGATGTCTTGCATGACGCTTTCGACCGGCTGAGCATTCGCCATTTCCCCACGGAAGCAAATTTTTTTCTCATCGATGTGGAAAGAGATGCCAACGAAGTTTTTGAGCGTCTTCTTCGCATGGGCGTCATTGTCCGGTCCATGAATTCCTACGGATATCCGAACTATATCCGCGTCAACGCGGGGCTGCCCGGAGAAAATGAACGGTTGATCGGTGCGCTGAAGGCGGTTCTTATGGACACCAGGTAAAAGACATGCCTGAAAATGGAATCATCATCACCATCGATGGGCCGGCCGGAGCCGGAAAGACAACGGTCAGCCGCCTGCTGGCGGAGAATCTGCGATACATTTACGTCGATACCGGGGCCTTATACCGGGCCGTTGCCTTAAAAGCAAGGGATCAGGCCATTGATCCGCAGGATGATAAGGCGCTCGCCCGGCTGTGCGGGCAACTGGAGTTGCTGTTTGCGTCTACTGAAAAAGGCATTCGCTTGCTGTCTTGCGGAAAAGATGTCACGGATCAGATCCGAACCCCGGAAATTGCGATGCTGGCTTCGGCTGTATCGGCAAGGCCCGTGGTGCGGGAATATTTGCTGGGTGTTCAGCGCCTTATGGGCATGAGAAAAGGAGCTGTGTTTGAAGGACGGGACATGGGCACCGTGGTCTTCCCATCGGCTGAGGTAAAATTTTATCTGGATGCGTCCCAAAGGGAAAGAGCCCTGCGCAGGTACCGGGAACTTCCCGCGGGTTCGACCCTTACCCTGGCCCAGGTGGAATCCGATATTGAGAAAAGGGATAAAAACGACAGCAGCCGCGATATAGCGCCTTTAAGGCCGGCCCACGATGCCGTCATTATTGATTCTTCGGGAATTGACGTGCAGAAAGTCATGGAAAGGATGCTGGAGGTTGTAAGACTGAGGGCGGAGGGCTGCGGACCGAAGGTGCGGTAAATATTTTGTATTTAAACGTTGTATTTTTCAAACTCATCTGTTAAAGACTTTCCGTTATGCTTTTTGAGGCATAAAAATTCGGCTTAGGGGGTATTTAATTTTAATGGAAACTTCAGATCAAAACATTTCAACCGGTTTAACCGGCCAAGACAAACCGTCTGTTCAAACCTTTCAGATGCAGTCCGGTCAGATGCAGTCCGGCGACTCGATTCCTGAGAAAGCAACGGGAGACACTTCGTCCCATGACGACATGGATTCCCTGATGGAGATGTACGAGGAAAGCTTCAAGCGCTTTGCTGAAGGAGAGGTCGTTACCGGCAGAATCATTTCCGTGGACAAGGACCATGTGCTCGTGGATATCGGGTATAAATCCGAGGGACAGATCCGGGCCAACGAATTCAAGGATGAAAAAGGCGCCATCAATGCCCAGCCCGGCGACGTGGTCGAGGTGATGGTGGAATGGTGGGACGACGAAAATGAAGTCGTGATTTTATCCAAGGAAAAAGCGGAAAAGGTAAAGGTTTGGGATGATATCCGTAAATCCTTTGAAAGCGAAGAGGCGGTGAAAGGCGTCATCGTCAATCGGGTCAAAGGGGGATTTTCCGTGGATATCGGGATCCAGGCGTTTTTGCCCGGCTCCCAGGCCGATTTGCGGCCGATCCGGGACCTTGACGAAATGGTCGGCAAAACCTTTTTGTTCAAAATTTTGAAATATAACCGGAAACGGAGCAATATCGTTTTATCCCGGAGGGCCATTCTGGAAGAGGAACGCGAGTCCAAGCGTTCCGAAACGCTTTCCTCCATCAGTGAAGGCGCCGTTGTTGAAGGCGTGGTTAAAAATATAACGGAATACGGCGTATTCGTCGATTTGGGAGGTGTGGACGGTCTGCTTCATATTACGGATATTTCGTGGGGGCGGGTCAAACATCCGTCTGAGATATTCGGGGTCGGGGATCGGATTACCGTTAAAGTGCTCAGTTTTGACGAAGAAAAAGAGCGGGTGTCTTTGGGTATGAAACAGCTTTCGGAAGATCCCTGGTCCACTGCAACCGCAAAATATCCGATGGACGCCAAAGTTTTCGGGACGATTGTCAGCCTGACGGATTACGGGGCTTTTGTGGAACTGGAGGAAGGGGTCGAAGGCCTTATCCATGTGTCCGAGATGTCCTGGACCCGAAAAGTCCGCCACCCATCGAAGGTTGTTTCCGTCGGTGAGAAGGTGGAAGCGGTTGTGCTGGATATCAAACCGGAAAGCCGGCGGATTTCTCTGGGCATGAAGCAGGTCAGACCCAATCCGTGGGATGTCATCAGCGAGAAATATCCGGTGGGAACAACCATCGAAGGAAAAATCAAGAACATTACGGATTTTGGTCTTTTTATCGGCATTGATGAGGGAATTGACGGTCTGGTTCACATTTCGGACATTTCCTGGACCAAGCGGATCAAGCATCCCTCTGAAGTTTATAAGAAAGGCGACCTGGTTCAGGCCATTGTGCTGGATATTGAAAAAGATCAGGAAAGATTTTCCCTGGGCGTTAAACAGCTCCATCCGGATCCGTGGAAAACAGTTGCCGAGCGCTATGCGCCTGGAAAGGAAATTACCGGGACTATTACCAATATCACCGATTTCGGCATATTTGTGGAACTGGAAGAGGGAATCGAAGGCCTGATTCATATTTCCGAGGTCAGCAAAGGAAAAGTTAAAAACCCATTGGAAAACTTCAAAGTCGGCGATTCGATCATAGCCGGCGTGATGAACATCAACAGTGATGAAAGACGCATCGGCCTTTCCGTCAAGCGTCTTGAAATGGAAAGCGAGCAGGAGCTGCTCAGCGAATATGTCAGCAATGTCGGCCCTGCAACATCGGCATTCGGCGAAATTTTGCGCGAAAACCTTCAGGGGAAAAGACAGGAAGAAGGCTGAAGACAGAGGACGGAGGACGGAAATTAAATAAAAGGGGGGAGGGAAGCCATAATATCCCAATCCCCTTTAAAATTGATGGTCTCGTAAAAAATCGCCATTATGCCTGAGTTTTTATAAACCACGAAGTACACGAAGGTGAAAATATTATCTATTCTTATGCCCCTTCGTGCTCTTCGTGTCCTTCGTGGTGAAAATCAGACTTTTTACGACGCCGTCAAAATTGATAATTGAAAATTTGAAATTCCATAACCCAAAACTTAAAACTCAAAACTCATAACCCAATAAATGCTTTCCCGCAGACACCCTTACTTATTTTTTCTCTTATGCATGGCTTCCCTTTTTGCCGGAAGCATGGCGCTGATATCGATTGTCATGGCTCTGGGCATGAAAGGCGCCGGCCTGGAAGATCTGGTGGAACGGGGCGGCAACCGTGTAGGCATTGTCGAAATCAACGGGGTTATTTCGGAATCCGATGAAATTCTGGAAAGCCTCAGATGCTTTCGCGAGGATGACTCGATAAAGGCCATTATCCTTCGCATTAATTCCCCGGGCGGCGGCGTGGCAGCCTCGCAGGAAATTTACCGGGAAGTGTCGAAAACGGTCGGGACCAAGAAAGTCGTCGCCTCCATGGGGTCCGTGGCTGCTTCGGGAGGCTATTATATTGCTGCGTGCGCCGATAAAATTGTGGCCAGTCCCGGCACCATCACAGGGAGTATCGGCGTTATCATGGGCTATACCACCTTTGAAGAGCTGCTGAAAAAGATCGGATTGGTCCCGGTAGTCGTTAAAAGCGGGAAATACAAGGACATCGGTTCGCCTGCCCGGGAAATGACCGCTGAAGAGAGAAACCTCCTCCAGGAATTTACCGACCAGGTTCACCGGCAGTTCATTCAGGCAATTCTGGATGGCCGAAAAATCGAGCGGTCCGTTCTGGAGTCCATTGCGGATGGCCGCATCATGACCGGTCAGACAGCCAAAACGCTGGGGTTGATCGATGAACTCGGAAATTTTGAAGACGCCGTCGGCATAGCCGGTGAACTTGCCGGGATAAAAGGAAAAATCACCAAAGTCTATCCTCTTGAAAAGCGGTTCACATTTTTGAAGTATCTGGCCGAAGAATCGCTGAGCGAAATCAAAAACCGCCTGATGAATCCGGAGATCTCGGGAGGATATGTTTTGAAATGAGTTGAAACTTGATAGTTGAAAGTTTTGGGTTGCGGAAATATTTTAAAATAAATTATGCGCTTTTGAACTTGAACAGGGTACCCGCATTTGAAATAAACGGCCTC
>CAYTSY010000132.1:0-7908 GCA_964440555.1 uncultured Desulfobacteraceae bacterium
GCAAATCGCCAAACCATAGAAGCTTTTCTTGAAAAAGGCGTTTGGAAGATTGGAGCAGGTCAGAACAAATCATGAGCGAAGCGGTAACCAGAGCGAAACTGATTGGTCCGGAGTACAATGCCCGTAAAAAACTATGACTTTGTGCATATACTCAGGATGATGCCCTTCTGTACTCCTGCATCTATGCCGGTCAGGAGGCAACACTTCATGCCATGGAAGCTTTTCAGACCTGCGCTGCAACATGACGGTTTTTGTCTTTAAACCCTTTGACATGAAAGGAGGATCAACATGGCCTACCAGGATTATGCACGACTACGGTTTCGTCAACAAAAAGGGGTCCTGTTCGCTACCATCGACAACCCGCCGATCAATCTGATGACCGTTGATCTTTCAGCGGAGCTGTACCGTCTTTCCGGCGAAATCGCCGCGGATCCGGAAGTCAGCGTCGTGGTGTTCGACAGTGCCAACGCGGATTTTTTCATCGCCCATTATGATGTGGAAGTTTTATCCTTTATTGCGGATCAGCCTCCGCCGGGTCTCATCGAACTGCATGAGTTAAACAAAACCTGCGAGGCGTTTCGATGCATGCCCAAGGTCAGCATCGCCAAAATTGAAGGCCGGACCCGGGGCGGCGGCAGCGAGTTTGTATTGGGGCTGGATATGCGTTTCGGGGCAAAAGGCAGGGCAATTTTAGGACAGCCGGAAACGGCCCTGGGCATCATCCCGGGCGGCGGGGGCACCCAGCGGCTGCCCAGGCTGATGGGACAGGCCAGGGCCCTTGAAGTGGTCCTGGGGTGCGGCGACTTTACCGCCGAAATCGCCGAACAATATGGATATATCAACCGGGCGTTGGCGGTAGACGAGATCGGGCCTTTTGTCGAGGATCTGGCATACCGGATCGCCTCTTTCCCGGCCCGGGCCATTGCATTGGCTAAAAAATCGGTCCAAAACGCAGCAAGTCTTCCCATTGTCGAAGGGCTTTTAGAGGAAACCGTTCTTTTTTGGCGTTCTTTATCTCTCCCCGAAGCTCAGGAGAGGATGAAACGCTTCATGGCCATCGGCGGACAGACCTTCGCAGGTGAACTCAGTATCGATCGGTTATACGGTGACTTGAATGAAGCAGGATAGATGAAATGGCAAACAAAATGCCAAACAAAATGCAACGAGGACAAATCATTCGAGCGGCCGGGCGTAAAGCCAACCGGTCTCTGGTCGAAGATTTTTTGATTTGAAACCCGGGGCCGGTGGTTGATGGCCAGCGGCCCCGGGACTGTGAAAACAAAGCGGCTCTTCCCGTTTACGCTATTTTCTCCTGAACCCGTCTCTGCTTTCCCCCCCTCTATCCGGGGAATCATACCTTTCCGGACGAAAAGATCTGCCCTGGTATCTGTTTCTTTCTTTCTGGTAGCTTCTGTACTCGTGGTTTCTTCCGCGGACAATATCGTCATACCGGTATTTCCGGAGACCCCTGGGGAGGTGATCATATTTCATCGCCCCCCACGGCCCGTTATAACGGGGGGATCTATACCAGCTTTTCCCGTGATGCAGATAGAAATACCGGTCAATATAAAAAAGGTCGTAGGGAATCCCGATCGCTGCATAGAAACCAAGAGAAGGGGGATAAAGAAAGAGAGGCGGATCGTGAATCACCGGATTGGGGCCGCCATAATAGCCTCCCGGCGTATCATACACCGGGGCCACCATGCAGGCTCCGATAGATAAAATAATCCCCAAAACGATGCCGATAGCCATCAATATATGGATTTTTTTCATGTCAGGAACTCCTTTTTATCTTTTAAGATTAATGAAACCCCGTGTCCATCCAGAAATGGGCACTACCGCGCTTAATGCAGTCTGTAAATATCTCTTTTCGTGTCGGCCAAGCCCTCTATCAGTTTTGCCGCCTGCTGCTCGCCACCGTAAAGAACCATTTTTTTGCTTATTTTTTTCGCATTTTCCCTGTAAGACGGATTCACAAGTACTTGCATCGCCGTTTCCCAGAGGGTCTCAGGGGATACGTTTCTTTCAAACGAAGCATTTGTATCAGGCAGTATCATTTCAGCCGCGCCAAGCGCTGCCATTCTCCGGGCATTGCTTTCACGCTCCGAATAGGTCGGGATAATAACAGCCGGAGTCCCGGCATAGGCTGCGGTCATGGTTGATCCATGCCCTCCGTGATGGATCACAAGGTCGCAGCGCAGCGCCAGAGCAATGCCGGGCAGAAATTTTTCAAACCGAAAATTTTCCGGCAACGGGCAAAGTTCTTCCGGAAGCTCATGGTGTCCCGTAGTCATGACCACATTCACGTCCCGGCCGGCGAATGCGGCAACGGAAGCTTCCAATACCACGATGGAGTCTCCCCAGGTTCGGATGCCCTTGAAATACTCCGGATTCCCGGAGTAAACCCATATCAGCGGGACTTCCCGGGAAAGGTCATTTAAACGCTTCGGCAGTTTGGCTGCGGTTTTCCGGTAGAATATGGGGCCGACATGGATAACTTTTTCCGCTTCAGGGATCGGATCGGTCTCGGGGACTCCCACACACAGTGTCAGATCCCCCCGAAAGAGATCCGAGGATTTTTCCAGGGGGGCAAGACCATGCTTTGCCAATATTTTGTTTAGAGCCGGCACGGGGGTGGGGATATCGTCCGGGGTCTCCTTCCACCAGATAAACCCCTTGTTGGCCGGATGCATGTCCGCCTGAATAACGGTCACCAAAGGCTTTTTCATGATACGCGCCGCCACGCAGGCAAACAGGTTCCAGGAATCCACCACAATGTCCGCGTCAAAGGTTTCGATCACCCGGATTACCGCCCCGATACAATCTTCCACATACGCCTCGTCCGTATACCCGAACAATGCGGAGAAATGATCGACATTCCAGACCTGGGTGGTCCAAGGTACGCTCAAGGCGGGTGAAAGATGAATTTCGGGTGGGATGTTTCGCAGTCCCGCTTCCCGGATAATCGTGCTGGGCGAAGCCGCCGGGTTGCAGAAACAGACCTCGTGCCCTTTTTTTGAAAGCGCAACAGCAATGGGGACAGTTCGAGTTGGCAACCCAAGATCATCGGACCATAAGTTGGTAAATAAAAATCTGCTCATCGTGGCCTCCTTTGGTGAAAGTTAAAGGAGAGAATTTGGAGGATTCCGCTAATGATACAATCGAAGTTTACGAAAACCTCGATAGCATTGGCGGCTTTACTGATCAAGCGTTTTTTACATTCATCCTCTATACCATCTGACAAACCGTCCCGGGGAAAAGTTGACAAACGCGGCAAAAACACCTAAAGAAAGTAAAATAAAACGATTCGAAATAAGTGTGGACCGCGACGCATTTTAAAGGGAACATGAATGCTTCGCCAAGTGAGCCAAAAATTTATAAAATGAGTCGCGCAAAGTACCGCCTGTCTTGACGCAACAAAACGCCGGACCTGAAAGAACCCTGAATGAAAAATCAAAAGACACTCTATCTCATCGACGGGACCGCCTACATTTACCGGGCCTATCATGCCATCCGGGACCTGTCCAATTCCGAAGGGCTTCCCACCAATGCCGCATTCGGGTTTGCCAGAATGCTGATCAAACTGATCAAGGAGCGGAAACCGGAATACCTGGCCATGTTTTTTGACGCCCGGGGGCCGACGTTCCGGCACGAACTCTATCCGTCATATAAAGCCAACCGCCCGCCCATGCCCGAGGATATGGCCGTTCAGATTCCCTATATCAAGGCGATCACGACGGCATTTAATCTGCCGGTCATTACACGGGATGGCTATGAGGCTGATGATCTGATCGGGTCATTTGCGCAGCGCGCCCGGGCCGAAGGGTATGACGTGGTCGTGGTGACCGGGGACAAGGATTTCAAACAGCTCGTCTCTGAAGCCGTCACGATCTGGGATCCCATGAAAGACCAGGTTCTGGATCTTGATTCCGTAAAGGCCGCCTACAAGATTGAACCGGATCAACTCATCGATGTGATGGGACTTTGGGGCGACGCTTCCGACAATGTCCCGGGAGTCCCGGGAATCGGTGAAAAAACGGCGCTGGCGCTGATCCAGGAATTCGGCAGCATGGAGAATCTGTATGAGAATCTCGATAAGATCACCCGGAAAAAGCAAAAGGAAAACCTGGCGGCGTTTAAGGAACAGGCGTTTTTGAGCAAAAAACTCGTCACCATCGACACGGATGCGCCGATATCGTTTGATCCGGATGCGTTTTTGGCCAGACCACCGGATGTGGAAGCGCTTTTGCAGCTTTTTAAAAAACTCGAATTCCGCCAGTTGCAGCAGGAGTTTCAACAAGAAGCGGACCGGAAAGATGCGGCATACAGCGCCATCCTTACCGCCAAAGACCTGGACAACCTGGTTGGCCGGCTTGCGGCTGCCGAAATTTTTGCCCTGGATACGGAAACCACTTCCGAAGATCCCATGAAAGCCCGGCTGGTAGGCCTTTCATTTGCGATCCAACCCGATGAGGCCTTTTATATCCCCTGCGGCCATGACCCGGAAAGTGCGCCCGGGCAACTTTCGGCGGCCTTTGTCCTTGAAAAATTAAAGCCGGTTCTGGAAAATCCGGAAAGAAAAAAAATCGGCCAGAACATTAAATACGACTGGATCATCCTGTTGCGCCACGGCCTGTGCCTTGAGGGAGTCGTGTTCGACACCATGCTGGCCTCCTACCTGATCAACCCGTCCAAAAGGGCCCACGGCCTGGACCAAATGGCCATGGATCTTCTCTCCCACAAAACCATCGCCTTTGCCGACCTTGTGGGAAAGAGCAAAGGTGCTGCGACATTTGCGCAGGTCCGGCTGGAAGAGGCCGTACCCTATGCCTGCGAAGATGCGGACCTGACACTGAAGATCAAAAACATCCTGTCTCCCAAACTGGAAGAAATCGGTCTCACCCGATTGTTTGAGACCGTTGAAATGCCCTTAATTCCCGTGCTGATGCGCATGGAAATGCGGGGAATCCGCGTTGATGAAAACAAACTCAGGGAACTTTCCAAAAGTTTCGAACATCAGATAACGCAACTGGATCAACAAATATACGCCCTTGCCGGTGAAGAATTCAACATCAAATCCTCCCAGCAGCTCGGCCACATCCTGTTTGAAAAATTAAAGCTCCCGTTCCAGAAAAAAACGGTGAAAAAAACAGCCTACTCGACGGATGTCGATGTTCTGACCATTCTGGCCCAGCACCACGAACTTCCGAATCTGGTTTTGCGCCACCGGACCCTGGCAAAGCTCAAGTCCACCTACACCGACGCCTTGATCGATCTGATCCTCCCGGAAACCGGCAGGATACACACCTCCTATAATCAGACGGTCGCTGCCACCGGGCGGCTGAGCAGCTCCAACCCCAACCTTCAAAACATCCCCATCCGCACGGAAGAGGGCCGGGAAATCCGCAGCGCCTTTATCCCCAAAACCGGGTGGCACATGGTTTCCGCGGATTATTCCCAGGTGGAACTCAGAATCCTGGCCCATTATTCAGGCGATCCGATTTTAATCGATTCATTTTTAAAAGAAGAAGATATACACACCCGCACCGCCAACGAGGTGTTCGGGATCTTCCCGGAGATGATCACGCCGGAGTTGCGGCGGCATGCCAAAATCATCAATTTCGGCATCATTTACGGCATGAGCGCGTTCAGCCTGAGCAAGGAACTTAACATCAGCCAGAAGATGGCGAAAAATTACATTGATCATTATTTTCTCCGGTACAAGGGTGTAAAACAGTTTATCGACCGCACCATCGAAGATGCCGGACGGACCCAGAAAACCAGCACGCTGCTGGACCGCATCCGGATGATCCCGGACATCAACAGCAGCAATAAAAATGTCAGGGAAGCCGCAGAGCGGATCGCCGTGAACACGCCGATCCAGGGTACGGCCGCGGATCTGATCAAGCTCGCCATGATCCGGATCGACCGCGAGCTTGACGCCCGGCATTTTCAATCCGCCATGCTGCTGACCGTTCATGATGAACTAGTCTTTGAGGTCCCCCCGGAAGAGCTTACTCCCCTCATCCATCTGGTGAAAGAAATCATGGAAGGGATATGGACCCTCAAGGTGCCCTTGAAGGTCAATGTCGCGTGGGGGGAGAACTGGTCTGCAGCGCATTAACCTATACAGGAGCGAACCATGACGTACCGTCGAAAGTTTTCACTGATTGCATCTCTTTTTCTTGCTTTTTCATTGTTTCCAGGCTGCGGATCAAAAGAAAAAGCCCCGGATGCCGAATATTTTCATGAGACCGGGATAAAATTGTTTCAGGAAGGATTCTATGACCTGTTGCCCAAGGGACAGACAACCGAAGCCCATGCCAAACTGGAGCAGGCGGAGCAGGCGTTTCGCCGGGCCGTTGCGCTGAAAGAGGATCTGGTCGAATCGCACCGGTATCTGGCCCGCGTCTGCGCCGTGTTAAAAAAATATTCCGAGGCGGCCGATGAATACATGAAAACCATTGAACTGGAACCGCAAAACATTGACAACTACCTGTTTTTATCGTCTTTGTATGTCCGGATGGATCGCTTTCAGGATGCGGAAAATCTACTGACCCATGCCAAAACCATGTCAAAGGAACCCGCACGGATGGAGCAGATTGACCGGCTGATAAAAGAAATCAAGGCAAAAGCCGGCAATTGACGTCTACATGAAAACCTGCGGCAACCGCGCATTTTCAGTTTTGAACAAAATCCTCACCGGCGCTTTTTTTTTGTTTTTCACCGGGTGGGCCACGCTCGCCCCTGCCGGTGATCCGTATTCCGCTTATTACAGTTCGGCCCACGACCGGATCTTCTGGTTTATCCAGATTTCAGACACCCATATCATCGGCGCGCCGGGGGAACAGGAGAGCGCGAATCTTACCTGGATCATCACGGAAGGCAAAACCATCATCAATCCCGAATTCATTGTCGCATCCGGGGATCTGACCGATTCCACAAACGGCGGGGTTATTCCAAACGGCCCCTATCTTTCGGAATGGACAGCCTACAAGCAAATTCTGCTGAATGCCGGAATCCATGAACAAAATTTTTTCGATATCCCCGGCAACCATGACCATTATAACGACAAAAATTTTTCCTACTATCTGACCCACTCCCTGCAAGGCCGGTTTACGGGAAGCACCCAGGTGTCCTGGCGGAAGGATTTTCCTTTCGGGAGTTATCACTTTATCGGGATCAACACGGCCGGAAACGACGGTGCAAATTTTTGGAGTTATTTGTTTGGCGATCACGCCGGGCTGGATGCCGGCGAGCTGTCGTTTATCGAAGACAGGCTCGAGGAAAATGCGGATGCGGATTTAACCGTCATTTTCGGCCACCATCCCCTGAAACCCACGGGAGTAGCGATCGATACGTACGTGACTTACGGCGCAGAGGAACTGAAACGTTTGATGGAGACTTATGGGGTTTCGATGTATGCTTATGGCCATACCCATCAGTTTAAAAAAGAGCTGCTGCCGGCTGACCATTCGGACGGGGTTTTTTACTTAAATGCGTCTTCTCTGGGGAGGGCTGCTGTTGACCATTACAATATCATCGCCATAGACTGCAACGGCATCTCCACCATTGCCCAGGATGTCAATGTCTGGCCGGCAGTGCTCATCACCGCCCCTTTGGATATCAACTACGGCGCGGCCATCAATCCGTATGCGTACGCCATTGGTTCAGTAAATCCCAAACCGGTCCGGGCACTGGTTTTTGACAAAAATCCCGTGACCCGGGTGAGTTTTCGGCTAGACGGAAGCGCCGACTGGCATCCCATGGCCCAAGTTCCCGGCAATCCGCGTTTATGGGAAGGGTTTTGGCAGGACACGGCTATGACGCAAGGGACGCATACCCTTGAGGTCAAGGCTGTGGGGTCTTCCATCCGATCCCATGTGATCACGGTTCTTGACGTCTATG
>CAYTSY010000132.1:7918-8946 GCA_964440555.1 uncultured Desulfobacteraceae bacterium
GGATCGGCCTGGCCGAAGCGGTGTATTTGCTTCAGGAGATTTCCGGGTTGCGATGATTGGCTTTAACCCGAATGAGTCGCGAAATCATATCCGGTGTTTATTCACGCCCTCAATCTGCTTTTATCCAGTTTTGAATTTTGAGGCCGTTGATTCTTTTGAAGTGCTTTTCGTTGTTGGTGACCAGAATCTGGTTGTGAGCCATGGCGATGGAAGCGATAATTAAATCAAAATCGTCCAGGCGGGTTCCCCCGGACTCAAGGTCTGCTTTCAACAAACCAAAGATTTCAACCGCTTCCGGCCCCACCGGCAGAATTTCCATGAATTGGGTCAGCGTTTTTATTTTGGAAAGATTGCTGTTTTTATTTTGAGATTTATATGCGCCGTAATAAAGTTCCATCAGCGTGATCACGGTTGTTTTGATGGGGTCATGAACATGGCGCGCGATATTTCGAACCACGGTTTTTTCGCCTTTCAGCGTATAGATCAGGGTGTCCGTATCCAGGAGGTACACGTCAGAATCCTTGTTCCGGTTTTTCAGAATTTTTTCTGGCACTCCGAATTTCCGAAACGATTTCTTCCGGGGTTTTCGGGTCCTGCCATGAGCCCGAGAGTTCCAGCAGCATTTCCCCCGTGGATTTAACTGCCCCAAGAGGATTTTTTCTGCTGATCATTAAGCGTAATAAAAAAAGGACCTGCTGGCTGACGGATCGATTTTCCATTGCGGCAAGCGCTTTTATTTCTTCGTAGAGCCGATCATCAATGCCTTTGATTTGCAAATTGGCCATATTGTCGCTCCTTTTCTATTGGTTTCATGAAATTATATTAATTATTCATGAATGCGTCAAGCAGGAAAAATTTGTCTTATGTATTTTGTAAAAGACTTTGACAATTTACGTATCTACAGGGTCTCACGGGAAGCATCGGCCGTATGATGATGGGCGGATTCCCAGCGTTTATCCAGGAAATAGAGAATGGGAACCGTCATCCGGGAAAACAACAGCGAAGCCACCTCGCCTGCCATCAGCGAT
>CAYTSY010000133.1:0-247 GCA_964440555.1 uncultured Desulfobacteraceae bacterium
GGCATGCGGCCCCCATGTAAAGGGATGACATCGCCGTGCATATCGCGCCGGCAAGATCGTCCTGAACAAAACTGAAGTGGATGTGTCCAATGCCTGCCCCGGGGACTGGTTCGCTCTAATCGCCTCCGCTTGCGCCGCGTCTGGCGCGGCCCCGGCGATAACATACCACGGCACCGGCGACCGCACGTAGTTCAGAAAGAAGTACCAGAGCGGATGAAGATAGCCGCGGACGATAACGACATCGCCA
>CAYTSY010000133.1:257-8946 GCA_964440555.1 uncultured Desulfobacteraceae bacterium
TAGGCACGCAGCAGTCCATAGGGCATCACACTCACGGCTAGAATGACCAACAGACCTGCGATCCGTGTCAGACTTCGGCGCGGAGCGTGAGACCCTGCTCGCCAGAGAGCGGCGAGGGCAGCCACGAGCATGACGACCAGACCTCCCACCAGCACACTTACCAGCCCCGGGTTGCCCGGGAAAATGCGCACCCACGCGAAATCCCAGCGGTGGCCTTCCAGCACTGTTTGCCAGTAGCCAACGATCTCTGAATACAACGGATTCCAGATAGCCACCGTCCAAGCTGCGTTGGGAGCAATGGCACCGATCCGGTCATAATATACTTTTGGGGAAGCGGCCACTGCACCAAATTGCACCAGTCCACTGAGGAGGAGCAGCCCGCCTCCCGCCAGCTTGAGCCAGCGTGACTTCGTGTCCCAAATGGCTTGCAGCGCCGGGGCGCAGGCCACTGCAAGCAGCGGCAGGGCCGGGAGCATATGGCGCACTCCCCACCCGACGCCGCCCCACCAGAGATAGTCCTTGATCCTGGCGGTCACCAGCGCCAATCCCAGCACCATCAACCACGGTGCGAGTAGCTTGCGCCAATCGCGTCCGGCTGTACCCGTCAAGGGCGCTATTAGCGCCAACAACAGAACGGGAGACTCGATAAAGACGCCCTTACCCGGACTGACCAACAGGCCCAGTACGAATTTTCCAAATTGGGCGTTCAGCGGCTCGCGCCCAAAGGAGAGCAGCACATTCAGGTAGTTAATCGGCGAGAAGCGAACGAGGTTCCCTGCTAATGGAATGACCAACGCCAGACTCGCTCCGGCAGCGACGACCGCCATCCCAATCAATGCTGTCCGGCGCTCAGCACGAGCAGCCACAGCGCGGACGAGCGCCGTGAACAGAAAAACCGGCAAGGTGACCGCGGCGGTGTTTTTGGACAGGGCGCCACACCCGAGCAGGACCAATGTCATACCCCACTGGCTCATCTGTCCGAGCAGGCTACGTCGCGTGAAAACCAGCTCAAAGCTCCATGCGGCGAGGGCAACAAACAGCATGGCCAGCGGGTCGCGGAAATAGAATTTCGTGTGAGGCCAGACCATTGTCCCCAGGCCAAAGGTCAGCGCCGTGCCCACAGCCACACCCGGGCGGTAACCATGCTGGCGAGCCAACCAAAACACCGTGCTCCCCGTCAGTGCGGTCACATATACGTTGGTCAGAAAAAGAACGTGAACTCCGCCCACCCCTCTCAGCCGGGTCAATTGGTAGAGGGCCGCCCCCAATAACGCCTGACCCGGTTCGACGTAACCCTCTAAGGGACGGGCGCTGTATACCTGGCTTGTGTTCAGTTCACCCCATGCGCCCAGGCTCTGCGCCCCGCTCACAAACAGGTGCTCGTCACCCGAATTAAAGGTGCCAGCATACGTCAGGCCATACACGCTGGTCAGCACCACGAACACCAACGCCCCGAGCACAGCCGGTGGGATTAAAGGATAGTCAGTTAGCCCGGCAGAAGTCTTTTTCAAAATTTGTGTCCACAAGTGAGATTATATTGGGAAAAGTGATCGGGAACTCAAGGAGCGGAGGAATCGAAAGAAACTCCACCTCCTTGTGGAAAAGTCACGCCCCGCGCCAGGATCACTTCGCCGTTAGCCACCGGGTTGCCCTGGGCGTCAAAAGCCGGAAGGCGAATATGTGTCTCGGCGTCATAGAGGCCAAGGTAGAGATCCAAGGGGGGCGCCGCCGTCGTCGCGGGCTAGTAAAGAGTATGTTCGTCCAAGACGACTTCCCCCTTGTCCCACCACGCTGTCGGATACCAGCCTCGCCGGGGCTGCTGGTCATCTTGAGTATAAGCGTTTTGGGGAGTGTCGCGCAGGTGGACGAAGACCACGTAATTCTCCCGGATGTCCTCCAGCGCCTCCCAGCGCAGGGCGACCCGAACTCCCGGCTTCTCAGCCGGAAGGGCCTGAAGGTCGTACCCGCTCAAGACAATTCCACTGCCAAAGCGATACCTGGCTGGATGGGCTAAGGCGGGGATAACGCCGCTGGCCTGGACCTTGACAGGAATCCAGATGGCAGCGTCCTCCGGCGAGGCCCCGGCCAGGTTTGTGAGCGGCAACTTCTCGCCCCCAACGCCATTTAGCAGTGACACACGCAACCCGGCGAGGGAGGGCGCTGGAATAGCTTTCCCGATGTTGACGGCGTATTGGTCGCAGAACGGCGTGTTCACCGCCCACAGCGACGTGGCGTAATTGCCTCGTCCAGGATAAGTCTCCAGCCCTCCATATCCCTGCCCATCCGGCCCGACGATTTCGAGCCGGACCGGATAATTTTGAGATACCGGCGCAATGGCCTGCCAGCACAGCGAAATCTTTAAATCCTCTCCCGGGGCTGCCGCCCTGGGCTGGATATAGCCAAGGGATTGAATATTTCCGCCAAACAGGAAGGGCGCGGCACGCGCAGCGTTTATCACGGACGCCGCCTGGGACGAGAGAGGGCGCGGCCTGGCGTAGGCGGGCGCTAAGGTATTGAAAGGGATAGACCATCCCACCAGCACCGCCCCCAGGCTGACGGCTTTCCAGAAGGGCCGCCGCAGCCCACGAGGGATCAGCGCGCGCCAGCCGGCGAACAACAAAAAGCTGGCGGCCGGCAGGCCGGGGAGAAGATACCGGCCGGGAACGAGATAAATCGTCTGGTAGGAAATCGCCAGGCCCAAGGTCAATAGGATCAGGCTGACGACCTGGAGCGCCATGAGGGCCAGCAATTTGATTCGCCCACCGTTCTCCTGCTCTGGATGTGTGCTCACCCAATGGGCGTGGAGAGGGGCAGGCAGGAGGCGAGATCTTTGAAGGCCAGCCACGATCAAGCCGACGACGGATAAACCTGCGCCGAGCGTCCAGAGCCTATAGAGCCAGGGGTATGTTTCCAGATTCCCCCAACCAAACGAAGCCAAGAAAGTACGGAAGCCGTAACGCAGCGCGGCGAGAACAAAATTCGAGCCTGTCGGCCCTTTTGCCTCGCCGAGGTTAGGGACAGATTCCAGGAATTGGGTCACCGTCCTGACCTGGAAAGCCTGGGCCGTGACAAATTCCAGTGAGCCGAGCAATCGCACGACAACTGCAATCAGGAGGCCCAAGCCTGCCAACACGAGCCAGGGGCCAGGTGATTTCCAGCGCCGCGCACGCTGAGGGCCTGAGGCGAGGCTCATCAGGATGGCCGCCAAAGCCATAGGGATAAACGCCAGCGCATTCAGTTTGGTCAGCAGCGCCATTCCCAGGACGGCGCTTAGCAGCACTGCCGGCCACAGGTGGAACCCCTCCTTCGCCAGCTTGATGGATAAATAGACCAGCACCGCCGCCAGACTGGTCACCAGGGCGTCGTTGGTGACCATGCTGCCGACAAAAAGGAATTGCGGCCAGAAGGTATATAGGCCAGCGGCGGCCCAAGTCGTGGCGGCTTCGGCGGGCCAGATCAGGCGCGCAGCCAGGTAAACGAAGAGCACACTGGCAGTGCTGATCACGACCCCAAGCACACGCGCTACGTATACGGCCAACACGGTTTGATAGGCGGCCCCCTCCAGATGATCTGGGTGCACCGCATAATTGACGCCGGCGTTCCCGTAGCCCATATAGGGGTTGCGCTCGGGCGCCTGAAAGGTCTCGCCCAGATCGAAGCCGGCAATCGCGGCGGCGATCAGGATGTAGTACAGGGGAGGTTGGAATTTTTCCCAGACCTGCGCGGCCTCCGGATCACCCGGTTGGAGCAAAGTGCGGTGTTTGGCAAGATAGCGGGCATAGGCAAAATGGCCGTCCTCGTCATAAGCCTCCCAGGGAGGCGTCGTCAAACTGTACACCAGGCCAAGCCCCAGGCGGGTGATCAACAACAATACCAGGGGCATCCCCTTAATTTTCCCGCAGATTATTCTCAAAGCGGAAATCCAAAATCCAGGATGGCCTGTGCCAGTTCGGCGGGGCGATGGAGGGGAATGTCGTGCACGGTATCTTCGAACCAGACGGTCCACACGAGGGGCGCGGCCTGCTCGGCGCGCGCAATCCCCTCCCGCTTGCGGGCGAGAAATTGCTCGGCATTTTCGTCGCGCGGCGGAGGCGGGACGGCCAGGCACAACAGCGCCGGGAGGCGCAGGCGGGCGTACAACTCGGAGGTCTTCTGCTCATAGATGGCGCGGGCGATGCTCGGGAAATCGTAGCCGTCGTCGGCGCGGTCGGTCAGGCCGTGGCTGCGCTGGTCGAGCGCGAAGACGCGGAAATGCTCGGCCAGCCTCGGCGCGACACGCTTCGCGTCCCAGATGCGCGCGTTCGAGGCCAGGCCGTGCAGCAGCACCAGGGGCCGCCCCTCCCCGCCCCAATAGCGGTAGTGGAAGCGGAGGTGGTTGAGGCGGAGATAGGAGTTGGAGGACACAGTGGATTGGGTGATTGGGCGAGTGGGTGATTGGGCGAGTGGGCGAATAATCACCCAACCACTCAATCACCCAATCAGTAGTTCGCTCAGTATCTTCTCCGCCAATTGCGCATTGGCCTTGCCTTGCGACTTCCTCATCACCTGCCCGACGAACCACTTGAGCAGCGCCGGCTTGGCCTTGTACGCGGCGACCTGATCCGGGTTCTCGGCCAGGACTTGCTGCGCGATGGCGCGGATCGCCTCGTCCCCGGAGATTTGGGCCAGTCCCTCGGCCTCGACGATGGCCTTGGGTGTTTTGCCGGACGCGATGACTTTCGGGATCAACCCCACCCCCGTCTGCCGGGTGATGACTTTGTCCTCCACCAGCCGCACCAGCTCGGCCAGGTGCGCCGCCGTGAAAGGCAGTTCGGCGGCGGAGAGGCCTTTCTCGTTGAGCAGCCGGAGAACTTCGTTCTGCACCCAGTTCGCCACGACCTTTGGCTCGCCCCCCCACCGCCGCACGGCTTCTTCGTAGTAGTCGGACAACGAACGTTCCTCGGTCAGGATCGCGGCGTCGTAGTCCGAGAGCTTGTACTGCTCGCGGAACCGGGCGCGGCGCTCGAGTGGCAGTTCGGGCAGGCGCTTGAGAATCTCGTCGCGCCACTCGTCGCTCACCAGCACGGAGAGCAAGTCCGGCTCGCGGAAGTAGCGGTAGTCGGCCTCGGTCTCCTTCGAGCGCATCTTCTTCAAGGTTTGCGTGTCCTCGTCCCACTCCAGGGTCCACGCCTCCACCCGGCGGCCCGCGCTCACTTCCTTGATCTGCCGCTCAATTTCCTTCTCGATGGCATCGCGCACGGCCTCGATAGAGTTGACGTTCTTGATCTCGGTCTTGGGATTGAGGGCGGTCGCGCCGGCCTCGCGGATGGAGACGTTGGCGTCACAGCGCAGGTGGGCGCGCTCCATGTTCGCCTCGGAGACGTCCAGCCAGCGCAGGAGTTGGCGCAGGCGGATGAGGAACTGCGCGGCCTCGTCCGCCGAGCGCAAGTCCGGGCCGGTCACCAGCTCGATCAGCGGCACGCCGCAGCGGTTCATGTCAATCAGCCGCACGCCGTGCAGCGGGTCGTTCTTCGTCTTCCCCGCGTCTTCCTCCACGTGCATCTTGTGGATCGCCACCCGGCGCGTCTCGCCCGACGGCAGGGGCACGTCGAACCAGCCGCGGCGGCCAAGCGGCTCGTCGTATTGCGTGATTTGATAGCCTTTGGGGAGGTCGGGGTAGAAGTAGTTCTTGCGGTCGAAGAAGCTCTGCGGCTGAATCTCGGCGCAGTGGACGGCGGCGGCGAGCAGCACGGCCTTCTCGACCACGGCGCGGTTGAGCACCGGCAGCACGCCGGGCAGCCCCGTGCACACCGGGCAGATATTGGTGTTCGGCAGCGCGCCCCATGAGTCCGCCGGACAGGCGCAGAACACCTTGGATTGGGTGTTCAGTTGGATGTGGATTTCAAGGCCAATCACGGGTTCGTAGGACGGCATCCCGTGGATTATACAAGCCGGCTTGCAGCGCGTAAATGGGCCCTCGCCCCCCGTCCGCTTCGCGTCTCCTGACCGCAAAAAGGCGCGGTCAGGAGAGCATGTCGGTTTGCCAGAAACGCCGTATAATCTTCGCCAAGCTCAGTTTGATTCCGGCGTGTTGAGGCAAAGTCGAGAAGTATTGGAGGGCCGAAGCATGAAAGTTATTTATGACCGCGAGACAGACACACTAACCGTTATCTTCGCAGATACGCCTGTTGCCGAAAGCGACGAAGATAAACCCGGCGTGATACTGGATTACGACGCTTCAGGCAATTTAGTGTCCTTAGAAATCCTGGACGCTTCGCGCCATGTTACCCTGCCAAGCCGTATTGAATACCAGGTTTCGCCTGTCACAGCATAGGGTGAAGTTATGCGTTGCCTGATGTTCCATCGGGGTGTAGTCTAAATACCGGGTCTTACTCGAAACGGGTGGGGCAAGTCGTCAACCCGGACTACTCCACGCTGGCGATGATGCGCCGCAGTTCCGCCGCCAGCCTCTCGTCCAGCGGCGCCGGGTGATGGTCGCGCAGGATGGCCTGCGCCTTTTCTCGCGCCCAGTCGCGCGCGCCGTCGCGCTTTTCTTCCCATACGTTATAGGGGCGGCGGTCTATCAGTGTGGGCTGCCAGAGTTCGCGCATGTGCTTCTTCGTTTGCTTGAGCGCGAGGAAGTTCCCGCCCGGCCCGACGGCCCGGATCGCGTCCAGGGCCAGTGTTTCGTCGTTCACCACGATGCCGCGGCTCATCGCCCGCGCGATGCTCCAGATTTCCGCGTCCATCACGAGCATTTCATACGAGAGGATGCGCGAGCCGTGCAGCAGCCCCGCGCCGAGGAGCATGTCGGCCCCGGTCGAGACGGCCATGAAGGACGAGAACGAATTGTCCACCGCGCTCTGCCAGCCGGGTTCCTTCGCGCCGGTCGCAAACGCGCCCATCGAGAGCGGCACGCGGTAAAAGTCCGCCAGCACGTTCGTCGCCGCGCCGAAGAGATAATCTTCCGGGCCGCCGCCCGTGTACGCGCCCGTCCGCAAATCCATCGCCGTCTGCGCGGCGGCGTAATACACCGGGCAGCCAGGATAGGCCATTTGCATGAGGGCCAATGCGCTGATGACTTCGGCGTTGCCGACCACCAGGTTTCCGGCCAGGGTCGCCGGCCCGGTAGAAACGCATGAAGCCATGGTCATGTAGCCGACCGGCAGCCCGGCTTCGGCGGCGACCAGCCCGGCCTCGAGGCTCCCGCCGTCCTGCGCGAGGGGCGAGTAGGTGCACTGCATGATCGAGAGCACGGGCCGCCTCCGCAGTTCATCGCGCCCGCCGGCGATGGCGGCCGCCATTTCCACCGCCGCGCGCGCTTCGCGCTCGGTCACGATGGTCTCGGTCTGCACGTGCTTTTTGCTCACGTTCCAGATCGCCAGCAGTTCGTGCAGGCTGCGGCTCTCCGGCGGGCAATCCTGCGCCGAGACGGGCGTCCAGTGGAAGGCGATCGCGTCGAGGCAGTCGGCCACGCGGGCGGCGTCGGAAACGTCTTGCAGGGTCGAGCGGCGCCGCTCGCCCGTGAAGGCATCCAGCACTTCCACGCCGCAGCCGTCGGTGCCCAGGTACGAGTGCCGCCCGTCGAGGGGGAGATCAAGGGACGGGTCGCGGGCCGCGAGGGTGTAAACGGGCGGGGCCATCGCCAGGGCGGCCTCTACGACGTGGCCCGGAATTTTGGCAATGCGCGTTTCGCGGTCCACCGTCGCGCCGTGCGCCTGCAAAATATCCAGGGCTTTGGCCGAGGGAAAACGCACGCCGACGGATTCGATCACGTCGAGCGTAGCCGTATGAATCCGGCGGACTTCGCCCTCGCTGAGAATGTTCAAGCTGATCTTAGGGTCTTCAATCGTTGCAATCGTCATAGCTTCTCTCTGACCATTTGTCATTTGCCATTTGTCATTGCTTCAATTGTCGCAATCGTCATGGCTTCTCTCTGACTTCGACAAGCTCAGTCCCCCAACAATTGCTTGGCGACCTTCACCGCGCCTATGGCGTCTTCGGAATAACCGTCGGCGCCGATCTCGCTGGCCCACCCGCGCGTGACGGGCGCGCCCCCGACCATCACTTTTACCTTGGGGCGCAGCCCGGCTTTGTCCAGCGCCTCGACCACCTTGCGCTGTCCGGTCATCGTCGTCGTGAGGAGGGCCGAGATGCCGACGAGGTCCGCGTTCACGGCCTGGGCTTTGACCACGAAAGCCTCGATCGGCACGTCCACCCCGAGGTCGTGAACCTGAAAGCCGTTGGCCGTGAACATCGTCCCCACCAGGTTCTTTCCAATTTCGTGGATGTCCCCCTTGACGGTCCCGAGGATGACCGCGCCCGCCGATTCACGCCTGGCGCCGCGCCGCGCCATTTCCGGCTCCAAGACCCGGGTGGCGGCCTTCATCGCCGCGCCCGCCCGCACCAGGTCGGGCAGGAACAAAACGCCGCAGCCAAAGTCGCGGCCCACGACGTTCACGCCGGGGACGAAGCCGCGGTTGATCGCCTCCAGCGGCTCAATCCCTTGCGCCAGCGCTTCGCGCGCCAGCCGCTCGGCCTCCTCCGGTTCGCCTTCGATGACGCTCTGGGACATGGCCTTGAACAATTCTTCTACACTCATGCTGCCTCCTGAAATAGAGATGGTGCTAGGACTCGTCAAGAAATGACTCCGCGCTTTCGGATTCGAGGCTTTAGCCGGAGAGCCGCTAAAATTACCGGCTAAAGCCTT